>CACZZU010000109.1:12055-12848 GCA_902785765.1 uncultured Ruminococcus sp.
CTCCTTCATCATCTCAATCGCGTGCTGCACAGGATAATCCGGTGTTTCGGCATATTCCTCACGGCAAAGCGGTATCCAAGCTTCATGACCGCTGGTATGAGCGAACCCTCCAAACGGTCGGTTTCGTGTTGAGCATTTTCAGCATCGTATTGTTGGTGATCGCTTTAGTGCTGCCGTCAAGCGTCATAGGACTCGTACTGCATATTGCCGCAAGCGTATTGGCGGCTGTGGGACTGACGTGTGCCATCATCGGCGGACAGCAATCGCTCCAACAGGGGCGTCCGTGGGGAACATGGGGCGTGATCGTCTGTCTGGTGGCCGCCATCGTCCTTCTGCTCAGCGGTGTCCTGTTACCGGTGACAGGCTGCCGTGCCTGTTTTTCCGCAGCGTGTTCTCTATGGGTAACGCCGTGAATGAGGAAAAGAAGCGGTGCCGTCTGCTTTTGGGAAGGCAGACGGCATTTTTGGAGTGTCCTTTCCGACAGCACCATAAAATCTTGGTAGGAATCGCCCTTTTTTGACAGAATAAATTGACAGTCCTTCGTTGGTGTGGTAGAATAGAGAAGGAAAGGTCCCCTATTTTCCGCATGAAAGGAATGAACGGTATGAACAACCAGAACCCCTATCAGCCACAGTTGGAAAAGCAGCCTGATCAGCCGGTGCAGCAGCCTGTTCAGCAACCCATGCCGCAGCAGATGCAGCAGCCTCTTCAACAGCCCATGCCACAGGTCATGTACCAGCCGTATGTGCCGCAGCAGCCGAAGTCGAAGTTTTTCGATAGAGAGATGATCTCG
>CACZZU010000110.1 GCA_902785765.1 uncultured Ruminococcus sp.
TTTTCGTAAAGCTCAAAGGAGATCATCACACCCCCGCTTTTCGCCTGTCTTTTGTTGATCTCATAGCCCTGTGCATCAGGCAGTCCTGGGTAATAGACCTTCTTGACAGCTGGATGCTCACGGAGGAATCTGGCAGCTTTCTCTGCATTCTCAACGTGACGATCCAAACGGACACCAAGCGTTTTGATTCCTCTGATAAGCAGAAAGCTGTCGAACGGACCAAGGACACCGCCAGTCGAGTTTTGAATAAACGCTATCCGCTTGGCAAGCTTATCGTCATTGACGACCACCAGACCAGCCACCACGTCACTGTGACCGCCAAGATATTTGGTGGCACTGTGGATCACGATATCTGCACCAAGTTCCAGCGGCCGCTGTAAATACGGCGTCATAAAGGTATTATCCACAATGGACAAGATGTTATGTTTTGCGGCAATACGAGCGACTGCACCGATATCGGTAACCGTAAGCAGTGGATTGGCAGGGCTCTCTATCAGTATTGCCTTGACATCAGGCGTTATCTTGGTTTCAAGCTCTCCGATATGGGTGGTGTCCTCGATGGAATAACCTATTCCAAAATGATCGAACACTTTGTCCAGTAAACGGAAGGTGCCGCCGTAAACATTACTGGATATGATGATTCTGTCACCGGTACGAAACAGGCTGAGTACGGCCGTGATGGCAGCCATACCGGAAGCAAAGGCGAAACCTGCTTTTCCGCTTTCCAACTCAGCGATAAGTGCTTCCAATGCTGCACGGGTGGGGTTGCCCGTGCGGGAATATTCCCAGCGGGGCGTTTCTCCGATGCCGCTCTGTTCATAGGTAGAGGTCTGATAAATCGGCACATTGACTGCCTTTGTGTATGCATCTCCGTCAATTCCCCCGTGAATGAGGGCTGATTCGATGTTTTTATATGTTGACATAACGATTACTCCTTTTCGTTTTCATTATGAATCAAAGAAACGCTGTCCGTCATCTGTAATAAGACGCTCCGTTTTAGGATAATGGAAGATTTCTTCGTTTCCGAAATTTGCGTCAAGATAGGCAGCGAATTTTGCCGCATACCATTTGGCCATTCCCAGGTTATGCATCAGATAATGACCGCAGTTTTCCGGCGACGTACCGGGAACACTCTGTACATTGTCAACCTCCCTGAAAGCTTTGAGGATCAGGTCATATATTTCCCGAGGAGAACGGCTGCCCTTTAGTATCAGGTAAAAACCTGTCAAACAGCCCATCGGACCCCAGTAGACGATCTCCTCCTTCCAATACGGGTCATTCCGCAGGAAGGTTGCTATGATATGTTCTAACGAATGCATGGCTGCCGCATCTATTGCGGGTTCTCTGTTCGGTTTTGTCAGTCGTATATCATAGGTCGTGAGCATACCATCACCGACTTTATCTGTACGGCTGGTGAAAATACCGGGAACGATCCGTCTATGATCAACCGAAAAGCTTGCGATCTGTTCCATTAGATTGCCTCCTTGTCATATCCGCTTCTTTGTAAGCCAACATGAAATGTATGTTTTCAAATGCCTGTATACCGTCATCCCTGTCCGCAAAATAATGCTGCTGTATCATCTGCGGTGTTTCGTGGTCTTCTATTCCAAAGCCATGACGGTCAAGCATGGTATTGATCTCCGCATAGGAATAGCCGTGCAGCATTTTCTCTCCAAGCCTTTCTGTAATATGTGCGAGCGTGTGTACTCTTTCGGCGTTTTCCGACAAAAGGGTAGTTTCATCGGGATAATCAAATACCAGTTTCGCCTGTACATGGCACAGCTTGCCAATATTCTTTACCGTTTGTTCAAAAACGGGCAGTGTAAGATAATAGGAAACACCAAGTATCGCAAAAAACGCAGGAACCTTCGGATCAAATCCGGAAGCAGAAAGGACGCTGATCATATCATCCTTTGAAAAATCTATGGGAACGAAGGTCAGATTTTTCGGGATATTCCATTCCAGCTCCTGTATTCTTTTGCACTTATATCGGCTCGTATCGGGATGATCCAGTTCAAATATCCTGATAGCTTTGTTGCCGTTTCTGAAAGCAAAAGTATCCATCCCGGCACCGCAGATAACATACTGGCATACAGGATATTTTTGGGCAAACTCAAGCAATTTTGTTTCGGCAAATGCGATTCGTGAAAGCGGGATCGGTGCGATATAGCGGTTAAACTTGGTGGTGATCTGTTCTGTTGTAAACTCTGGGGCATCAGCCTTATAATCAGGCTCAAAATCATTCTGTATCAGCCGCCCCATCCTCTCAAATTCTTCTTTGCCCATCAGGTCGTATGCGAGGTAATCATCGAATATCTTTTTTCGCCCGATATTTGAATGATATGCACGGGCAAAAGAACAAAGTTTAGCGGTGGTACTCTCCTGTGCTGCTATCATGATGCTGTCTCCTTTCGACAAAATGCCGCCTGTCCTGCAATAATGCGGACAGACGGCCGTGTCAGAAAATCTGTTTTACGTTCGGATAAAACAATTCTATAAGCCGCCTGTGTCGGTACAACACATACAGCAGCAAACAGGCACAGCAACATTGCCGAAAGCATACGCTCTGCCTTCAGCTGAAACCATATCAAGCTGTATGCTGCGGATTCTCATTTTGGTTACCTCTTCTCATACGGAAAACATTGCCGTAGACAGGTATCTTTCACCTGTATCGGGCAGTATAGCTACTATTATCTTTCCTTTATTTTCGGGGCGTATCGCCAGTTTCTTGGCTGCCCATACGGCTGCCCCTGAAGATATGCCCACCAGAAGTCCCTCCTTTTTGGCGAGTTCCCTGCCTGTCTCAAAGGCGTCCTCGTTGGTCACCTTTATGATCTCGTCATAAACGGCAGTATTCAGCGTTTCGGGTACAAAACCTGCACCGATCCCCTGTATCTTATGCGGTCCGGGTTTTTCGCCTGAAAGAACAGGCGAACCGGCAGGCTCAACAGCTATTACCTGCACATTGGGATTCTGACTTTTCAGGTATGCTCCCACACCGGAAATCGTACCGCCTGTACCCACACCTGCTACGAAAATATCTACTTTGCCGTCTGTGTCATCCCATATTTCGGGACCTGTTGTGTCATAATGTACCTTCGGGTTGGCACTGTTGGTAAACTGACTTGGAATAAAGCTGTGTGTGGTTTCAGCTGCAATTTCTTGAGCCTTTGCAATCGCACCCTTCATTCCCTTTACCCCTTCGGTCAGAACGACTTTCGCACCATAGGCCTTGAGGAGATTTTTTCGCTCAATGCTCATTGTTTCCGGCATCGTCAGTATGACCTGATAGCCCCTTGCGGCTGCTACGGCGGCAAGACCTATGCCTGTATTTCCGCTTGTGGGTTCAATAATCACCGAGTCCGGCTTCAGGATGCCTTTGGCTTCCGCATCGTCTATCATCGCCTTTGCGATCCTGTCCTTTACACTTCCTGCGGGATTAAAGTACTCCAGCTTTGCCAAAATCACGGCACCCGTGTTGTTGCTCGCGGTTTCCAACGCTAACAGCGGCGTTTTTCCGATAAGATCGGTTATTTTCTGATATGTTTTCATGTATCATTCTCCTCGGATGTATGAACAGTTAGGCAGACTGCATGAACATCGCTGCTGAAAGTTCTGGATATTCATAGCCATTGCTCCTTCTTGAATAACATATATAACCTATGTGATTGATAGGATTATTCTGTACTGTATTATCTCACACCCGCATGGTTTTGTCAAGGCTTTTTTCACGTCTTGGCAATAGGTTGTTCCTATACCCCACTCGTTTCCAAAGGTGCTTTTTACGCGCAATTCATACACGGTCTTTAGCGATTCGGTTTTGACAGCTCCACAGTCAGGCCAACAACATCAGGGGTGGTATCCGTCTTCTTTCCTGCGGCGGATGAACAGAGCGGAAAAATGGGTGGTGTTTCGCTGCATACCTGTACATACCTACTTGTAACCCAAAAACAGATGGTGTATAATGGAGGTGACATCAGCTTCGGCTGTCATAAGGAGATTCATACTATGGAAGAATACCTCGATATCGTGAACGACAACGGCGAACCGACCGGTCAGATAATTGATCGTGCCACGGCACATGAAAAAGGCATTCCTCACCGTACCGCTCATGTATGGCTGCTGCGGCACCGCAAAGGACGTGTTCAGATTCTTCTGCAAAAGCGTTGTGCGACCAAGGCCTCTTACCCGAACTGCTACGACATCTCCAGTGCCGGACATATTCCGGCCGGTGTCGATTACATTCCCTCTGCCCTGCGGGAATTGCAGGAAGAATTGGGCGTGACCGTTTCGCCGGAAGAATTGATCCTGTGCGGCGACCGCTCTATCACGGCAGACGACGTTTTCTTCGGCAAGCCGTTTCACGACCGACAGTATTCCCGTGTGTTCCTGCTGTGGCTGGACCAGGAGGCGTCCGACTTCCGTATCCAACAGGAAGAAGTGGAGAGTGTCCGCTGGATGGATTTTGAGGAGTGTGTAGACGGGGTACGCCGCAATACCTTCCCCCATTGTATTGCCTTGGAGGAACTGATGATGCTGTCACCCCATTTCACTGACGAAGGGAGAGAATGAGATGCAGTTACAAGACCCCTGTGTCCGGCACGTCCTGCAATACCTGAACGAAACGCTGCCCTCTGCCGGACAGGTGACGTTTCAGGAAGTTACGGGAGCGAAAGTCTGTCAAAAATACACCGTCCGTCAGATCGGAGAGGCGTTAGAACTGCTGCGGCGAAACGGACTGGTCAAGGCCGCTTCCCGTTTCGGATGCAGTGAACTGTTGTCTTTCACCGCTTTTGCCGTAACCGAGGAAGGAACACGCTTTCTGAAAGCCAAATAGCTCGTCAAGAGCCGATGGGAGGGAACACGATGTCACAACAAATCACTTGTCCGAAGTGCCGCCACCCCTTTTTCTGGAATGGCAGTGACGCTGTTGCTGTCTGCCGTTCCTGCGGAACGCAGTACAAAATGCACCCGCAAACCCGCTCACAAGATGCCGTTTTGATGCCGCCGCTGGGTCGCGGCAGGGTCGATCATCTGACCGTACTCAACGAAAGTACCATCCGGAACCGTCCTTTGCTGAAAAGCTATTTACCGCCAAACTGGTCGTACCAATGTACCCTCGCCAATGATCGTTTTGACCTCGTCAGTAATCCAATGGTGCTGTCGCTGTCCCTGCTGTCCCCTGATCGTTCCGCCAAGATCGTTTTCACGGGTGAATGTTTCTACAAACATATCGAGCCCTCTCCACAGACGGCTGCCCTGCAAAACCGTCTGGAAGACCTGACACTCACCCGTACCCCGATGTTCTTTCGGCTAAAGTCCTACCAACCTGCTGCCGCTTACTGTGATACGCTGGCACAGGGCTGTGGACTGACTTCCCTGTCAGTGAGACACGAACGGCAGACCGATCCCGAAGAAACAGTCCGACAACAGCGTTTGGTGCAGCATTTTCTGTCCAAAGGCTTCGATCACGTCTCCGCTGCATGGGCGGGCAAAACCTATTGCGGCACCTCTGCGGAGGGACATCGCCGTATGGTCTACGCAGAGACACGCGTGCTGCAGCTCATACGTCAGGCAACTGTACAGAATGTGCAGCTGCAGCCCGTGCCGGGGATGTTTGGTATGCGGATGGTGCCGCAGATGGTCGCACAGCAGGTACAGGAACGGTATTGGGCGACCTCCTACGAGTTCACACTACTGTCTTCCGAAACCGCCTTTGAACAGGCTTACACCGAATTACAACGCATCAATGCCACATTGGACTATCTGCCCGCAATGGAAACAGTACGGGCAGAAATGATGTCGCTGGTACAAAACGCCCAAATGGGCATTGCTCAAGCACAGGCTGCTTCGTGGGATCGCCGTTCCCAGATCATCGCTGACACCAATACTTACACCTCCCATATCCAGCATCAAATGATGGCTGACAATGCCGCCGCCCATGACCGTGCCGCCGGACGCTATTCCGAGATGATACGGGAGGTCAACACTTATCGGGGCTATGACGGCACAACCGTAGAGGCTCCGACCAGATACGATCATGTCTATCAACACCGTCAGGATCCTGACCTGTACGCCGTTCAGCAAGGCGATTCTCTCACCTTCGGCATCGACTTTGAAGAACTGCCCAAACAGTGAAAAGAGAGAAACGGCAAGTTCTCGTGCTGTGAGAAAAAAATATCCCCACAACTTTCACGAAGTTGTGGGGGCAGTTTATCGACGGCACGGAAACATCAGGCAGTCGAAGATGGTTTTGGGGGTGTTTGCGTCGGCGTGGGAACCTCCGGCACCGGCAGAGGATCCTCCTTTTCTGCGTCCAAGACAGTCGGCAAGACCGATTCTTGTTCCTGCCTTGCTGCGGCAGACACAGGAGGTATATCGGTTTCAGCAGATGTAGTGGCTGCTGGATCTTCGGGAGTCTCCGAACACTCGTCCGCTTCGGAAAGTGCCACCGATTCGGAAGGAACATCCAGTCCGGCTGCTTTTGCGGCTTTTTTTTGAGAGCGGGCAGTCTTTCGCTTGCCAGACAGCGGATTGGCTTTTAGTCCCGCCACCACTTGATAGTCTGCCACATGGGTGTAGATCTGCGTAGTGCTCAAAACCGAGTGTCCCAGAATGGCCTGCAGGGTACGCACATCTACGCCGCCCTTCTGATACATCAATGTGGCAGCGGTATGCCGCAGTTTGTGCGGTGAATAGCCCTTGCCGTCCAGCCCGATCTTCTGAAGATATTTCTCCAGCTTGTACTCCACCCCTCTGGGACTCATGCGACACAATTTACTGCTGATGAACAGGGCATCCTTATCCTTCACGCCATCGACCGGACGCACTGCCAGATAACCTTCCAATGC
>CACZZU010000111.1 GCA_902785765.1 uncultured Ruminococcus sp.
ATGGTAAGGTTACACCCGTCAAATACGGCACAGTCACCATTACCGCTACCTGCAACGGCAACACCAATGTAAAGGCAACCTGTGCAGTGACAGTGCTGGTTCCTGTCCAGTATCGTGACTACGACCAGAGTACGGGAACATTTACCACCAAGACGGTAGGTACTATTCCGATGACGGCAAGTACGACCACGCTGAATGGCAGTGGATATTCTAATGGTTGGTATGCTGTTACGGACGACGTTGCCATCAATCGTATCAACGTAAGCGGTACGGTCAACCTTATTCTGGTTGATGGCAAGACGCTGACGGGCAATCAAGGTATCGGAGTTGGTGGAGGTAACACTCTGAACATCTATGCACAGTCTGATGGTGACAATCAGGGCACGCTGCAAGCAACCGGTATATTCAACAATGCCGGTATCGGCGGCAATGCTTATCAATCCGGCGGTACTATCATCATCAACGGCGGTAAAGTTGCGGCGAAAGGCGGCTCTGTGGCTGCCGGTATTGGCGGCGGTGGTCTGGGAAACAACGGTAAGGTCGTCATCAACGGCGGCATTGTCACAGCAACCGGCGTTGACAACGGTGCCGGTATTGGTGGTGGTTACGGTGGAGCCGGCGGAGAAGTTACCATCAACGGTGGTACAGTCACGGCAACTGGTAATGCAGGCGGTGCCGGTATTGGTGGTGGTTACAGTGGAGCCGGTGCCAGCGTTACCATCAACGGCGGTGCGGTGACAGCAACCGGTAGTTATGTAAATGGCATTGGTGGCGGATATACTAACAGCACGCATGGCACCTTAACGGTAAACAATGGTTTGAAAGTTTACAAAGATGTCAACTGTACCAACCAAAACACAGACTATGCCAATACAAGAACGAATCCCATGGTTATAAAATAATAAGCATTTTCCCCTGTAATCCTTGGCATAAACGCCCCCACCTGTCTTATGATGGGTGTGGGGCGGCTTTTTTACCGAGAAAAATGAAAATGACTTTCAAATCCATTGACAAGCCTGCGGTACCATGGTAGAATGAAGGACAGACTTCCATGAAAGAACCAAAAAATTTCTCGGAACAAAGGCAGGGGTAACGATATGAAGAAGATAATAGCGGCGACGCTCTGTGTGCTGATGGTCATCGGCTTGTGTGCCTGCGGCAAAGAAGCCAAACAGGAGGGGACAACGCGGGTCGTGGCAACGATTTTTCCGCTGTATGACTGGACAAAACAGGTCGCAGGAGAGCAGTCAGACAACATGGACGTGCACCTGCTGCTGGATAAAGGCACCGACCTGCATAGCTACCAGCCCTCTGTGGATGACATTATGCTCATCTCGGACTGCGATGTGTTTATTTATGTAGGCGGTGAATCGGACGGCTGGGTCACCGATGCCCTCCGGCAAGCGACTAACAAGGATATGGTGGTCGTGAACCTCATGGAACGAATGGGCGACAGAGCCAAGGCGGAAGAGACAGTGGATGGTATGCAGACGGATGCCCACGACCACGAAGACGAGCATGAGGACGAAGGAGAAGAATATGACGAACATATCTGGCTGTCGCCGGAAAATGCGATGTTCTGCTGTGAGCAGATATGTGACGCTCTCTGCCAGGCAGACCCCGCTCATACTAATACATACCGCACCCATGCGGCGGCTTATGCAAAGCAGCTGACAGCGTTGAAGGAAGACTATCAGCAGGCAGTGGCTTCCTCATCGGTGAAGACAGTGGTATTTGCCGATCGGTTCCCGTTCCGCTATCTGACAGATGCGTGTGGACTTACCTATTATGCAGCATTTGCGGGTTGTTCGGCAGAGACAGAGGCAAGCTTCGAGACGATCGTATTTTTGGCGAATAAGGTAGACGAACTGGGGCTGAAAACCATCCTGACCACCGAAAGCACGGATGGTTCGGTAGCGAATACGGTGCGTGACAACACCCGCACGAAAGACCAGACGATCCTATCGCTGGACTCGATGCAGTCAGTGACTGCGGAGCAGATTCGGAGCGGCATCAGCTATTATGAGGTCATGCAAAAGAACCTGTCGGTACTGCGTCAGGCGTTAGCATCACCACATCCCAACACATGACGGGACAAGGGAAAGGAACAGCTATGGGGAAGAGTGAAACAAACGGCGGAACACCTGCGAAGGGAACGGCCAAAGAGCAGCCGGTGATGTTGTCGGTGAGCGGTCTGACGCTCGGCTACGAGAACCGCACGATCATAGAGGGACTGAACTTCACGGTGCATGAAGGGGACTATCTTTGTGTAGTGGGGGAGAACGGTTCGGGCAAATCCACGCTGATGAAGACGCTGCTTGGTCTGCAAAAGCCGATGGGCGGCAGTATCACGTTTGGTGAAGGTCTGCGGAAGAACGAGATCGGCTATCTGCCGCAGCAGACGGTTGTACAGCGGGATTTTCCGGCTTCGGTACGGGAGATCGTGCTGTCTGGCTGTCAGTCGCAGGGTGGCTGGCGACCGTTTTATAGCAAAGAACAGAAGCAGTTGGCGGAAAAGAATATGGAACGCATGGGCATCCGTGACTATGCGAAGCGGTGCTATCGGGAACTGTCCGGCGGACAGCAGCAGCGGGTCTTGTTAGCAAGAGCGTTGTGTGCGACACAGAAGATACTGTTGTTAGACGAACCTGTCGCAGGACTTGACCCGAAGGTGACGGCCGAGATGTACGAATTGATCTCCCGACTGAATGGAGAAGGAATCACCATCATTATGATCTCGCATGATATTGCCGCAGCGGTATGCTACGCCGACCATATTTTACATATCGGCAAGCGGATCTTTTTCGGCACAAAGGAGGACTATCGGAACAGCGACTTTGGCCGTTTGTTCCTGTTACAGGAGGGCGGTGAGAACGATGTTTGACACGCTGATACACTATTTGCAGTATCCGTTTGTGCGGTATGCTCTCATCGTAGGGGTACTGATCGCCCTGTGTTCCTCTTTGTTGGGTGTGACGTTGGTACTCAAGCGGTTTTCCTTCATCGGGGATGGTTTGTCTCATGTGGCGTTCGGTGCGATGGCGATTGCCGCTGTACTGAACCTGACAAACCAGATGCTCATCGTCATGCCAATTACGGTCATCAGTGCTGTCCTGCTGCTGCGAACGGGACAGAATGCCAAAATCAAGGGTGATGCCGCTATCGCTATGATCTCGGTGGGGGCGTTGGCGTTCGGCTATCTGCTGATGAACGTGTTCTCAACGTCTTCTAACCTGTCAGGTGATGTGTGCAGCACGCTGTTTGGTTCGACTTCGATGCTGACCCTGAGTCTGACAGATGTGTGGGTCTGCACGATCATTTCGGTGATCGTGGTGGCGGTGTTCCTGCTGTTCTACAACAAAATTTTCGCAGTGACGTTTGATGAGGGCTTTGCTCTGGCGGTCGGCACCAAAGCCAAACGCTACAATCTGTTGTTGGCGGTTATTATCGCGGTCGTGATCGTGCTGGCGATGAAGCTGGTCGGCTCACTGATGATCTCCGCACTGGTGATCTTTCCGGCTGTATCGGCGATGCGGCTGTTTAAGAGTTTTCGGTCGGTTACCGTATGTTCGGTTGTGGTGTCGGTCATCTGTGCGGTTATAGGGATGCTGATTTCTATTTTGGCCGGTACGCCGGTCGGGTCTACTATCGTAGCGGTCAATGTGGCGGCGTTTTTCCTGTGCAGTATGATTGGGCGGCTGTGTCGGCGGTGAGACGGATGTGTGTCATGGCAGTGCGGTGATAGATATGGAGTATCAAAGGCGGTGACGGTGTGTCGCCGCTCTTTTTGTGCGAGGAGTATAAAATGTGACAAAAGCTCTCTGCTGCGAAGGAAAAAAATGACGATGGCAGAGGCAAATCAACGAGTGCAAAAAAAGAGGAACTCAAAAACATGAGAGGAACGTAAGTGTCGAAAAGGCAGGGAAAATGTTGTCTAAAAATTGTCAATCCTGCACAAATATGAACAAACGGTGAACAAAAAGAATGGTTTCCGCCATTATTGGAAAATACCTTTGTGCAAATACACAATGTGACCCAAAGTTATTTGTAGAAATATCCAAAAATCTCCCCGCCTACTTGTATTTTCTGGCTGTTTGTGGTACAATTACGACAGATAGTTTTTATGGGGATAGGAAGAAAAAGGAAAGATGTCGGACATTGAGAGAAACCGCCCATGAGTAACAGTGTGGGCGGGGTTCTTGTGTCCTCTGCAGATGTTGTCTCTGAAAAGGCTGTCAGCATTTGATATGTCAGGAGAGAGTAGGACTTGAAAAAAGCGTTCAATATCATCAAAAATGTCATCGTGTGGGCGATTGTGGTGTTTGCGGTGCTGATGACGATCTTCACTATCATTTCCGTCAATACCTTTAACCGCAACGACCGCCAGATTATGGGCTATAAGCTCTATATCGTCAATTCTGACTCCATGAGTGCCACGGACTTTAATGCCGGTGACCTTATCATGGTGAAGGAAGCTGATCCGGCTACCCTGCAGGAGGGAGACATTATCTCCTTTATCTCGCAGGACAGTGCCAATTTTGGTGAGACGATCACCCATAAAATCAGAAAGAAAACGACCGATGCCAGAGGCAATCCGGGCTTCGTGACCTACGGTACAACGACCGGCACCGATGACGAAACGATCGTTACTTATATGTATATCCTCGGTAAGTACGAGGGCAAGATCCCCGGCATGGGCTACTTCTTCAACTTCATGAAGACCCCTGCGGGATATGTTGTGTGTATCTTCATCCCGTTTATGCTGTTGATTATCTATCAGGGTGTCAAGAGTTTCATGCTGTTCCGCCGCTATAAGCAGCAGCAGATGGAAGATATGCAGGGCGAGAGAGACCAGCTGGAGACGGAAAGAGAAAAGAACGCCCAGATGTTGGCCGAACTGGAAGCACTTCGTGCGAAGTTGGGCGAGCAAAACGGCGAAGGTACTCAAACGTCGGCTGCAGGTGTTTCCACTGAAACGTCTGCCGAAACAGCACCGGCTGACAGTGCGTCCGCTGAAACGCCTTCTGACAAAACAACCGCAGACGAAGTGACAAAGCCGTCTGACGGTTCGGTTGAGTGAGGAAGGTGTCGAGAATGAAAACAAAGCTGCTCAAGGTTTGGAGTATTGTCTCCACCGTGTTGGTTATTGTGATTGTGCTGTTTGCCATTTTCCTGATGGGTTCAAGGGTGATGGGCTTTCGGGTGTTCAATGTTATATCGGGCAGTATGAGTCCCGTGTATAATGTCGGCGATTTGATTTATGTCAAGAACGTAGACCCTTCTACCGTGAAGGTGGGCGATCCGATCACCTTTGTGCTGAATGAAGATTTGGTTGTAGCAACGCACCGTGTCGTGCGGATCGATGCCGAAAACCAGCACTTCTACACAAAGGGCGATGCCAATGAGACGATCGACTCTACGCCGGTACACTTCAAAAACCTCATTGGTGTGCCGCAGTTCAAAATACCGAAGCTGGGATATGTTTCGGACTTCATTCAGTACCCGCCGGGTATGTATATTACCATTGGTGTATGTGCGGTGCTGATCTTCCTTGTTTTCCTGCCGGATATACTCGGCAAACGCAAGCAGAAAAAAGCACAGCAGGCGTTGAGTGGTGCGGCGGCATCCGTATCGCAGGCAACACCCGCCGACAGTGCACCGGCACAGCCGGAAAAAACGACAGCACAGCCTGCCGAAACAGCGGATAAGCCCGCTGATGAATAAGGTTTTAGTCACCGCCGGAGGTTTCCCATCCGAGGACGGTGCTGAAATAAAAACATTTTCAGAAAGGAGGATATCTGATGAAAAACACCAAGAAAAAGGTGCTTGTCGGTGCTCTTGTAGTCAGCTTGGCTGCTTTGGTATCTGTCGGATCTGTTGCGTGGTTCTCCGCATCGGACAGCGTCCAGAACAAGTTCATGGTTGCAACCTCCGATGAACCAGATGATCCGGACAAAGAGTTTGACGTAGACGTATGGGAGAAGACCCCCGATGACGACAAGGACACAGATGGTACAGAGTACCCTGACATCATGCCGGGTGATGAGCTGACCAAGGAAGTCCATGTTGAGAACACCGGTAAGTACGATGAGTACATTCGTATGGTCGTTACAGTATCGGATGCTGCTGCATGGGGCGGACTGCTGAATAAGGCTCCTGCTGACATCGCTCTGGGCAATCTGGTGATCGGTCTGAACACCACAGACTTCGAGAACGATTTGAGTGCTTTTGCTTATGACGAGAGTGCTGACACCCTTACTTACGTTTACTATGCGAAGAACGTTCTTGCTCCTGATGCAGACCTGACACTCTTTGACGCTGTTAAGATTCCTGACAGCATGACAGAAGAGCAGGCCGATGCGTTCACCGTAAAAGACGGTGACGAGCAGGGCAGCTTCACACTCGATGTCAAGGCTCAGGCCGTACAGACTGCGAATGTGGGCGACAACGCCAAGGCAGCCTTTGCAACAGTTGGCATGAGCATTAACGACTAATGCGTGACCACTGAGGTGTAGACAGCGATTGCTGTCGATGACACACGGGCGGTCATGTGCCGTCCGTACAACAGACGGCATGAGCTGTCGGTTCATTATGTATCCTTTACAATATTATTATCCTGACAAGGAGGAAAATCACATGAAAGAGAAAAGAGTTACAAAAAAGGCGATATTTGCGAGCCTGCTTTCTGTAGCCGTTTGCACCTCTATGCTGATCGGTACATCTTATGCGTGGTTCACAGATTCCGTTACTTCCGCTGGCAACAAGATTAAGGCTGGTACTTTGAACATTGACCTGCAGGTCAAGAAGACTGTTGAAGGCGAAG
>CACZZU010000112.1 GCA_902785765.1 uncultured Ruminococcus sp.
TGTGGCCAAGCTGAACGAAGATGAGTTGGCTCATTACCATGAGGTCAAGTCTCTGAAAAGTGTTGTAGCAAACACTTTTGCCGCCCTCGATCAAAAAGTATTCGATACCGCTGACCCGAACAGTGTTGCTTCTCACCTCAAAAGCTTTAACGATATCAACGATCGTATCTTCATCAGACAAGGCACCGTCAACATTCCTCTCAAATCATCCGTTTGGATAGATCATGACGAACACTGTAAGGGATCCCCATACGACGGATACGACGTCATCGATCCGAAGAATGCAGCAAGTATCCTCAATGATTTTCAAAACAAGAGCCCGCTTTCTTTTGATGACCTCCATTTCTTGGTCTCTTATATTGGGTCGGTTTACCCCGGCAAGTCAATAACTGATTATCTTATGATGGTAGGAATTAACGATGAGCAAATCGAGAGTTTTCGTTGGCGTAGACATACACTGAATTTGATGACAGACTATGCAGGTGTAGAGCGTAGCGATACTTACGAGCGAGCCTATTACATGGCCATTGATGTTCATAGTAACCAGTTAACCCCCAGAAAGGTCATTTCAGCGTTTGAGTCATTTATTCTCGCTAATTACGACCGTCCTGGCGGAAGTGACGATTATGTGATGTTCTTTATCGCAGATACAAACTAACACCTCCCTGTTCTCCAACAGAGGCATGATTATCTTCCATAACACAAACACCGCCACATCACATTTCACGCTGTGATGTGGCGGTGCTTGCTTTGTGCCGTAAAGGGACGCCCTTGCCATTGAAAAGACCATTGGCAGGGGCATTTTCGTCATCTGGACAGGTCAATTTCTATCAGCACGTTCTGCCAGCTTATTATAGTAATTGCGGATGCTCCGCATTTCATCGTTTGTCAGTTCACGCCATTGACCCGGCTGCAGCATTCCCAACTTAACGGGACCGATGGCGGTACGCTTCAAGCGAGCTACTTCCAGCCCCAACGCTTCGCACATCTTGCGGATTTGGCGGTTACGTCCCTCTTCCAGCACAATTTCCAACACGGTGCGTTCCTTTTCGGCGGTCACAACTCGAACAGAAGCCGGCATAGACGGACGACCGTCAATCACAACACCGGTTGTCAGTTGGGTGAGCTGTTCCTCGGTCATGCGGGGGTGCACTGTTACACGGTAAGTCTTGGCAAAATGAGTGGACGGGTGACTAATCATGTTGGCGAAGTCGCCGTCATTGGTCATGAAGAGCATCCCCTCCGAATCCTTGTCCAATCTACCG
The DNA here is from genome assembly GCA_902785765.1 of uncultured Ruminococcus sp. Classification (GTDB taxonomy): domain Bacteria; phylum Bacillota; class Clostridia; order Oscillospirales; family Acutalibacteraceae; genus UBA1213. The sequence continues at coordinate 1,266 of CACZZU010000112.1, forward strand.
ACAGGAAACAGCCGTGCCGGAATCTCGTTCACCAGTTCCGCCACACACTTGCGGCCGCCCTCGTCCTTCATGGTAGTAATGAAACCTCTGGGCTTGTGCAGCATGACGTAGTATTTCTTGGCATCTTTGTGCAGTTTGATCTCACGACCCGCTACTACGATCCTGTCACGGTTCGGGTCGGCTTTATCGCCGAGTTTCACAGGATGTCCGTTGACCGTGACCGCTCCCCGTTCGATGAGTTCTTCTGCCTTGCGGCGAGATGCCAGTCCCGCTTCGGCGATGATCTTTTGGATCCTTACTTTTCCATTGTTTTCCATGGTTCCTCTTCCTTTTGCACGTCAACCGCCGTTTCTGCCCGCAAAGGGACGGATGCGAACGGCTGACCGTTATAATAGATAACCACCTCGCCGACTGTTTGAGAGTCAGCAACAGGGGCGTAGATGAAGTGCGGCATCATACAGCGGAGCCGCATCGTGTCGGGCCTATTTTTGAGCCGTGTCAGCGAGACATCCCGCACGGGACATACCACAACTGCATCCGCTTGCCCCCCCACCACCGGCAATGTATAGCAATCACTTGTCCGCAGAACAGTGGTGCGTTCGGTGAGTGAAAAACCGTAATCGAACAGCGTTTGATGATCCTGCCAATCGTCCGGATCATTCAGCGTGACGGCCACCAGCCGCACCCCATCCCGTTCCGCACAGGAAGTCAAGGTACGTCCCGCCTTTTTCGTGAAACCCGTCTTGATGCCGATACAGCCATCATACAGTGACAGCAATCGGTTGTGGTTGACACACACTTGCGTCTTGTTTTCGGGGACAAGATAGTGCACTGTTTCCCGCCGTTGGGATACGATCGCGGCAAACTGTTCATTCCGCATGGCATACGCACACAGCCGTGCCATATCAGCGGCAGTCGAGTAGTGCTGTTCATCGTCCAAACCGGATGGCGTGACAAAGTGACTGTTTGTCATACCGATCTGTTGAGCCTTGCGGTTCATCTGCTTCGCAAAGGCTTCGGCACTGCCTGCGATACCGAGGGCGATTGCATTGGCGGCATCGTTGCCCGACACCATCATCAAGCCCTTGACAAGTTCGGACAGCCGGAGGGTATCACCAACCTGCAAATACATACTGGAGCCTTCGGCCTGCATCGCTGCCGTGAAGACCACAGCCTTGTCATTCGTTTGGGCGTATTCCAGGGCGAGCAACGCCGTCATGATCTTGGTGATGCTGGCGATAGCCAACCGTTCATCGGCGTTTTTTTCATACAGCACCGTTCCGTTATCGGCACACAGCAACACAGCCGCTTTTGCACTCACAGAGGGTGCCTGTACCGAAAGTGCCTCCGCCACGGAAATATCCGTATCCGACGCATTTGCCATGTTGTACACGGATAATGGAGAGCGTTCCAATGGTGCAGTACCCAATACCACACCCTCATGTCCTGTCGTTGTATCCGGCAGGACATCGGCAAACCGTGTTTCCGTGTCCATTGGTTCTTCCTGTGTCATGTGCCCCTTCACGAACGGTGCCGTCACCGCTGTGACATTCACGGGCACAAACGGCTGCCAACAAAGCCCTTGCCACAACAGGCAGCACACGAGCAGGGGTGCGAGTAGTTTACGACAAAACAAAAAATCACCTGCCCTCTCTTGTGATAGTCATGTATATGCACAGGGCAAGTGATTCTATGTGTCCCACAATATCTCCGTCAGCCGTCAGACTTTCGGATCGTCCAGACCGGTTTCTTCTTTGGTTTCATTCAGCGGAAGATTACCGTCTGCGGCTGCCTCTTCCACATCCTCTTTCTTTTTGTCCTTCTTGAACAGTCCGAGGATCTTATCCAACAGTTCGGGTACCATGCCGACCGCTCTGTCCTGTGGATCTTTGAAATTGCTGACACCGAGCAGTTTTACATCGTCTTTGGTCACAGCAATGAAGGCGATCGGGTTGATCGTCACGCCGGCACTGGCACCGCCGCCAAAGAGGTTCTTATTTTCGGCCTTCTTGGGGTTAAACTCCGAACCGCCCGAAACAAAACCGTACATCACTTTGGAAACCGGAATCACGGTCGTACCGTTCGGGGTTGTGATCGGTGTACCGATCACCGTATTGACATCTACCATCTGTTTGATTTTATCAAGTGTCGTGTCCATAAGACCTTCGATGGGACGATCACTCATGATAAACACCGCCTTTGACTGAATTTGGATTGCCTGCCTTTAGTATAATACATTCCCATCTATTTTGCAAGGGCTTTCACTGCTTTTAACAGCGAACCGAGTGCCCCACTGATGATAAAAAACGGCATGATCCGTGCTTCAAGCACGAAGTCCACCTTCGTTTCCGTCTCGGTGAAGACAGGGTAGATCTGTTCCCGATGCCGACACTTTTTAACGTGCTGTTCGATAAACGACAGCAGCGGGAAAATAGCCGAACACGCGTAGCCGCAGTTCAGGGCAGTCTGTGCCGCATCTTCCGTGGCGATGGCAACCTGGATATCCATACGAGAGATCACCAAGTGTTCGGTGATTTTATTCAACAGATAGCCCACAATGCGGACAAGCTCTTTGAGCAGTTCAATCAACCCCTCCAGACCCTTTGACTTGATCTTATTGAGTACGAAGTTGCCCTTCTTCTCCTCGACAGTATCTTCTGCCTTGTCCCCTTGCTTCTGCTTCTTTTTTTCTTCTCGCCGCTGTTTCTTGGCTTTCTTCTTACGCTGCCGTTCCTCCTGTCGGGCAATCTTCTTGGGGTCGGTCTCCTCCTTCTTCTCCAGAGGAATAGCGAACAGTGGGAACAGATAGCCAATCTTCAGACTGACCTTTTCCCGATATGCTACTTTCACAACAAAGGGGCAGAACAACAGCAGCACAAGCAACAGCAACAAGCCCGCCAAGATGAGTAAGAATACGTTCATGCCCCACCGTCCTGTTCTGTGGGGGACTTCGTTTCGCCGTCCACGGACACAACGGTGTCGGCAGCATCATGAACCGCACTTTCTGACCTTGCGGCGGCAGAATCGGGAACATTGTCGACCGTGTCAGAATTTTCTGCCGTATCAGCGTCACCTGTTGTGTCAGACACATGGGAGGTGTCATCCTCACTCTCTTCATCATCGGGCAGCGGCGGCAGTTCATCGAGTGATGCGATATTGAAGCAGCGAAGGAAATGATCGGTTGTGCCATAGATCAGCGGTTTGCCGGGCAGTTCCAAACGTCCCTTCTCCTCGATAAGCTGACGTGCCAACAAACCGGAGATGACGCCCGAACAATCGACCCCACGCACCTGTTCCACGAAAGACTTCGTGACCGGCTGGTTATAGGCGATGACCGCCAAAACTTCCGCAGCGGCCGCCGACAAAGGTGTGTTGCGGCGTAAATCCATCACCGCCCGTATCGGTTCGGCAAACCGCTCTTCGGTACACATTTGGTAACTGTTGTTCATACGAACAATCCGGATGCCCCGCCCTGCCGTTTCATACTCCCGCTTGAGTTCTTCACAGAGAGCGATGATGTCGCCCTCCCGCATCGACAAAACCTGTGCCATCCTTTCGGCTTCCACGGGGGTACCACAGGCGAAGAGGATCGCCTCGACCGCACTCTTTAGCTCTGTTCGTTCCATTCTCTTTCGTCACCCCTAATCAGTCGAAGGACACAGTCTTCGCCGTCCCCCTCTATCCGTACACGTTTGCCTTTGATGAGTTCCAGAATCGCCAGAAACGTAGCGACCAGTTCGCTTTTATCGGTCACCGTATCGAACATCGACCGATAGGAACGGCTGCGACCGTCCCTTAACTGTCGTATCACGCCATAGATCTTCGAGCTGACAGAAACCATGCGGCGTGCCACAATCCCCGAAAATGCTTCCTTCGGAGGAGGTATCTTCGCCTTGCCGCGACCCACAGCCGCCAGATAAGCACCGACCAGATACGTCGGTTCGTGGCTCCGCTGATAAGTCATATCTGCCTTGATCTTGGCAGGCTCACGGCAATAGCTGTCAAAGCTGATGTTCGCCGCCAGAATCGCCGCCATGCGTTTGCATTTACGGTACTCGATAAGCTGACCGGACAGTTCCTTTCGCATTTCTTCGGCTTCTTCATACTTTGGCAGCAACATGGCGGACTTGATCTGCACCAAATGGGATGCCATCGCCAGAAATTCACCGGCTACATCCAAATCCTGCTCCTGCATGAAGTTGATCTGTTCCATATACTGTTCCAACAGATCAGCAATGCAGATGTCGTAGATATTCAGCTTGTTCTTTTCGATCAGATGCAGCAGCAGGTCGAGGGGACCTTCAAACACATCCAGCTTGTACGATATTTTTTCTGCACTCAAGACACGCCACTCTCCACACAATACCTCACCATGCCCACGAGAAGGGCAGGCGAGTCAGCCAATTGATCCCCTGATAGAACCAGTCCTGCACAGGACCCAAAATATTGCTGAGTCCGCCGACCATCAGCAGCACCAGCAACGCAATTGAGAAGTACATCTGGTACTGCTGCATCTTGTAGAGGATGCGGTCAGGCAGGAACATCATCAGAATCTTCGAGCCGTCCAGCGGCGGAACGGGTATCAGGTTGAAGACGGCCAGACACACATTGATGAGTATGAAGTACTGAAAGAACATCAAAACGTACTCCACCCATTGAAACCCAGAAGCAAACCCGACTGCGTCCATATAGGGAATGTACAGCAGCTTATCGGTCTTGATCATGATCGTGAGGATCGCATTATAAAGCAGACCGCCCACGATAGCCGCCAAAAAGTTCGATACAGGTCCCGCCAGAGCGGTAATTGCCATACCCACCTTCGGGTTCTTGAAGTTGCGTGGATTGACCGGAACCGGTTTCGCCCAGCCAAAGCCGACCAACAGCATCGTCAAGGCACCCATATAGTCCAGATGTGCCATTGGGTTGAGGGTCATGCGACCCATATTTTTAGCCGTTCGGTCACCCAGCTTATAGGCTACAAAACCATGTGCACACTCGTGCAGAGGGTTGACCAAGAAAATGATAATCAGCACCGAAAAAATATACATCAGTACACGGAAGAAATCCATGTTTCCTGACCGCAGGATACTTAACAGCATAAGAACCTACCTTCCTTCATTAGTGATACAAAAAATGATGGTACCCGAGACGGTTCTGACAAAACGTCCTTTTGTCGCACAAAAGATACATTCTATCGTTTGAGAACGTGCGGTGAACAAATCTCGTGTGGTGTTGCCCCACTTTCCGCATTCTGCCGCAGGCGTACCACTTCACAGGCAGCGGCACGGCAATACAGCGGTACGCTAACACAGCCGACTCTGTTTCGCTTTCTCGTAATCAACAGCCGTTCGTCTGTCACAGAGATCGGACAGACAAAACATAGCGTCTCGTGAACTACCCATTGTCTAAAGCCAATGGGCTTCCTGCTTCATCGTCCTCGTAACCTACTAACTCCACAGGCGTAAATTCGGGCTGAACCGTCCCT
>CACZZU010000113.1 GCA_902785765.1 uncultured Ruminococcus sp.
CGATGGAGAGACGCAGAGAACCGTGAGCAACATCGTGTACCCGACCGATCGACAACAAAACATGGCTGGGATCAAGAGCACCGGATGTACACGCACTGCCCGAAGAAGCACAAATGCCTTTCTGATCGAGCAAAATCAGGAGGGACTCTCCTTCGATGCCCTCAAAGCTAAAATTGACGTTGCCGGACAAACGCTGCTGTCGGTCGCCGTTCAGAGCACTGTGGGGAATGGACGAAAGTCCTTCGATCAGACGGTCACGCACCGCTGTTTTGCGGGCGTTATTTTTATCCATAGAAGCGACAGATTCCTGTAAAGCGGCTGCCATGGCGACTACGCCGGCGACATTCTCCGTACCGGCACGTTTGCCGCGTTCCTGTGCACCGCCTTCGATCAGGTTACTGATCCGTACACCCTTACGGAAGTACAAGAAGCCCACGCCCTTCGGACCGTGAAATTTATGTGCCGAGGCGGACAGCATATCAATACACTGTTCTTTCACGTTGATGGGAAGCTGACCAACAGCCTGCACCGCATCCGTATGGAACAGGATGCTGCGTTCCCGACAAAGGGCACCGATTTCAGCAATGGGCTGGATGGTGCCGATCTCATTGTTGGCAGTCATAATGGTGACCAGACAAGTGTCATCCCGCAGGGCATCTTTCAGTTCGTTCACCGAGACGATACCGTTTTCGTGTACCGGCAGCAGTGTAACCTCAAAACCGTTCTTTTCCAGTTTTTGGAGGGTATGCAGGATGGCGTGGTGCTCAAAGGCAGACGAAACGATGTGACACTTGCCCTTTTTTTTGCCGAGCATGGCGGCCGACAGCAACGCTTGATTATCCGCTTCACTGCCGCCGGAGGTGAACAGGATCTCTTTCGGTTCGGCACAGATCAGACCGGCAATTGTCTGACGAGCCTCTTCGAGAGTTTCCTTGGCCTTCTGACCGACCCGATACAAACTGGAAGGATTGCCGTAGATATTCCTCATACAGTTCGTCATGGCGGTGATCGCCGCTTCACTCATTTTGGTGGTCGCAGCGTTGTCAGCGTATATATTCATGTGAATCACTCCTTTGTGTGCGATGAGCCCATTATAACACCATTCACCTACTATGTCAATAGGTAAATGCAAAACAATCGCATTGATTTGTCGGCACCGTTGTGCTACAATGAGAAAAGCATAGGCGTGGGACAGTCCCGCCAAAAGATGAACAGCGTGTGAATGTTGTCTGCCGTTTGTTGGTGTCCGGTGAAGAAACGGTGTGCCGCTTTGGTACTGATTCCGTGATGCGCCTCACATCCAGATACGAGCGGCCGGCAAGGAATTGTTGAGGAGGAAGGGGCAGTGAAACATTCCGTTTCTGACTGTCATTGTCCATGAAAAGGAGGACGACCCTGTGATTTCAACCAAAGGACGTTATGCACTGCGGGTAATGATCGACCTGGCCGCACAAAACAGTGCCGGCTATGTTCCGCTGAAGGAAATTGCCGAGCGGGAGAACATCTCCAAGAAATATCTGGAAATCATCGTGCGGGAGCTGGTCAGTGCGAAATTGCTGATGGGTGTCAGCGGCAAAGGCGGCGGTTATCGTCTGGCACGCCGACCGGAAGAATACAGCGTAGGGGAGATACTGGATGTGACCGAAAGTTCTATGGCAGTGGTGGCTTGTCTGGACAAAGATGCTGAAGCCTGTCCGCGTGCTGATACGTGCGATACGCTTCCCATGTGGTCAGAACTAAATCAGCTCATCCATGACTTTCTTTACAGCAAAAAGCTCTCCGATCTGGTGTGAGAGCGATGAGCAGTGAACAAGGGGCGATGGAGTCACTGCACAGTGAAAAACCGAAGGGAAAGGGCAGGTGACGGCTCGTGACGGAGCAGCAAAGCATGAACAGAACAGCAGTGACAGGTATTGACCTGCATATCCATACAACCGCTTCCGACGGCACAGATACACCGACCAAACTGTTGGAAAAGGTGCGTCAGGCAGGACTGACGTGTTTTTCTGTGACCGATCATGATACGATACAGGCGTGTCCGCTTGTGCGGGAACAGTTAACAGCAGACGATCCGCTGTTTCTCAATGGCATTGAGTTTTCCTGCCGTGACGAACAAGGGGAGTATCATATTCTGGGGTATGGGTTCGACTTACAGAATGAAATGCTCCAGCAAACGATTGCCATGGGGCATGAGTGCCGGCTCCGCAAGCTGACAGCACGTCTGGCTTTTTTGAAGGAACGGTTCCACATTACGTTTTCAAACAGTGATACGGCGTGGCTGTCTTCTTTGAACAATCCGGGTAAACCGCATTTGGGGAACCTGTTGGTACAATACGGCTATGCACCGGACAGAAGTACAGCGATCCACCGGTATCTCAACCCCCTTCATTTGCCGGACGAGTATCTGCACCCTCGGCAGGCCATCGAAGCCATTCTCGCCGCAGGAGGGATCCCTGTTTTGGCACATCCATCTTATGGACGCGGTGACCAAATGATTGTGGGAGAAGACATGGACAAGCGGCTTCGGTATCTGATGGATTGTGGCTTACAGGGAGTAGAAGCTCTCTATGGACAGTTTACACCTGCCCTGACGGAAGAAATGCTGACGCTGGCCGAGCGATACCGTTTGTATGTCACAGCAGGAAGTGACTATCATGGCGTGAATAAGACCGTGGTGTTGGGGGATACCCGTCTGCCGTATGTCCATACCATTCCAGAAGGACTGCGGCGATTCATGGATAGAATGGCTGGTTCCTTGCGTTTTCCCTCACACTGAACGATATATGCTCGTTGAGTATGCGGCAGAATGAAGGCAAAAAACAGCAAAAGGCGGCAAATCGGCACGGCGTGAGGGGGACTGAAGGCTGTGAAAAAGATAAGGCAGTAAGCCCTCCGGATGTTTTTGTCGGAGAAGGCGGCGTGTTCCCAGTGAGCCGCTTGTCCCTTCACAGGCCTTACAGCTTTTCTGCGTGTGGTCTTCTCCTGTTGTCTGCCGCCACGTTTCCGCCAAAGGACATTCATCAAGGTGTCTGCCCTTTGTGCGGATATTTTTGTTTTCGCAGAAAAAGTCTCTTGACAAACAGAGTTAGATATGATAAACTATGTGTCGGTTAAATGAAACTAACGGGATTAGCCGCTGTTGAACCGGACAATACTAGACGACAGCAGCCTATCTGCACCGCCACAGATTTCCCAAGAAATGCAGAGGACATCCGGCAGTGAAACATCCATTAGGAATGTGTGCGGCGGTGTCGAAAACACGTCCGTAAAGCCGTTGGGCTTTTGGAATATCATATCACTCGAAAGAGAGGAGTCTATTGTTATGAGCAAAACAGCAGTTGTTTATTGGAGTGGAACAGGCAACACGGAGGCCATGGCCAATGCCGTTGTCAAAGGTGCCAAGGAGAAGGGGGCAGAGGTCACCCTGTTTACGGCGACAGATTTTGGTGCCGATCAGGTGGCTGACTTTGACGCTATTGCCTTTGGCTGTCCTTCGATGGGTACCGAAGAACTGGAGGACAGTGAGTTTGAGCCGATGTTCAGTGCGGTGAAGGATCAGTTGAGTGGTAAGAAGATCGCCCTGTTTGGTTCCTACGGCTGGGGTGACGGAGAATGGATGCGTAACTGGGAAGAAGACTGTAAAGCCTGCGGAGCCGTGTTGGCTGCCGACAGCGTGATTTGCAACGATGCTCCCGATGACGATGCCACAGCACAGTGTGAAGCACTCGGTGCGGCATTGGTGTAAGACGGGAAAGGAGTATCATCCATGAAAGCCAGAAAAAGTCTGGCGGTGTGTTTGACAGCAGCCTTGTTGACAGCGGGTGCGGCTTTTTCGGTCAATGCACTGCCCGAGAATGAAAAAATTGTGGAAGACGGCAGCTATCTTCTGATGAACATTCCTTATCATGAGTTCTATCAGGCGGAACTGAACAATGACACGGCGGTTGATGTTTATACCTCCGCCACTAAAGCAAAAGTGCGTACCGGTACGCTGGCGGGTGGTTCTTATCATGTCGATGACAGCGGCGACCGTATTGACGGCGTAACCTTCCCTGTGAAAGTCACAGGAACGGTTGATCTGTCCGGCTTGACACAGGTTACCGATCGTGATACACTGTCTATTACGGTAACAAACCGTGGGAAGGAATCCACCACCGACTATTACGGTTCGCAGGTGCTGTTTGAACGGCCGACCTACTCATATTATGTACTGGATGAGGCACCGGCTTTCTATAAGGAACTGCGTCAAAATGCCGATGGCAGTTTTTCCTTTGGCAAAGCACAGGGGGAAGTGACCGAAGTACAGGCACAGGCGACGTTTACCAGAGCATCGAACTATGGCGACTACCAGTTGAACCTTGACGCAGAGGAACTGCAAACTGTCGGTACCGTCTACGGGGTGATCGTTTCCACGAAAGAAGGCACCGATTACGGTCTGCGTCACATGGAGAACATCTGGCGGAATACGAATCTGGCATGGTGTACCGGTGACACCACAGTCGTACACGGCAGTCCCACCAGTTCGGAACACTATGCGTCCATGCCCGGTCAGACGCTCACCGAAGTGACCTACTTCACGGATGAGGGCATAAAGAAGGTCAGTTTGCCGGATATTTATGTGGATCCGGTCAAGTATGTGCTGATGAACATTCCCTATGCGGATTTCTACCAGAACGAAGTGAACATTAGCAATCCAAGGGCTGGTATCGAAATCAACAATGACGTGCCGGTGGATATTTATTCCTCTGCCACCAAGAGCAAAACGCTGAATACCGGTCTGGCCGCCGGCAGTTATCATGTCAATGCGGACGGTTCCGATATTACCGGTGTGACCTATCCCGTTAAGCTGGGGGACATTGACTTGACAGAGTACCGTCAGGTGACGGATGCCGATCAGGTAGAGATCACAACCAGCGGACGCGGCGGCACGACAACAACCGTATACGAGGGCAAAGACGCTCTCTTCCAGAGCGACAGCTATTCCTACTATATCCTGACCGAAGCACCAGCGTATTACAAAACGGTCAACACCGATGAAAATGGTCAGTTGACCTTTACGGCAGACAATACGGCTGAAACGGTCATCGAAGAGGCTTCCGCTGAACTGCTGACCGAGACAAAGTACGGCGACTATCAGCTCAATGTCGGCGGTTTGGAGGCGAATACTGTTTACGGCGTGGTACTGTATACCAACGAAGGCAACGCCTATGGTCTTCGTGACCTCGAAAACATCTGGCGCGTGAACAATCTGGCATGGTGCACTGGATTCACGGATTAGGTGCATGGCTGCCCGACCAGTTCGGCACACTATGAGAAGATCATGGGACAGACCATCAACAAGATCACCTACTTCACCGATGAGGGGAAGAAGAGCGTAGCGGTGGATGTTTATGTACCGATCAAGACCGGTGCCGTGCTGACGGCTGACAGTGCCGCTGTATCAAGCGGTACCACTGCTTTCACTGTCAGCGGTCTGGGCGAAGGCTTTGAGCCGATTTATACTGTCACCAAGGACGATCAGCCGACCGACTTCACGGTCGAAAATGGACAGATCACCTTCGATGCCGCTGCGACAGAGAACGGGACCTATGTGCTGAATGTTGCCGACAAGACCGGTGTATACGCTCCTGTCAGTGCCGACTTTGAACTGACGATCGCTCCTGTTGGCGTGTTCAATGGCAAGATTCTTGGGGATTCGCCGGCAATCATTCCCGCTGAAGGGGTGAACGACGAGCAGTGGGCTGCTTACCTGTCAGCGATCCGTTCCGTCACCGTTAACGAGACGGTCTATTCGGCAGTCGGTCATCATGGTGCCGTGGTACTGGTCGATCCGCAGACTGGTTTACTCGCTGTGGATAACACTGATGTCTTCTCGGAAGATACGGATACTTTTGCTGTCACTGTGACGGCTGCCGGTTATGACGATCTGACCTTCATGGTGAATCGCACGGCATCTGCTGAACCGTCAGAACCTTCTGAAGAGACGAGCGAAGTATCTGAAGAACCGAGTACCGAGCCGAGTCAGTCTTCGGAAATGTCGGAAGAGCCGAGTACCGAGCCGAGTCAGCCTTCGGAAGTGTCGGAAGAGCCGTCCAACGTGTTTGAACCTTCGCAGGCGGAACCGTCACAAGGTACACAGCCTTCCGTCATTGTGCCCGATGCACAGGTGCCTAACACGTCCGATCCGACAGCAACCGCTTTGTTGATCACACTGATGGCATCGGCTTTGGCAGCGGTCATTGTTTTTTTGAAAAAATGGCAGCCGCAATCCCGTCGGCTTTAGACGGTGGGTTAAGGCTGCCAAAAGCGTAGCTTTTTTGTTATAACAACAGTAGGGACGGTTTAGTAGGTTACGAGGACGATGAAGCAGGAAGCCCATTGGCTTTAGACAATGGGTAGTTCACGAAAAAAGAGAGCGGTCGGTAAGACCGTCTCGATAAGATGATCAGTAAGCGGATAAGGCTTCTTCTGCAAGGGAGGGAGCCTTATCTTGGTGTTATACCCATACCACAGTACAAGGAAGTGACCGTATGGAAGGAACGAAATCACCCATCAGGCGGGATGTCATACTGATTGCTGTATTAGCGGCGGTTGGTGTACTGGTGTTGCTGGTGATGCTGGTGTTTACGCAGAAGGGACAAACTGTACAAGTGCGTCAGGATGGTGTTGTTACTGCGGAATATCCCCTTTCCCAAGACCGCACGGTCGATATTCCTTTTGTCAATGGTGGTCATAATGTACTGGTGATACATAACGGAGAGGCATGGGTGGAGGAGGCGGACTGTCCCGATGCGTTGTGTCAGAAAACCGGCAGGATCAGCCGCACCGGTCAGTCCGTTATCTGTCTGCCGCACCGGCTGGTGATCGAGATTACGGGCGGTGAGGTACAGGAATCCTCTGCTGTCGATATATTGGTGAAGTGATATGAAAAGGAACCATCGGAAAGTCAACACAAAAACCGTTGCCGTTTTCGGCATTCTTATCGCTTTGGCGTTGGTGTTCAGCTATGTGGAGTCACAGGTGCCGGCCTTCTTCGCTTTTCCGGGGATGAAGCTCGGTCTGACGAATGTTGTCGTGCTGACGGCACTCTACCAAATGGGCGGTGTTGCCGCTATGTCCATCAACCTCTTGCGTATCGCATTGGTGTCGATGCTGTTCGGAGGACCTTCGGCCTTCCTTTATAGTCTGGCAGGCGGAATGTTGTCCACAACCGTAATGATCCTGCTTAAAAAGATCGGGCACTTCCGTCCTTTGACGGTTAGTATTGCTGGCGGTATAGCTCATAATGTGGGGCAGATCCTTACCGCCATGGTGCTGATGAACACCGCCGGTATTGGCTGGTACTTATGTGTTTTATGGTTCACAGGACTGGCTTCGGGCACCTTGATCGGTCTGTTGGGGCATATCGTTATCCGCCGCATCCCCAAAAGTATATGGAACGGAGGAAACCGTGATGAAACATAAACCGCTCGGGATCATTTTGCTGTTAAGCGGTGTGCTGTGTCTGTCGTCCTGTGCGGGACAGCAAGCCATACCACCTGCCGCTTCTTCTATGGCGGCTGCGGCACAGGAACAGGGGGAACCTGTCACTGCTTCACGGGAAGTGTTTGCGATGGATACGATCATGACCATCCAAGCCACTGGTGTGAACGCCCAAGAAGCTGTCGATGCGGCGGTGGAAGAGATTCAGCGGTTGGATACCCTTCTGTCTGTTGGCAATCCCGCCAGTGAAGTGTACGCCATCAATCAGCATGGCAGCGGGATACTGTCGGAAGACACCCTTCTGCTGACACAGCGTTCGCTGGAACTTTATAACAGCACCAACGGGGCGTATGATATGACCGTGTATCCCCTCATGCAGTTGTGGGGATTCACTGGTGATACGCCTGCTTTGCCGAATGACGAGGATATCCACACCGTCCTATCGCATTGCGGCAGTAACAAGCTGCAATTGGAGGGGAACACCCTCACGCTGGCCGCTGAACAGGGAATTGACTTTGGAGGGATTGCCAAAGGCTAGACCAGCGGACGCATCATGCAGATCTTCGAGGAGAAGGGGATGGTGTCGGGCGTAGTCTCGCTTGGCGGCAACGTGCATTGTTTCCGCACGAAACCAGATAACAGCCTGTGGCGGTGCGGCATTACACATCCGGATTATCCCGAAGACACGTCTCATCTGCTGGGCGTACTGGCGGTACAGGATAAGGCCGTCATTACCTCCGGTGGTTATGAACGATTCTTCACAGACGATAGCGGCACGGCCTATCATCATATCATGGATATGAATACCGGCTATCCTGCCCACAACGGGTTGGTGTCCGTTACGATCGTCAGTATGGACGGTACACTGGCGGATGGTCTGTCGACCGCCTGTTATGTGATGGGTGAAACCCAGGCTATTGCTTACTGGCGGGCACATCAGGATTCTTTCGACATGATCTTGATGACGGAGGATGGTCGGTTGTTAGTGACAGAACCTATTGCCGATCAGTTTGAATCCTCGCTGCCCTGTGTAATCGTCAATAGGGAACCGTGAACAGCAGCGGTAAGCCGCTGCCGCCGCGTGTCTTTAGAAACAGCACGGCACACCATTACACTGATACATGATGGTGTGTCAGTGTTGTCAGTACTTTGGGTTAGATATAGCGAACCGCATGCGGCGGTTGCTGTCATTCTTATCCATAGAACAAAAGAAGCCAATGGGTGGCTTTTCAGACGAGGAGGAATGTCATTGTCATGTCATACAACAAGTTTTTGAAGGTTGGCACTTGTTTGTTGCCGGCGGTGGTCGTTGCCGCTGTTAGTATTGGCGGATTGATGAACCATGTGCCGGATTATCGGGCGATACAAAACAGTATCCTCGGTTCCTTCGCCAGTGTTTCTTCGGAAGAAGAGACTATGCAGGCGGCAGACGTATCGGACGGTGTATCCGGTCGTGTTTCCGAAACGGCAGAACCGTATGATGAGACAGCCGTTTTTGTGGCATCGACCGAAAGTGTCGTGTCGGAAATTTCTTCTGCCGGACAGATACCGTCTGTCGTTTTACAAAGTTCTGCTGCCAATGAACACAGCCGTTTAGATTCGTCCGATACAGCATCATCCGAACATCCTTCCGATGTTGCGGCGTCGGTATCGGATACCCATGTATCCAAAACAAATGATACGGTTTCGTCAACGCCCTCACGAGAGGAGAGTATGGTCAGCCGTCCTACGGAATCGAGCCGAGCTGTCTCGACCGTGAGCCGTCCGGTGGAGGAGAGTCATCAAGTCCCGTCCGTGAGCCATCCGTCAGAAGGAAATGTTTCTCGGCCGACCGCTAGCCCTTCCAATGAATCGAGTCGCCCGGTCTCGCCCGTGAGCCGTCCGGCGGAACAAAGCAGACAGCCGTCTGCGGTGAGTCAGCCGATGGAAGAGAATCATCAGCCGTCCACAAGCAGTCAACCGACTGAACCGAGTGAAGAGCCGATCATCGTATCAGAACCGTCCGTTCCGCAGGAACCGGTGAGTGAAGAACCCATGGGACGGTATCGGGATGGTGTTTATACCGCTTCGACAGAAGTGGTGGATGACTCACCGCAGGAGTGGTTTATCTATACGCTGCAAGTCACGGTGAAGGTGATGGATGGTGCGATCACTTCGGTTAGCTCGACTATCACATGGGATGCGGATGGGGAACAATCTGACAACGGTCATTATGTGTTGGCGGCCAATCGTTCGCTTTCCGGCAAGATCGTGGAACAGCAGGGAACGAACGGTATCGACATCGTGAGCGGTGCGACTTACTCCTCCCGTGGCATTTTGTCAGCAGCGGCCGAAGCTATCCGGCAAGCAGAACAATAAAGGAGAACAGGATGTATGAAGTATTCGGTGTTTGGGGTGCGGTTAGCGGCACTGCTGTTGATTCTTGCGACGCTGTACGGCTATCAGGTCACAGCAGCGGACAGAGCCCAAGAAATCACCCGTGTAAAAGCGGAAGCACTGCAGATCAGGCGGCAGCGGGAAGACGAAGAACGGGAACGGCTGGCCATTTTGGCACAAAAGTATAAGAACGGTACCTTCGAGGGCGAAGCCGAAGGCTTTGGCGGACTTATCAAGGTGCACGTCACGATTACAGAAGGAAATATCAGCACCGTTGATGTGGTAGAACACAGCGGTGAAGACGAGGTGTACTTCGGAATGGCTGCTGCCGTGATCGAGGAGATCATCGCAGTCAATGACCCACAGGTCGATACGGTGAGCAGTGCGACATTTAGTTCGCAGGGAATCATCCGTGCCGTAGCAGATGCGGTCAGTAAGGCGGTGAAGGCATGAATGATTCATCTTCACAAACACCACCGAAGCCGCTTTCTGCGGCGGCTTTGAAAGAGCGGAAGACCCGCCGGAAAATGTTGGTGGGAGTTGGTATCCGGCTTGTATTTTTCGTTACGATGCCGGCTGCCTTTGCGACCGGCTTTAGTGGCATCAAGTACCTGATGACGGCCATCGGAGCCGGAGAATCGCTGTCAATGAACAGTTTTGTGTGGACACTGATGGGTCTGCTGGCATTCACGTTTCTGTTCGGACGATTCTTTTGCGGCTACGTTTGTGCCTTCGGCACCTTGGGCGATGCGGTTTACGGATTATCTGCATGGATACAAAAGAAAGTCTTCCATCGTAAGAAGCCGCTGGTCTTTCCCGATAAGGTATATCGCCCTTTGCAGAAGGTAAAGTATGTGGTGTTGGCGGTGTTGGTGCTTTTGTGTGCTTTGGGCAGCTATTCGCTTCTCACCGGATGGAGCCCGTGGAATGTGTTTTCACGCCTGACAGCGTTTCAATGGCCATCGGCCGGCTATATAGGCGGTATCGTGCTGCTTGTGCTGATCGTGATCGGTATGGCGTGTCAGCCACGGTTCTTTTGTCAGTTTTTATGTCCGATGGGAGCCGTGTTTTCACTGATGCCCGTACTGCCGTTTTCGGCAGTCACAAGTCGGTCCGAGAACTGTCTCAAAGGGTGTCAGGCTTGTCGGAAGAACTGTCCGGTTGGTATTAAACCGGGGGAAGATAAATTTCTGGATGGTGAATGTGTTGCCTGTGAAAAGTGTATGCACGTCTGTCCTAAAGGGAATATCCATCGTCCCACACATAAGATCATTCGCCATGAATGGGTATCTTTGGTACTAAAAGCCGTCCTCTTTTTTGTGATGGGCGTTTTTCTCGGTCTGTGCCGTTTCCTTTGAACAGTGTGAAATGCAGTGCATCTTCCATATTTGTGGCTCTCTGGGATGTCGAGAGCAGTACTTTATGGTGTTGCACATGAAAAAGAACCGGTTTTATCTCGAGAGGGATAAGACCGGTTCTTTTAGGTCAAAATATTGTGTGCCAAGCACCGCTTTTCTGAAAGAGTGTGAGTATCTCGGCATCCAGACTGCCGTCCTCGGCCATGCTGTGCAGGATGGCCCACGCCTTTTCCAGTGGAATAGGCTGCTTGTAGGGACGGTCTTTGGAGGTAAGGGCCTCAAAAATATCGAGGATCGTCAGCAGGCACACTTCTTTGGGGATGTCGTCACCTTTCAAGTGCTTCGGATAGCCTTTGCCGTTTTTCAACTCATGGTGAGCACTTGCCCATGCCGGCACCATTGCATACTCTTCTGGAAAACTCACTTGGTCGAGTATCTTTTGGGTGACGACAACATGGTTCTGCATGATACTGCGTTCTTCGTCAGTCAGCGTGCCTTTGCGGATCGTCAGACACGCCGTTTCCTGCGGTGTCAGATAAGGCGTCTGTGTGCCATCTTCCTCGGTATAGTGCTGTTGCGACAGTTCGAGCACCTTCGAGAGATCCTCTTCTGACAGAAAGCCGGAGGTGTTGATGTGTTGTACAAATTTCAGCCAGTTTTGGTCATCTTGTTCCTGCTGTTCCCACTCTGTTGGTGTGAGCCGTCCTTCGAGCAGTGCGATACGTTTCAGCAAGTGGATACGCCGGAAGCGTTCTTCCAACCGTGCCAGTGCATCCCCCAGACGGGTTGATTTATCCATGATCTCGAGGGGAACAGACAGCTTGCCAATATCGTGCAGCCGCACACTCATTACGAAGGCGTGTTTCTTTCTGTCATCAAACTGCCACGGATGATTAGTGCGGTCGAGCCACCGCAAGAATGCTTCAGCCATCTGTACCATGTGTTGGGTATGTCGTCCATTGTAGTTCGAACGTTCATCAATGCTGACCGATAGTGCTTGTACCAGCGAATCCAGCAGCGTGATGAGCTGTTCGGTATAGTGTTTCCGCATGGCGGCCAGATTCGTCATATCGTTCAGCAGAACAATCAGGGCAATCCTTTTCTGGTCATGGAGCAAAAAGGAAGTCATCACATAGAGCGTCTTCTCCTGATTGCCCACATAATATGATACCAAATTGTAATGTGCCGAAGACACATCGTTGATGGCATCCACAATGGTCTGGCTAAAGGCATCGTTGCGTGCGTCCTCAAAAAAGAAGGAGGCGATTTTTCGAGAAAGCAGTTCGTCTGTGTTCTTCCCCAGAATATCCGCCGCCGCAGGATTGATGTACTGAAGAGTACCGTCCAGTCCGATAATCAAAACGCCTTCCGACATATCCCGCATGATGCTCTTGTGGATAAACTCGTCCTGTCTGTCCGTGAGCGGTATCACCTTTGTTTCCCCCTAAAAAGCCTGTGTCAGACAACCGGACAACCGATGGACGGACAGAAGGCAGTATTTTTCGTTGCGTGTCAATGCACAAACCACTATGTTGATTGTAACACAAACCTGCGGGTCTTGTCAATCGAATGGACACTTCATTCATGCCGCTGTCCCTTCATAGCGGAGAGAAGAATGTGTGGAAGAGTTTATTTTCTGCCGGACGGGGACATATTCGATGCCTATCATCAATATTTCACGGCAGCAGTGAACATTTTGTGAACTACCCATTGTCTAAAGCCAATGGGCTTCCTGCTTCATCGTCCTCGTAACCTACTAACTCCACAGGCGTAAATTCGGGCTGAACCGTCCC
>CACZZU010000114.1 GCA_902785765.1 uncultured Ruminococcus sp.
ATCCCTTGCAGACACGCCTTCTGCTGTGCGTAGATCGGCTAATCTTTTAGCAAAATCGTTCTTATCCATAATCATCACCATATATAATTCTACTATACATGGTTGCCTATAATATTTTGTCTATTCATCAATTTGTGGTAACTATTCAGTCCACCCTCTAATTCGGTGATTTTTGATTACGATTAGAAGAGCTTTTGAATAAAATCCCATAAATAGCTGCATAAAATTGAAGAAAATGAATGTTTATGCAATAAAACAGGTATTCTTTCTTGAAAAACTCGGGGAGACTGAATAGTTACTTTGGTTTTTGAAAATCCCAAATCGCTCAAATATAGAGAGCAATTCGGCTTAAATTCCTAATTTTTGGGTGCTCTATGCAAGTCGGGATTTTTTGAAAAATATCTGCCAAATTGAACATTCACGGCATCGTTCCGTAGACAATTTCTTCGTGAATCTTTTAGCTGCTTTGGCAGCTTATTCTTTCATACCAAAAAAGACTTCTCTTAACATTCCTAAACTTCCTATGTCTCTTTAATTTTCATCGAACTGACGTTAATATACTTTCTTTGCTTGGATTGTGTCAAGTTTTATTATACAGCATCAAAATGGCTGCTTGTCCGTGACGTTTACAGGACAGCAAAGAAGGTCATAAACATTAGCTTGATGTCGTAGAAGAAGTTGAAGCGGTCGATGTACTCCAAATTGTACCGCATTTTCTGCGGCAGAACAGTGTGCAGGTATACCTCGTCCGTATCAGCGGCACCGTTGAGCAGTTTTTCCTCGTCCTTGAATTTTATGCTCGCCAGTGAGGTGATACCGGCGGGCATCAGCAAGGTGGCGTACATTTCATCCGTATAGCTGTTTACATACTTGGGAACCTCTGGGCGTGTGCCGACAAAGGTCATGTCGCCTTTCAGCACGTTAAAGAGCTGCGGCAGTTCGTCCAGACGGCACTTCCGCAGAAATTTGCCTGCTCGGGTGACACGGCTGTCATTCTGAACAGTGACCTGTGTCCCTTGTTGTTCGGCGTTCGTTACCATGGTGCGAAACTTGATGATGAGGAACGGTCTGCCGTATTTCGTGATCCGTTTTTGCAGGAAAAACACGCTGCCTTTGGAGTCGCACTTGATCCAGACAGCGATAATGAGCATGAACGGCAGGCAGATGACCGTCAGGAGGAGGGCGAGCACTATGTCAAAGCACCGCTTGACGATCAGACTGCCTGTTCTGTGAGACAGGGTATCGTAATAAGGCCGCACAGCGGCGTTTTGAAATGGTAGGGGGAGCTGTTCCCATTTTTTCATGTGTTATCCCTCGGTACGATCGGTGGTTGGTTCGTCAGAAACGGGCGGTGCTGCAGCGTCAGTGAGAGTCGTGGCCTTGGATGAGTCCGTATCATCTGTGGTAGTTTGCTGTGCCAGTTGTTCGTTGAGTTTTTCCCGTGCAACGGCCAGCATCAGCTTGATGCGATTTTCCTGGTTTACGCGTGGGGCACCCGGGTCATAGTCGATGGCCACGATGTTGGCTCGCTCATCTTTTTGTTTGATGCGGCGGATCATGCCCTTGCCGTTGATGTGATTCGGCAGACAGCCGAAGGGTTGTGTGCAGACGATATTCTCGAAGCCGCACTCGACCAGTTCCAGCATTTCGCCGGTCAGCAGCCAGCCTTCGCCCATTTTACTGCCGTAGCCGACCACACCTTTCACCAGTTCTTTGGTGTGCTGATAGCGTGTGATGGGGCGGAATCCATACCGTTCCTGACTTTCGATGACCAGTGTTTCGTAGTCTGTGAGAAAATCCATCAGTGCTTTGACTACCAGATATTTTGCCTTGCTGCCTCCGTAGAGTTTGTAATCTTCCAAACGGTTGTCGACTTTGAACATCGCAAAGCCGAGAATACCCGGCAGATTGATCTCGCAGTCCTGTTCCCGCAGGAACCGTTCAAGATTATTGTTGCCTAAACTGGCGTACTTGACGTAGATTTCACCGACAATGCCGACCTTTACCTTCGGCGTACGGTTCACTTCGATGTGGGAGAAGTCTGCTGCGATACGATCGAGGTACTTGGCGAGTTCCTTCCGCTTGAAGCCGTAGCCTTCTGAAAGAATGATGGTGAGCTGCTTTGTCCACTTGGCAATCATCCGGTCGGTATCTCCCTCGTGCACCTCATAGGGCTGTACCTGATTGGCCAGACTCATGATAAGGTCACCGTACAGACCGGCGGCAGCAATCCTTCGCAGCAGCGGCAGAGAGATAGTGAACCCGGGGTTCTTCTCCATACCGGACATATTCAGCGAGATGACAGGAATCTTGTCATAGCCGGCCTTGACGAGTGCCTTCCGCAGGAGGTGGATGTAGTTGGAAGCACGGCAGCCGCCGCCTGTCTGTGTCAGCAGCAAGGCAATCTTGTTCACATCGTACTTGCCGCTCTCGACTGCATGGATGAGCTGACCGATGGTCAGAATTGCCGGATAGCAGGTATCGTTGTGCACATATTTCAAGCCAACTTGGGCGATTTCGGGTCCCTCTGTTTCGAGCAGAGCCACTTTGTAACCGAATTTAGCGAAGATGTTCTTCATCAGGCGAAAGTGTATCTTCGCCATCATCGGGAACAGGATGGTGTACTCCTTCTTCATTTCTTTTGTAAACAGCAGTCTGCCGTCTTTGTCATAAACTAACTTGGCCATGGTTGCCGATCACTTCCTTGATGATAATGGTTCCGGCGTTACGACCGGTGAAGAAACTTGCTTGTAAAAAAGAGTCTTTGCAGACTCTTTTTATTTCCCGCGGTGTTTGAAAGGGGAACCGCTCAAGCAACTGAATGTGTGGTAAAAAAATTCTCCTGCCAGCGGATGCTATCCGGCTTGTGTTGTAATAATACGCAGGACAGCAAAGGCTGTCTTGATGATGCAGCCCCCTCCATTTCTGCAGCGGTGGGTACAGGGAACTTATTACCTGCCGAGGGGTGCAGGGAGGGGGAGATGTCCGGCGGACACCTCTGAAGAAGGCAAATTGACAGCGGGGGCGGTCAAAGAAAGTACCCTTGTGGGGCACTCCGCCCGCCCGAGCCGCAACGCCCCGACTATTATAATGCGGCAAGAAGGGAACGGAGACGAATCTTGACTGCACCGAGATTAGTGATCTCGTCGATCTTAATCTGGGTGTAGATCTTGTTATGGCGTTCGAGGATAGCACGGACTTCATCGGTGGTGATGGCATCGACCCCGCAGCCGAAGGAAACCAACTGTACGAGGTTCATATCGGGATGACGTGCTACATACTCAGCAGCAGCATACATACGGGAATGATATGTCCACTGGTTCAGTACACCTGTTGGGCGGCGTTTTTCGTAGCAGCTTACCACGTCTTCCGAAACGATTGCTACATCAAAGCTATTGATAAGCTTGTCAATGCCATGGTTGATCTCAGGATCGACATGATAGGGCCGTCCTGCCAGCACAATGATGCGTTTTTGAGCGGCTCTCGCCTGTTCAATGATACGTTTGCCATACAGCCGTACCTTCGTCAGATAGACTTCATAAGCAGTATAAGCGGCGGCAGCAGCTTCCTTGACCTCTTTGAGCGTAATATCGGGATAAAACCGCTGGAGAGCGGGACATATCTTCTTGGGGAAGTCTTTCGGACGGTGCAGCCCCACGAATTCGTGGAAGAATTTGATGTTCTCGATCTCACGGACATTCGCAGAGATGACTTCTGGATAGTAGGCGACGACGGGACAGTTATAATGGTTGTCACCGAGGTGTTCGTCGAAGTTGTAGGACATACAGGGATAGAAAATGCTCTTCAGACCGTTATCCAACAGCCACTGAACGTGACCGTGTATCAGTTTGGCAGGAAAACATACGGTATCCGAAGGAATCGTTTGCTGTCCGTTGAGGTACAGCTTACGATTGGAAAAAGGAGAGGTGATAACCTCAAACCCAAGCTTCGTCAGGAAGGTGTGCCAAAACGGCAGCAGCTCAAACATATTGAGTCCCAGCGGGATACCGATCTTACCACGGCGACCAGTCTTCGGCTGATACGCTTTCAGCAGTTCCAGTTTGTAGTGGTAGATGTTCATACTGTCATCAGGGGATTTTTTAGTGACAGGTTTTTCACAGCGGTTGCCGGCGATGAAGCGGCGTCCGTCATTGAACGTGTTGATCGTCAGGCGGCAGTGGTTATTGCATCCGTTACAGTTCACGGAACGGATCTCATGGGTGAAGTTTTTAAGCTGGGCAGCGGTCAGAAGGGTTGACGACCGCTTGACGCTGCATTTTTCTTTGGCGTACAGAGCCGCACCGTAGGCACCCATCAGACCGGATATTTCCGGACGGATAACGTTCGTTCCCAGTTCCTGCTCAAAGGCACGAAGCACGGCGTCATTCAGGAAGGTGCCGCCTTGTACGACGATTTTCTTGCCCAGTTCGGAGGGACTGGCAACACGGATGACCTTATACAGGGCATTTTTGACCACGCTCAAGCACAAACCGGCAGAGATGTCCTCGATGGTGGCACCATCCTTTTGTGCCTGCTTGACGGAAGAGTTCATAAACACCGTGCAGCGGGAACCAAGATCAACAGGCTGTTTGGCGAGCAGACCCAGACGGGCAAATTCCTCGGAAGAGTACCCTAAAGCATTCGCAAAGGTTTGCAGGAATGAACCGCAGCCGGAGGAACAGGCTTCATTCAGAAAGATATTGTCGATGGCACCGCCCCTGATCTTGAAACACTTGATATCTTGTCCGCCAATATCGATGATGAACTCAACATCAGGCATGAAGCTTTTGGCAGCGGTCAGGTGGGCGATGGTCTCGACTACGCCAATATCTATGCTGAATGCGTTCTTGATGATCTCTTCGCCGTAACCGGTCACCGCTGAACCTGCAATACGCACATTGGGATTGATGGTGTAGATATGTTCCAGGAAATTCTTGACGATGGGGACGGGGTTGCCGCTATTCGGCAGGTATTCGGAGTAAAGCAGGGTGCCGTCCTTCGCAGCGACTACCCCTTTGACCGTCGTGGAACCGGCATCCACACCGATATAGACTTTGCCTGTGTGGTTTTCCAGCGAACCGTGCCGGATCGTGGCTTTGGCATGACGTGCCCGAAAGGCGTCCAGTTCCTCCTGACTTTTGAAGAGGGGTTTGTTGAAAGCAAAGTTGCCTGAACCACGATAGTGGGCGATCTTATCAATCATCTGATCGAGGTCAATGGTCTTGTCGGCACAAAGTGC
Organism: uncultured Ruminococcus sp.; assembly: GCA_902785765.1. Taxonomy (GTDB): domain Bacteria; phylum Bacillota; class Clostridia; order Oscillospirales; family Acutalibacteraceae; genus UBA1213. The sequence continues at coordinate 5,240 of CACZZU010000114.1, forward strand.
GGCACCCATCGACACATAATACAGAGAGTGGTCGGGACAGATACCCGTGGTTTTAAGCGACTGGTCGAAACTCTTCCGCAACTGTGGCAGGAAGGTCAGCGGTCCCCCCAGATACACGATCTTGCCTGTGATCTCTCGACCTTGTGCAAGGCCGGCGATGGTTTGGTTCACTACGGCACCAAAGATACTGGCAGCGATGTCGGTCTTTTTTGCCCCCTGATTCAGCAGGGGTTGGATATCCGTCTTGGCGAATACACCGCAGCGTGATGCGATGGTGTATATTTTTTCATGCTGGGCGGCGAGACCGTCCAACTCTTCGATGGGGACGTTCAGCAGGGTCGCCATCTGGTCGATAAAGGCACCCGTACCGCCGGCACAGGAACCGTTCATCCGTACTTCCATACCGCCGGACAGAAACAAGATTTTGGCATCTTCTCCGCCCAATTCGATGATGACATCCGCATCGGGAATAAAGGTCTTGGCCGCAACACGGGTCGCATAGACCTCTTGAATAAAATCGATGCCGCAGACATCGGCTACGCCCATACCAGCGGAACCGGACATGGCGATGACAGCATTGTCCGCTTCTGGCAGTTCACGGCGGAGCTTGCGGAGCAGCTCCGCAATTTTTTCCGTTATTTGTGAGTAGTGGCGTTCATATACTTGATAGAGCAGTCGGTTGTTGTCGTCCAGTGCCACACACTTGACAGTGGTGGACCCTATATCCAATCCGATCTTAATCATGTCGGTGCTTCACCCTTTCTTGTCACAGGAACCTGTTTTGACCGACAGGTACGGCGGTCGTTTTTTTGCAGCTGCAAGTCTTGACCCCATATCCTCTGACAATGACTGTATTGTGTGGAACAAAGGGAGCAGGCGGATACCTTTCTCGTGCAGTGTTGTGCGGTCTTGTGTGAGCGGCTGCATAAAATTTGATGCTGGAAGAAAATATTCGTCCCTGACAGGCTTGTCAGAGACATCAGTGGAAACGGCGTACTATTCCAGTCCGCCGTTGATCAGTTGGGCGGCCTTCTGCATCGCCTCCTGCTCATCTGATCCATCACATTCCAGTGTGATCTCCGAACCGTATATGATAGCGGCCATCATGATATTCAGTACGCTCTTGGCATCAATACGGCTGCCTTTGAAGAGGATCGTGGTGCGGCACTGAAAATGACCCATAGCTTCGGCAAAAACGGCGGCAGGCCGCATGTGCAGACCCACACTGTTGGTGATGACGAAGGTTTGTGAAAGCATTTGAAGGACTCTCCTTTCCTGATGGGGGTATCGGTTGTTTTCCAATGGTATATCGCCACCCTATTATACATCATCCTCTCCGAAAAAACAAGTAAGCCGGTGGTTTTGGCGATAGAATCCACCGGTGCGTGGTCTCGCCTGTCGGCTCGGTCGGTGCTTCTGCCTTCGGCAGAGGTGTCCACTGGA
>CACZZU010000115.1 GCA_902785765.1 uncultured Ruminococcus sp.
AAGGATGTGGTATAATGGGGGTGTAAATCTTTTAAGGAGTTGACCCCTGATGCAAAATATATGGCATGATATGGATTCCTCAAGAATCACACCGGAGAATTTTATGGTCGTCATCGAAATCCCCAAGGGGAGCAAGGTGAAGTATGAGTTGGACAAGCAGAGCGGTCTGCTGAAGATGGATCGTATACTCTACACCTCTACTCACTATCCGGCAAACTACGGTTTTATTCCCCGTACCTATGCGGATGATCTCGACCCGCTGGATGTGTTGGTGCTCTGTTCCGAGCAGATCTTCCCGCTGACGCTGATCCAGTGCTATCCGATCGGCATGATCACCATGCTGGACAATGGCCGCAATGATGAGAAAATCATCGCCATCCCCTTCAACGACCCCACCTACAACGGCTATACCGATATTTCCGATCTGCCGTCCCATCTGTTTGAGGAGATGACCCACTTCTTCACGGTGTACAAATCTTTGGAACATAAGGAAACGGTCGTCGATGAGGTCAAGGGGCGTGAAGAGGCGATCTCCGTTATCAAGCTGGCCCTCGAAAACTACAAGGAAAAGTTCAACACCGTCTGAATGGGAAAGGAATCTTATCGGAATGGCAAGAAAAATCGAAAATGAGGAGCTTCTTGAGGAGGCTTCTTCTGTGTCAGCTTCGGAGCATATCCCCGCCGCACCCGTCCCGCCTGCTGTGGCTGTTCCGCAAGAACCGGGTGGGGACGTTCCCTCTTCAAAGGGGAAACGCAAGGTCGTTGTCATCAATGTGCCGAAACGAAAGAAACTGCTGTGGACCCCCACCCGTATTCTCCGCATTGTGATGATCTGTGCCTTGGTGGTCGTACTGTTGCTGCTAACCTACCCGTTTATGGAAGTACGCTTCTACATCACCAAGTCAATGGAGGTCACGCCAAGAGCCGAAGAAGCCTATGACGTGTTGGCAACGCAGGAAGAAATCGACCAAGCCGAGCAGGAACTGCGGCAGGCATTTGACGCTTTGGTGTTGGCACCAAAGGAAGAGGAAAGTGACAGCAGTCAGCAGGACAGCGGCGTGAGTCAGCAGGACAGTGCCGTACAGGACAGTCAAACGAGTGCGGAGGCATCTTCTGCGGCTCCTAAAAGCAGCGGCAGTGGTTATCTGCAAGAGATCAATACGTTGGACTACAACTGGATGTACACCATTCAGGAAGGCATTCACGAAGAAAAACTCATCGAGTTGGTGGATGAAGTCAAGAAGATCAACCGCAATGCGTACACTGCCGAAAGTCTGGAGCGGCTGAACACTGCCATCCTGAAAGCCCAGAAAGTGCTGTGTGCGTCCGTGTTCGTCTCGCAGAATGCGTTGCAGATGATGTTGGGCGGCACGGTCGGCGAAGCCTTTGGCGGCAATATTTCTTTAAGCAACACCTTCCTGCGGGCGATCCTGACCTTTGCCCTTGGCATTTTGCCGTTAGTCGCTATTCTGGCGTGTCTGATCGACCGGAAGCGTATGATAAAGAATGTCATCGTCATGATCTGTTCGGTGCTGGTACTGTTGGATATTTTCCTGACAATCTATCCCTATGTCGGTATCGGTGCGGTACTGACGATCATCATGTATGTGATCATCATGCTGTTAAATATCGGTGCCTTCTATGCCGGACAACAGGAAAAGTTCATCGTGAACCACCCCGAACTGGAGACAGAGTACACCATCAAACATCCACAGTTTGTCAAGGCACTAATCAACTGGAAGAGTATCCACGGAACGGCTGTTCCCCCTCGTGCCGAAAAAGAACGTGCGGCCGCTGTGAATGCACAGAAACGCCGCTCCAAAAAGAAGAAAGGGCGTTGACCAACGGTCGATTATGGACCCTCCCCTTCGCCCATACTTAACTTATCAAACAAAGGAGTGTTGCCATTATGTCAGTTATGGAAATCACCGCCGCCAACTTTGAGCAGGAAGTCCTGAAATCCGCCAAGCCTGTCATGCTCGACTTCTGGGCTGTATGGTGCGGTCCCTGCCGTCTGCTGTCCCCTGTCATTGAGGAGATCGCTGCCGAAAATCCCAACATCAAGGTGGGCAAGGTCAACGTGGACAACGAAATGTCTTTGGCCGAGAAGTATCAGATCATGAGCATCCCGACCGTCATGGTCTTCAAAAACGGCAAGCTGGTCGATACCTCTGTCGGCGTGAAACCAAAGAGAGAACTGTTGGCGATGATCGAAGAGTGATCTTTCCCAGCGTTTGATAGCCACAAAGCACAAAAGCGGAGCGAACTGTCCTTTTGCCCAAAAAGAGGGACACGCCGCTCCGTTTTTTACCGCTGCTCCATCGGCTCCCCCTACAGCAGCACACTTCTTGTCTGTCACAGTATTTTCCTCCGCAAAAATCGTTTCGGACACATACCGTATCACCGATGAAGTGCCCCCTGCCATTGGGTCATTTTTCCCCACCCGATCGCTGCACTGCCAATCAAAAAAACAGCAGAGCCGTGCTGCCCCTTCACAAGGACACCCCCTGCTCTGCTGTTTGGTCGTCGACACGCCGCCACAGCGAACTCATCCTTCGCCCAACAGCAGTGTCTCGATAACGTCCACATACACCTCTTTGGGATTGGCTTCTGTCACCTTCTCGATGATACGTCCCTCCCGAAAGAAAATCACCGTGGGTATGGCTTCCACCGCAAAGATGGACGCCACATCCGGCGATTGTTCCACATCCAGTGCCAGCACCCGCAAATAGTCATAGTACTCATCGGCGATCTCTTCCATTAAAGGCACCATGCTGCGGCTTTTGGCAGACCACTGGGAATAGAAAAACACAACTGCCATGCCGTGTTCAATACGGCTGTCGAAGTCGTAGGAATCCACATAAATAATATCGTCACTCATCTGTCCTCTTCCTTTTATTTGTCATTTTTCGCTCGGCGGCCATGCTATAATGGTTCTATCGAACAAAGAGGCTGTCTCTCCCCTGCACCGATCAACAGGGCTGTCGGTTCTGCTGATTTGACTTGTCTCAAAAACATACCATGCAGGGGACTGAACCTTCTGTGTTGATAAAGCGGTACATCATTTTCTATGGCTGTCCATGGTCTCTCGCAGGCGAACCGCGAAAAAGCCGATGAAGGGCAGCTGCTTCTGCCGGAAATGCAGTGCCGCAGATATACCAAACCCGATCAGGAACACATACCCTAATGTGATGGCGGCGGTCACGATAAAACCGAAGATGGACTGCAGCCCCGCCGAAAAAGACAACAGCAAGATCAGCAGAACATCCAGCAGATACAGCACGGCAAAGGTACCGCACAGCACACCGCCTTGATATTTGTGGAAACGCAGATCAGGATTGTCTTTTTCGACCGCAAAATGTCCCACCACAAACAGCATCGGCAGGTAGGCAATTGCAGACAAGAACCGCACATTATCGTTGTTTTCACTCATGCTCATGCTACCCATACGCTCCCTTCCCGAAGGATACCTCTATTGTATAATACATACGCACAGAATGCAAGTGTATTTTCCAAAAGGAAGACACCTATCGGCTCCGGTTGCATGAACATCAGCGAAAGGCAGTGTGACACCAGCCGTTCGTGTGCCCTCCAAAAGCAACACAGCCGCAAAAAAAGAAGGTGACACTGCCTGCGGAAAAGGCTCCCGGTGACGGTGGAAAGTCCTGTCGGTTTTGGTATATCGCACACGCACTTGTCATATAGATGTGGAGAAAAAGTATCGAGGCGAACCGCCTCATCAGAAAGGAATGAAGGCAAAATGGCAGGATACTATCCTGAAGGCAGATTGATGAATATGGTGGAGAATCTTTCCTCGCTCCAGTCCATAGCCGCCCTGACCGAAGCTTATTATGAGGGAAAGATTCTGGAGGCTCGTGCCGTTGTGTGTGACTCGGCTCATAACCTGACGGTCGATCTCGGCGTGATGAAGGGCATTATCCCACGGGAAGAAGGGGCAATCGGTATCCGTGAGGGCACCGTGCGTGATATTGCGGTCATCTCCCGTGTCAATCGGCCGGTTTGTTTCGTCATCACAGATTTCCGCAAGAACGAGGACGGAAAACCAGTGGCGATGCTGTCTCGCCGTCTGGCACAGGAACGCTGTCGGCAGGAATATATTGCCTCGCTGGTGCCCGGCGACATTATTGACGCAAAGATCACACATCTGGATTCCTTCGGAGCCTTTGCCGATATTGGCTGCGGCATTGTGTCGCTGCTGCCGATCGATGCCATCTCCGTGTCGCGTATCGACCACCCACGGGAACGGCTCTGGGTCGGTCTGGAGATCAAGGCGGTCATCCGTTCCATTGAAAACGGACGTATCAGTCTCAGCCACAAAGAACTGCTCGGCACATGGGAAGAAAACGTCAGCCGTTTTTCTGTTGGGGAAACCGTGGCAGGTATCATCCGTTCGGTCGAAGACTACGGTGCCTTCGTGGAACTGACACCGAATTTGGCAGGATTAGCCGAAATGAAGGACAATATCCGTCCCGGACAGCAGGCCAGCGTCTATATCAAGAACATCATCCCCAACCGTATGAAGATCAAACTCATCATCATCGACACCTTCGATGACGACTATCGTCCCGCTCCGCCGGAGTATTTCTACACCGGTCAGCACATCGACCGCTTCTGCTATTCTCCTGCCTGCTCGGAAAAAGTGATCGCCACTACCTTCTCGCCCCTTGATGCGGAACCGCTTCTCCAAAAGTGCATCTGATACCGGTCCGTTCATGCCGTCAAAAAGGAACTCCCCTACCTTTTTCCTTCTCCATCACTTTCGTGAGCAGCTTTTTATCTACGCCGCCTTCTTTCTTCCAAGAAAGAGGGCGGCATTTTGTGCCGAAACTGTCCTATCCGTGATATTTTCCCACCAACACGATGATCGTGTCGCTTGACCGCTCACCTGCTTTCCTTCTCCATACACGCACATTCTTCCCTCCTTTCATCGCCGTATGCCACACACAGCGGCACCGCCGCCTTGCCATGTTCCCCCCTTTCATCGCCGTATGCCACACACAGCGGCACCGCCGCCTTGCCATGTTCCCTCCCTTTCATCGGCTTTTCTTTGTCCTGATGCTTGCAAAATAAGCGGTGGGATGCTATAATAGTAGCATTCCAAAACTACGCAGCATCATACGCCCGCTTTCGGCGGCGTGAACACAGCTTTTTTTCAGGAGGTTTATTTATGCAGGGAAATGTAAGACCGGAAAGTATGGAAAGAATCACGACAGAAGCTCTGGCACAGGCTTTCATTGACGAACAAATCACCGAACTGCGTCAGCAGATCGGTGACAAAAAGGTACTGTTGGCATTGTCGGGCGGCGTTGACAGCTCGGTCGTGGCCGCTTTGCTCATCAAAGCAGTCGGTCAGCAGTTGGTGTGTGTGCACGTCAACCACGGTTTGCTCCGCAAGGGTGAGCCGGAACAGGTCGTGGAGGTATTCCGCAACCAGATGAATGCGAACCTCGTGTATGTCGATGCCGTGGATCGCTTCCTCGACAAATTGGCTGGCGTAGCCGAACCAGAGAAAAAACGCAAGATCATCGGTGCTGAATTCATTCGTGTTTTCGAGGAAGAAGCCCGCAAACAGGACGGCATCCAGTTCCTTGCACAAGGTACCATCTATCCCGATATTCTTGAAAGTGACGGCGTAAAAGCACACCATAATGTCGGCGGTCTGCCGGAAGACCTGCAGTTTGAACTGGTCGAACCGCTCAAACTGCTCTTTAAGGATGAAGTTCGTGTAGTCGGTAAAACACTCGGTCTGCCGGATAACATGGTCTATCGTCAGCCGTTCCCGGGTCCCGGTCTTGGTGTACGTTGTTTGGGTGCCATCACCCGCGACCGTCTGGAAGCCGTCCGTGAATCCGATGCCATCCTTCGGGAAGAGTTTGCCAAAAATGGTCTGGAAGGCAAGGTCTGGCAATACTTCACCGCTGTACCGGATTTCCGTTCCGTTGGCGTGAAAAACGGCAAGAGAACTTTCGCCTATCCTGTCATCATCCGTGCCGTCAATACCACTGATGCCATGACCGCTACGGTGGAAAATGTGCCGTTTGAACTGCTCCAGCATATTACCGCTCGTATCACGGCTGAAGTAGAAAACGTCAACCGTGTGCTGTTTGACCTCACGCCGAAGCCCTCCGCTACGATCGAGTGGGAATAATCCCCAAACCGTTAAAAAGCGTATAAACAAACGGTTTCTGCCGTATGGTTGCCCTCATTGGCAACATTATTTGAATTAACGTAAAAATACAGAGCTATCAGGTTTTCTATAAGTCTGATAGCTCTTATTATTTTGTTTGCATTTAGTCTTTCTTGGGTGATCTGCTGACAAGCTGCAAGCTTACCGCCTACCCTGCCGACATCGACGAGCAGGCAGAGGAGATGTTCTTTCGGTTGGTAAAACAACTCGCTGAAAAGGAAGGTGTGACCGAACAACTCAAAGCAGACAATCAAATGCTGTGGGGCGCGGGTCTCCGGTGGAGACCTCTGCCGCAGGCAGAAGCGCCGACCGAGCCGACAGGCGAGACAGCGAATGAACAATATCCGCGCCAAGTGGGATGATCTCCTGCTTGGCGGCGTTTTGATTTGTTTGCTGCGTAAAGGATTTTTCTGCTTCACCTTATAAGGTAAAAAATAGACTTCCTCGGAAACTGATTTTTTGCTTTACAAATGTGTGTGAAAAGGCGATCCTTAAACTTCGTGCTATCATCAATGTTGATGAAAAGTTTTAGTT
>CACZZU010000116.1 GCA_902785765.1 uncultured Ruminococcus sp.
TTATTGGTATTGTTGCTGTTGCGTTCGTCCAACGTAACGGAGATCGTTTTCTCTTCACCGTCACGATAAACCACGACATCTACCTTGTCACCGGCCTTCTTCTGGAGAACGAGAGCGGACAACTGGTCATTACCGGTGATTTCGGTGCCGTCAAACTTCTTGATGAGGTCACCGACTACTATGCCGGCCTTTTCAGCGGCACCGCCTTCTACCAGTGAGTATACATACACACCCTTCTGCTCCACGCCGTAACGCCGTGCGGCACTGTCTGTCAGGACGTTGACCGAAGTCAGACCGAGAGCGGCACGTCCGGAAACATAGCCCTTGTCCTTGAGGTCGCCCAGAATGCTCTTCACGTTGTCTATCGGAATGGCAAAGCCGATACTCTCTACGTTGGTGCCGTCTGATGTCTGTACGGACTTCGCCACTACGATGCCAACAAGGTTGCCGTCGCCGTCAAACAAACCGCCGCCGGAGTTGCCGGGATTGATCGGAGCATCCGTCTGAAGCAGTTCCATGCTCTTGTTTTCAATGGTAATGGTACGGTTCAGCGAACTGATGATGCCGGCGGTTACTGTACCGCCCAGCTTGCCCAGCGGGTTGCCGATGACAATGGAAGTCTCACCGACTTCCAGATCGGACGATGAACCGAAGGTCGCCACCGTCAGTCCCTCCGCGTCGATCTTGAGCAGAGCCACGTCATAAGTATCATCGGTACCGATGACCTTCGCTTCATAATTTTTGTTGTCGGAGGTCGTAACGGTAACTTGCGTAGCCCCATCAATGACGTGGTTATTGGTAATGATATAGCCGTCCGCAGAGATAATCACACCGCTGCCGGCTCCCTGTGTAACGTACTGTCCATAGAAGCTGCTGTACGAAGTCGCCTCGGTGGTGATTTCTACCACCGTATCCTTCACACGGCTGACAACATCTTTGATGCTGTTGGAGGAAGTGCCGCTCTTGACGGCGTTAGATTCTACGATCTTGAGGTCAGATTCCTTGCCCTCGGCGGTCGCAGCTGTCACGACCTGACCGCTGGCTGTTGCGGTGATCGTCTTGTCTGCACTTGTCTGCGGCGACTGCATGATGTAGGCACCGAGTACACCGCCGCCAAATCCCAAGCAAAGGGCAAGTGCCAAACTGCAGGCGATCATCGCTGTGCGGCGGCCTTTGCGGGACTTCTTCTGTTTCTTGTCAGGCTGCGGACGTGCGGCATGAGCGGCCTGTGAGGTGAACTGTGACTGATAGTGTGCGTAGCTATACCCCGAGGGTTCTTGATAAGAAGGCGTCTGCGGTTCGATCTCGGCGGTGTCGCCTTTCACAAACGCATCGCCATAATGTTCGGCGGCCTGTGTTTCCGTCATGGGGACGTAGGGCGGTACGGGTGTATGGCTGCTGCTGTAAATATCAGTATCCTGTGCAGGGGTGGGTTCGTATCCGTTATTGAAGTTGGTTCTTTCATCCATGATAAGTACCTCCATTACTGTTGTTAGTTGGTTTGTAGTTGGTTTCGATGGTTCTATTATAACGCAAAGCGTTTCTGGATGTGCGAAGAAAAATCCGATGTTCTTGAAACAATCTGTTAACACTTTCTTAATCTTTTTTAAGGGTTTAAGGTTCCTTTAAGTTACCGTGCCCCGCCGTATCACGGCGGGATGTTTTGAGTCCCTGCCGTCAGCGGCAGACTTTTATATCTGCATGGACAGATACACACGGAAGGGAACCTTTCGTGTTAACATCCACCGGTCATATCCTCTGCGGTACGGTGCCGGACAGACACGCAGAAGACATCCCGTGCCGCTGTCAGCGAACACGGCTGTCACGAATAGCATCCAGCAACGCATGAGCGGCTTCAGACTTCGACAACAGCGGCAATTCCTGTGCCGTTTCAGGCGTGATGAGCGTGAGAATATTCGTGTCCGTGCCAAATCCGGCACCGCTTTGGCGAAGACTGTTGGCAGCGATCATATCGCAGTGTTTCTTGAGCAGCTTCCGGCGGGAGTTTTCCAGCAAATGTTCTGTCTCCATCGAGAACCCACAGACGAACTGCCCTTCGGTTTTATTGTTTCCTGCCCACTGCAAAATATCCTTCGTGCGTTGGAGCGGAAGGTTCATCTCACCATCAGACTTCTTGATTTTTTCGTCAGCCGTGCACTGCGGCGTATAATCGGCGACCGCCGCCGCCATAATCAAAATATCCGCAGACGGAAAACGCTCGCTGATCGCTTGATACATCTCCTCTGCCGACCGGACGCCGACCGTCTTGACATATAAAGGCGGTGTCAGCGACACAGGTCCGCTCACAAGGGTGACATCTGCCCCACGCATAGCAGCAGCTTCTGCAATAGCGTAACCCATTTTGCCGGAGGAATGATTCGTGATGTAGCGTACCGGATCAATCGCCTCGGCGGTAGGTCCCGCACTGACCAGCACCTTCACGCCCATGAGGTCTTTTTCGTATCCGATCGCATACCGCAGGGAGTCGATCAGCGTTTTGCCATCGGGCAGTTTGCCTTTGCCGACATCCCGACACGCCAAACGGCCGACCGCCGGTTCAATAACGGTAAAACCATGTCGGCGGAGCTTGGCAAGATTTTCCTGCACGATGCTGTTTTCGTACATATAGGTGTTCATCGCCGGTGCCAGCAGGATAGGACAGTCTGCCGCTAACAGCATAGTGGTAAGCATATCGTCTGCGATGCCGTTGGCAGCCTTGCCGATCACATCCGCTGAAGCGGGTGCGATCAAAAAGGCATCCGCCCGCTGGGACAAGGCAACGTGTTCCACATTGAACTCAAAGTTCCGGTCAAAAGTGTCTGTCAGACATTTGTGTCCTGTCAGGGTTTCAAATGTAATGGGGTGGATGAAGTAGAGGGCGTTCTTGGTCATGACAACATGGACATCACAGCCTTCTTTCACCAGATCACTCACCAGTTGTGCGGACTTATACGCAGCGATCCCGCCCGTTACACCGATCACCACGGTCTTTCCCTTTAACATACCGACCCTTCCTTTCCTTGTCTTTTTTCCTGTCTCTATGGTAGCACATTTTTCCACACTTGTAAAGCCAGTGCCTGCCCGCACCACGGAAATCAAGTTTGGTCGGGCAGTTACATGGGGAAAACCCTTTTCTAGCGGAAAAAGGGTTTTCCCCATACCCCTTTCCTAAAACCGCCGCGTTTTTGTAAAAAATATTTGCAAGAGCAGCGTTCCCCCTGTCTCGCCTGTCGGCTGGGTCGGTGGGCGAAGGTATCCACCGGATACCCGCCCCCCTTTCCTAAAACCGCTGAATTTTTGTAAGGAATATTTGCGAAAGCAGCGTCCAAAAATTGAATTGCCGCTCTGTCAGCTATCAGATTTTGCACATGGATCGCCGTGCTGACCGCACCGGACGATTCCATGCGGTCAGGCTCTTGGACATCTGCATACCGCCTTTCCACCGCTTTGGCTTGGAAACTGAACTGCTTTGCGGCAAGTCTTTCACTGCCGCCTGTGAACCGCCGCATTATCCGTTGCACAATGACGGAGAATGTGGTAAAATAAGGGGAGAAGAGTCGATATTGTCCAAAGGAGGTTTCTATGAACAACTACCACACGCATACCTACCGCTGTCTTCATGCGTTCGGCAAGGAAGAAGACTATGTGCAGGAGGCTGTCGCTCACAAAATGGAGGAACTCGGGTTCTCCGATCACGGTCCCTTCCCACACCATGACTACGGTCTGCGGATGCAGTATACAGAACTGGACGACTACTTACAGACGATCGACCGTCTGCGGGAACAATACCGTGACCGGATACGGCTCTATAAAGGGCTGGAGATCGAATACTATCGGGAGAGTCTGCCCTACTATCGGGAGCTGATTGACCAAAGAGGACTGGATTATCTGGCATTGGGAGCCCACAGTTTTGTGGACGCAAAAGGACACTTCAAGAACATCTTCTTTGCGTCCGGCACCGAAGATTTCCTGACCTACGCCGACAACGTCTGCGAAGCCATGCGGACAGGCTGTTTTCGATTTGTGGCACACCCTGACCTGTTTTTCCTCAACGATTTTCCCATGGATGACAACACCGAAGAAGCCTGCCGGCGTATTATCACCTGTGCACAGGAACAGAACATGATACTGGAGTACAATGCCAACGGCTACCGTCGGGCTAGAAGAATGTGCTGCGATGGTCTGCGGCACCCGTATCCGCACCGCTATTTCTGGCAAAAAGTAGCCCAAACCGACCTGCGTGTCATTGTCGGCTCGGATTGCCATACCCCGCAGCAGGTCTGTGATGACACCATGCGGTTCGCCTACAAAGAAGTACAGCGGCTCGGTCTGAACCAGATCGACACGATTTTTTCATAAGGAGGTGAAAACCATGAACAAGATGCTATGCTTCCACAATCCGGACGAAGAAAACGGTTGGATGAGCAACTGGTACCTATCGGACTTTACGGCAGGTGGGATCCGCTTCAGCTCCATGGAGCAGTACATGATGTACAAGAAGGCGGAAGTCTTCGGAGATGCCAAACACATGGCCGCCATCCTGCAAACTGACGATGTCGGCAAGATCAAAGCCCTCGGCCGCATGGTCACACCCTATGACAACATCGTCTGGAACGGTCTGCGGCAGATCGTTGTCTATGAGGGTCTGCTCGCCAAATACAGTCAAAATGACGTTCTGCGGGAAAAACTTCTGCAAACGGGCGACCGCTGGCTGGTCGAATGTGCTGTACAGGACAGGATATGGGCGAACGGTCTTTCGATGAAGGACGAACGACGCTTTGACAAGAACCAATGGACAGGTCAAAACCTGCTGGGCTTTGCCACCATGATGGTTCGTGAAAAACTAAAGAACCCATGACAAAACGACAAAGGAGAGTGCAGCGTATGAAAACGCCCCAACACCCGATACGCCTTTTGACCTTGAGTTTATGTGCCGCCCTGCTGTTAGCCGTTACCGGCTGCCAGCAACAACCAACAGATATACGTGACAAAACGGCTAAAGTCTCCAACGTGACTTCTGTGGTCAGTGATGTGTCTCTGCCCTCCCACTCCGAAAGTTCCCTCTGGACACCCAGTACCGATACCGACAGCCGTCTTTCCGATGCAGACAGTTCCACCGACAGCAGTATCGGCACCAGTGAGGATACCAGTGAGAGTACCAGTCAGACGACCAGCACCGACAGCAGCGAAGGGCACTCCTCTGAATCGAGTCCGGAAGATGACGCCTCCTCCACTGTATCTGCATCTTCTGTAACAGAAGAAAGCTCGGAGAGCATTTTTTTCCATGTGCCGGACGAGTTTTTGGACGGCGGCATCTTCTCTGACTATTATGAAGACGCCTATCGCTATATGTCACAAATGACCCTCGAAGAAAAGATCGGTCAGATGCTCTTTGCCTCTCTGCCTTACGATGAGCCCATCGAAACAGCGACGCTCTATCATCTGGGCGGCTATGTCCTCTTCGGCGACGATTTTGCCGGACAGACGAAAGACAGCGTCAAGAGTATGCTCAACAGCCTTTCTATCGCTCAAAAAGTGCCGTTAGCTTTTGCCGTAGATGAAGAAGGCGGCACCGTCACCCGTATCAGCGGCAAGCCTGCCCTCAGCGACCATGAGTTCGAGTCCCCTCGTACCCTGTACAAGAACGGCGGTCTCGCCTTTATTCAGTCGGACGCAGACGAAAAAGCGACTCTTCTGCATGAGTTGGGATTGAACATCAATCTGGCTCCCGTCTGTGACATTGCCACCAATAAGAAAGACTTCATGTACGACCGTTCCTTGGGGCAAGATGCCGCAACCACCGCCGAGTTTGTCCGCATCGTCACACAAATGAGCCAAATGCGTGGCGTTTCTGTCACGCTCAAACACTTTCCGGGCTACGGACAGAATGTCGACACCCATACCGGCATCGCCGTTGACAAACGAGAGATGAAAGCGTTCGAGGAAAACGACTTTCTCCCCTTTCAAGCGGGTATTCAAGCGGGAGCACACTGTGTTATGGTGAGCCACAACATTGTAGAGTGCATGGACAAGGAGCATCCGGCGTCTTTGTCACCGGAAGTACACCAGATTTTGCGGGAGCAGCTCGGTTTCAGCGGTCTGATCATGACCGATGACCTCGGGATGGGTGCCATCACGCAGTATACCGGACAATACACACCGGCGGTAGCCGCCGTATTGGCAGGCAACGATGTGCTCGCCCTCAACAGCAGTATGGTAGACAGTTCCTTCACGTCGATTTTGGAGGCTGTCAACAGTGGTGTTCTGACGGAGAAGTCCATCGACCACGCTGTTCTCCGTATTCTCGCTTGGAAATACGCCACCGCTCTCATGTAATACTGCCGGTGCGTGACCGCACTGGACAACTCCGCTGCCGCTCCATGAAACTTGCGGAACACACAACAATTGACTAAACTACCCAACCCACGGTCAGTTGGTGAGTG
>CACZZU010000117.1 GCA_902785765.1 uncultured Ruminococcus sp.
AACACGTATGTGAAGAAGGAAGAAGCAAAATGAGCGAAGTAAAACTAATTCCTTTGAAGCCCAACGACCGGGAACAATTTATAACCGACAATCAGGAAGCATTCAACTATGGCGCTTTAGAAGAGTTCGGTCGCCGAGACGATCATTTCGAGGAAGACGGCGAGATCATATCACATGAGACGATAGAAAACTCCATTGACGGCGGCGAGGCATATAGAATCATCCAGGACGGCAAGTCGGTCGGCGGTGTGGTCATAAAGGTGGATGGAGAACGTGGTGATCTGGATCTCCTGTTCGTATCGCCAAAAGTTCACAGCAAGGGTATCGGCTACGCCGCATGGTGTGCTGTCGAACAGATGCACCCGGAGGTGACTGTCTGGGAAACCGTCACGCCATATTTTGAGAAGCGGAACATCCACTTTTACGTGAACCATTGCGGTTTTCACATTGTTGAGTTTTACAACAGCCACCATCCTGATCCGAATGATCCGGACGCGGCTGAACAGATTGACGAGCAATTCCCGGATGGAATGTTCAGATTTGAGAAAAGGATGAAATAGATAAAACGGAGTTTGACGGAGGAATAGCAATGTTGATAAAAGAAACATGCAAGCTGTTGAAACAAGAACTTTTGGATAATGGTTACGAATACGGCTTCTATTTGAATGGCAAAACATATAAGCCTGATATGACGAAAGATTTTGATAAAGAGTTCTTTGACCACCTATTGACCGAATACTGTATTCAGGATCCAAAAGACACCATGAAGGCAAAAGTAGGTACATGTAATGATGCTGTTGTTCTGATGAGATACATTCTTGACAAGCGTAATATCCCAAGCAAGATATGGCTCTTGCATGACAAGCAGAGCGGAAAGCAACATACCGTTTTGACATTTTATCTCGAAAATAAAACTGTTTATTTGGAGCTTACTCCCCAGTCTGGGAAACCTTGGTATGGGAAAGAGCTAATCTTTGATAATGAAAGAAGTTTTGTAGATGAATACTCGAAGGGCGGTATTGAAGTAATTGACGTTACTGACTCGGTTTTAATAGGGGAACGTCCTGATTTTCTGTTGTCGAGAATGGTTTGACAAATTCCGGTTTATCGGTCTGCCGATATTCATCCTACTGTCTCGACCCTGACCGATACCGGGGAATTGCCCATTCCTTCATTGGGATGAACCAGTGTGTCGAATACAAGCCTTTTTATTTGACCTGCTGCTCCGAGGCATGTTGAGTGTGTGGTATTGATGACGAAATGTGACTGAACAACGGGCGAAAAGTGCCGATTTCAAGGCGGGTTTAAGGCTTTTAATAAAGTTTTTGTGACTGGCTGTTTGTAGGCTTTTACACTCCCACGCTACAAAACCAAACACACCTGTGTATTTGTGAAATAGGGTCGAGTGGGCAAAAAGTATGTACATACAAAACGGGCGAAATCCTCGAACATTTTAACCTAAAGGGCAAGAAGTCCCCCGCCTCTAAGGCGGGGGATGAATTGCCGGTCAGCCGCAAGGCTGACTTTTTCTTGACTCAAGGTTCTGGTTATGTTATCTTTGAGATAAGGAGGTGAAAAGCTATGAACAAGCTATGAACAAAGCCTACAAATTCAGGATATACCCTGATGAAGAACAAAAAATACTGATAGCAAAGACGTTTGGCTGTGTCAGGTTCATCTACAATAAGATGTTGGGAGACAAAATAGAATACTATCATCAGACGCAGAAAAAGCTGAATAATACTCCTGCACAGTATAAAACTGAATTTGAGTGGCTGAAAGAAGCAGACAGTCTTGCTCTTGCCAATGCACAGATGAATTTTTGTCATGCGTTATTTTTATGATTCTTTCATGCGGTTGCCCTGCGGTCGGGCAGTACAACGGTCGGGCGACATACCAAATCTGTTCGATCCCACCAGAAACCAGCCGCATTTTGTTCCAGTCATTTCGGACAAAGTGAGGGTGGTTTCTGCGGAAGATCCGGTTCAGCTGTTCGGAGAGACACAGGACTATCGAACAGGTCTGTTATTTCGGTCGTGTGTGGGAAATTTCTGACAACAGAGAGAACTGTGAGCCTGATGGCGATGAGGCTGTCCATAGGGCAGAAGAGGGAAAGGGTACGCCGCTTCGAAATGACGGTGGAGCTTGATGAATTTTGGCGATTTTTGGCAACTTTGATACGACAGAACGGCGTGAGCGGTGAAAACAGCTTCTTGATTAGTGCGATACGGTCACGGTTTATTTCCTGCTTTAACAGTGACCTTCGGCCTTTTGACCAGTAGCAGCCCATGCTGTCCCCTTTATGGTAGACAGTTTGGACAATTTTTCAAAAAAAATCAGGATTTTTTTGAAAAATACAAAAAATATAGTGACTTTCACTGTTTTTTGTGGTATAATCAGAAAAAATCTATCCCTATTTCATATTTTTGCCAGAAATGTTAAAAGTGTGATGTGAGGGAGGCACACGGGTGGTTTCATGGTCGAACATATCATCAATATCGCTCGTATGGAACAAGCAATTGCCCTGTTCGGTACGTTCGATGAGAACATCAAACTCATACAGAATGAATATATGGTATCGGTGGTGTATCGTGGGGCGGAAGTGAAAGTGACCGGTGAACCGGAGAATGTCGCCAAGGCCGTGAAGGTGATTGAGAGCCTGCTCAGCTTGCTGAATAAGGGCGAAGTCCTCAGCGACCAGAATGTACGCTATTGTATGTCGCTGGTCAACGAAGGCAACGAACACCGTATTGAGCAGTTGGCGGGGGATTGTATCTGCATTACCTCCAAAGGACGTCCTGTCAAACCGAAAACGCTCGGACAGACAAGCTACTGTACCGCTATTCGGAAGAATACGGTGGTGGTCGGTGTGGGACCTGCAGGAACCGGTAAGACCTATTTAGCAGTGGCTATGGCGGTGGCGGCCTTTCGTGCCCGTGAGATCAACCGGATCATTCTGACCAGACCAGCGGTAGAAGCCGGTGAGAAGCTGGGCTTCCTGCCCGGTGACCTGCAAAGCAAGGTTGACCCCTATCTGCGGCCTCTGTATGATGCGTTGTTCGATATGTTGGGGGCAGAGACCTTCCAAAAGTATGTGGAAAGGGGCAATATTGAGGTGGCTCCGCTGGCGTATATGCGTGGTCGTACCCTCGATGACAGCTTCATCATCCTCGATGAAGCCCAGAACACCACGCCCGAACAGATGAAGATGTTCCTCACACGGCTGGGTTTCAATGCCAAAATGGTCATCACAGGTGACATCACCCAGATCGACCTGCCCAGCGGAATACGTTCCGGTCTGAAGGAGGCCGTCCGTATCTTACAGGGCATTGACGGCATTGAAACGGTGATGTTCTCTGCCAAGGATGTTGTCCGCAACAAGCTGGTGCAGGATATTATCGAGGCGTATGAAAAAGCGGATCGCAAACGTTCGCCCGATGACGGCAAAACGGTGCAGGAGAAAAAGACAATTCATCAACGATCACAAAAGAAAGGTGCGAATTGACAATGGATAGAATTAAGGTCATCATCACGAACAAACAGAAAAATGTGAAGATCCCGACGGGTTTGCGTATGCTGATTAGAAGATGCTGTAATGCCGTGCTCAAGATGGAGCACTTTGAAGGTTCGGTAGAGGTCAGTGTTACGCTCGTGAACAACAAGGAAATCAAGGAACTGAATGCGATCCACCGCAACAAAGACAGTGTTACTGATGTGCTGTCGTTCCCGATGGGCGAAAACGGCAAGTATGACACCGACCCGACCACAGGAGCGAAAATTTTGGGCGACATCGTGATCTCGATGGAAATGGCAGTGGAACAGGCGGAGCGTTTTGGACACAGCCTTCAGCGTGAAGTCGGCTATCTGACGGCTCACTCCATGCTGCACCTGTTGGGCTACGACCACGAAGACAACGGCTTGCAGCGTATCCGTATGCGTGAGAAAGAGGAACAGGTCATGACGCAGCTTGGCTTACCCAGCTCTTCCAGCTACGTCATGAAGGACGCATTCTGATGTCGTTCTTCAGGGGATTTCAATACGCTTTCAGCGGATGGATACATTGTGTGAAAAACGAGCGAAACATGAGATTTCATACAGTTGCCGGACTGTATGTGCTCATTTTTGCACGTTTTTTTCATTTTTCCCGAGGGGAATATATCCTGCTGCTGTTGACCATCCTGGCGGTGCTGGCACTAGAGGGCGTGAATACGGCCGTGGAAGAGCTGTGTGACAAAGTCAGCCCGCAAAAGGATGAGCACATCCGTCATGCGAAAGACACCGCCGCAGGAGCTGTGCTGATAGCTGCTTGCTTTGCGGTGGTCATTGGTGTTATACTGTTCTGGGACAGCACCGGTTGGCTGAATGTCTGGCACTTCTACACGACACATCCCCTCCACTTGGCAGCGTTGTTGGTGCTAACGGTGCTGTCTGTGCTCTTTGTGTTCGCTATCCCGCATAAAGCAGAAGATAGGGAACCTTTCCGGCAGGGGAAAGGGAAATGGCGGAGGAACAGAAAAAACGACCGCAGGAACCGATGAAAGAGAGACCGGATTTGGCGGTTGACGGGGAACTGCATCATGGGAACAGGGAAAAGCTTCGGAGTATTCAATGACCCCAACCCCTTTCCGGAAGGAATTATCCGTTCAGCGAACAGGAGGGCGTCCCTTGGGGGAAGCTGTGAGCATGGGCACGTTGCTTTTGACGGCTGCCGGAGGACGATATTATGTATGGGCGGAAAGCCCGATCTTAAAGGAGAAGGAACTGTATGGAGAGAAGAAGTGCATTTATTGCCATTGTGGGACGACCGAATGTGGGCAAATCGTCCCTGTTGAATCGGATGTTGGGTGAGAAGATCGCCATTGTTTCGTCTAAACCGCAGACGACCCGTACCCGTATCATGGGTGTACTGACGGAAGACAATACCCAACTGGTCTTTATCGACACACCCGGACTGCACCGTCCCCGCAACGACCTCGACCGCTATATGCTGCGATCTATCAATGAGTCGGTGGCTGGTGTGGATATGTGTGTGCTGGTGACAGAGGCCAACAAGGAAATCACCGAGGAGGAACAGCAGCTTCTTGAAAAGTTTCGTTCGCTTTCGCTGCCGGTGGTGCTGGCCATCAACAAGATCGACACCCTGCAGGACAAGACACGGCTTGCCAAACAGTTGGCGGATTGGGCGGGACGGTATGCGTTCCATGCAGTTGTGCCCTGCTCGGCACAAACAGGGGATGGCATTTCGGCACTCAAACAAGAAATGAGAGCCTTGGCAGGCGAAGGAGACTTCTTGTTTGACGAAGATACGCTGACCGACCAACCCGAACGGGTGATTGCGGCGGAGATGATACGCGAAAAGCTCCTGCGGCTGCTGGAACGGGAAGTGCCCCACGGCACCGCCGTGGTAGTGGAGCGAATGAAGGAACGGAACGAAGGTGGGATCATTGACATAGACGCAACGATCTTCTAAAGTGAACCTCCAACTGTGGGTCAAAGTCAAGGAAGATTGGCGAAACCGCGGCGAAACGCTTTTGCGTTCCATGGGCTACGATTCTTCGGACTTCGACTAAAATCAAAGCAGAATGGGTGGGACATAAGGAGCTTTTCCCAAGGAAAAGACTTTGTGACACGGAACGACCTAAATGTCTCCCTTTCGGACAGGGGGAACCCTTCGGTATATCAAGGATGTGCCGCCGCTGACAGGAAAGTGGTAATAATGCGGGCGAGAGCGGGTATAATATATCATACATCGAGAACCTGATGGGAAACACTAACGGAGGTGCTGACGGATGGATGAAAATACCGCTTGGAGTCGTTTTGTGATGACGGGGAGGGTCAGCGACTACCTGAATTATTGCCGCATCAAATTGGGCTACCCCCCGCAGGAGACAGAAACAGCAACGGAGGACGACCATGAAAACGAATACAGAGGGTCTGGTTCTGATGAGTCGGGCCGCTGGCGATAAAGATAAACTGCTGACCATCCTGACACGGGACAATGGTGTGCTTCACTGCTTTGCCAGAGGAGCGTCCGTTGTCGGCAACCGGAATTTTTCCGTTTCACAGGCGTTGATCTATGCGAATTTTACGATCTATCGGGGACATAACCGCTGTGCGGTCGATGAGGCACGCTTGCTGCACAGCTTTTTTGAACCGTCCATGGAGCTGGAGCGGATTGCTTTGGAGCAGTATTTCTGCGAGTTGGCGATGAAGCTGGTGCCGGAGAATACAGAGTCATCGGCTCCTTTGGACTTGCTGCTCAATTGTCTGTATCTCATCAAGAGTGGACACCCTTTAGAGAAGATCAAGTCCGTGTTTGAAGTGCGGCTGGTCACCCTGTGCGGTTGGATGCCGAACCTGTTGTACTGTCAGGAATGTGGTGCTTATGAGGATGAAACAATGTATTTCTATCCGCAGGAAAATGTCCTGCGGTGCCGTCATTGTTATCGAGAAGCCCCTTGCGGAGCATTGTCCAAAGGGGCGTTGATGGCATTCCGCTATCTGACGTATGCCGAGCCGAAGAAGATCTTTTCGTTTCAGGTGGCACCTGCTTCACTGCACCAATTATCGTGGTGCAGTGAGCAGTACCTCTTGTGTGCGTCCGACACGGTCTTTGGTACCTTGGACTATTATCATCAGGTGACATCGCCCTTCGGCGAAGCAGACGCTTCATCAAAGCCGGAGGAGGTCTTGACGGTGCCGCCGTCA
Source organism: uncultured Ruminococcus sp. (assembly GCA_902785765.1). Taxonomy (GTDB): domain Bacteria; phylum Bacillota; class Clostridia; order Oscillospirales; family Acutalibacteraceae; genus UBA1213. Next base: position 6,709 of record CACZZU010000117.1, read on the forward strand.
CAAACATCCTGAACATATCATACGATGGGAGGAAACCATGAAAAAGGACCATCAAGCCCTTGAACTGGACAAAGTGCTGTCCCTGCTGGCCGAGCAGACTTCCTTTGAGGATGCCCGCCAAATGGCACTGACACTAGAGCCGTCTGAAGGGCTGTTTGAAGTAAAAGAATTGCTGCAGGAAACGTATGACGCTCACGCATTGGCGGGGCGTTTCGGTGCCCCTGCCTTTGGCAATTTACATAATATGACCAATGCCTTGCGGCGGGCAGAAGCTGGGGCGGTGCTGACGACTTTGGAACTGCTGCGGTGTGCGGCACTCCTGCGGGTCATTCGCCGTGTTATTGAGTGGCGGGATAAGTCGGCGTCTATCGAAACCTCACTGGACAGGCGTTTTAATGCTCTGGTGCCGCAGAAATATCTGGAGAACAAGATCACTTCCGCTATTTTGTCGGAAGAAGAAATCGCAGACAATGCCTCACCGGAATTGGCGGGGATCCGCCGCAAACTGGCGGCGGCTGCTGCTAAAGTCAGAGACAGACTGGATTCTCTGATTCACTCATCTTCGATGCAGAAGTATCTGCAGGACAGCATCGTGACGATTCGCAGCGGACGCTATGTAGTGCCGGTGAAGGCAGAATTTCGTTCCGCTGTATCCGGTCTGGTGCACGACACCTCTGCCAGTGGTGCTACGGTCTTTATTGAGCCGATGAGCGTGGTGGAAGCCAACAACGAGATACGCATTCTTCATGCGAAGGAACAGACGGAGATTGACCGTATTCTGGCGGAACTGTCCGCAGAATTGGGAGCCTGTGCCGACAGTGTGTGTGAGAGTTACCATCTGCTCACGGAGCTGAACGTCATCTTCGCCAAGGCACATCTTGCCTACAAGATGAAGGCATCTTTGCCCCTGATGAACAACCAAGGGCATATCTGTCTGAAAAAAGCTCGTCACCCCCTGATACCGTCCGAGAAAGTTGTGCCGACCGATGTGGAACTGGGCATCCATTTTGACACGCTGGTCGTGACGGGTCCCAATACCGGCGGCAAGACCGTGTCGCTGAAAACCATCGGTCTGCTGTCGCTTATGGCGATGTGCGGGTTGATGATACCCGCCGCCGATAACAGTGAACTGTCGGTATTCGACCGTGTGCTGGTCGATATTGGTGATGAGCAGAGCATTGAACAGTCCCTCTCGACCTTCTCGGCTCATATTACCAATATCAAACGTATCCTTGACCAAGCGGATGACAAGAGCCTCGTTCTCATTGACGAGTTGGGAGCGGGTACCGATCCTGTCGAAGGAGCAGCACTGGCGACCGCTATTCTCGAAAAACTGCGTCAGCAGGGGGCGAAGATTGCCTCCACGACACACTATGCCGAGTTGAAGAGCTTCGCTTTGGATACTGTCGGCGTGGAGAATGCCTGCTGTGAGTTTGACGTAGCGACCCTGCGGCCAACCTATAAGCTGCTGATCGGGATGCCGGGACGTTCCAACGCATTTGCGATTTCGGAGCGTCTGGGTATCCGTTCAGAAGTCGTGGAACGTGCCAGGGAACTGGTCTCGCATGAGAATACTCAATTTGAGTCGGTCGTGCAAAAGTTGGAGGAAAGCCGCCATGAGCTGGATGAGCGTATTGCCGAGGCAGAAGCCCTGAAAGCGGCAGTCACTGCCGAACATCAAAAGGCAGTTGAAGCGGCAGAAGCTGCCCGCCGCCAGCAGGAAAAAGAACTGGCCGATGCCCGTTTGCAGGCGGAAAACATTATCACCAAGGCACGGGCACAAGTCTATGGGGTACTGGATGAACTGGAAGCCATTCGCAAGAAAAAGGAAGCTACTGCAGAAGAAAAAGCGAAACTGCGGGCAGACATCCGCCGCATGGAGGATGCTGCTGACCCTGTACACACCCGCCAGCAGGAAGACTATCATTTGCCTCGGCCGCTTAAAGTCGGGGACAGTGTTCTGATTTTTGACATCGACAAAAAAGCTACCGTTCTTGAGACCGGCAAGGACAGTGTATTGGTACAAGCCGGTATCATCAAGACCCGTGTTCCACTGGATAATCTGCGTTTGCTCAAGCAGGAGAGCGTCACACTGCCTAAACGCAGTGTGACCCGCACCATCCGCAGTGACGTGAAACGAGCGGCATCGACCGAGGTCGATGTACGCGGTCAGGTTGTCGTTGATGCCCTGATGGACGTTGACCGTGCTATTGATGCCGCCGTGATGCAGGGACTGCACCAGATCACGATCATCCACGGTAAAGGGACAGGCGTACTCCGTAAGGAGATACAGGCACACCTCAAAAAGCATCCCTCGGTGCGTTCCTTCCGTTTGGGTGTTTTCGGAGAAGGTGATTCCGGCGTGACGGTGACTGAATTGAAGTAAAACGGTGTTGCTGTGGCGGTGTCCAGATAGGGGAGCTTCACAGGCAACTGCCATCTGATTGCTTCGCAAAAAACACTCTTTGATGCTGCAGTGTCAGAAAGAGGACAGCTAGACCGCCTTTGTGTATTTTTCGCTCCCAAGAAAGAGGTGACGATATGGCGAAAACTTCCCGTAAGCGTTGGTGGATCGTGGTATTGGCGATCGCAGGGGTGCTGTTGGTATCTGGTGCTGCGTATGTCAGCGTGTGCATGACCTTGATACAGCAGGATCACATCCGAGACAAATATACCCTGACCGAGACGGACAACCGTTTTTTGTGGGTGGCACTCAAAGCATCCCTGTTAGGTCGCTCTTTTGATGCCACCGAAGCACAGGTCAATACCTATCTGTACAAAACTTTCTGCGGCGAAGACCGCCCTTTGAAGAACGTGCGGGTGTACTTCCATCATCAGGAACCGTGTGAGATTTACGCCCGTATTCACTACCACAACCGTGACCTTGCCCTATCCACGCAGGTGGAGACTACTTTTGATAGTGTGGAAGGGGTGGTGGGACTGCGGTTTCCAAGCGTCAAGTTAGGGGAGTGGAATGTTCCTTCATGGCGTGTCCGCACGATCATGCAGGAAATGGCCAACAAGTACGACCTGCTCACTTTCTCGGATGATGTGCTGTACGTCCGCACGCACTACGAATACGATTTCGGCGACTTTGGATTCCATCTGCGGCTGGAAGAATTTGCTCCGCAGGAGGGCACCCTCCGTTGCCGTACCAACAGTCTGTCCCGTGAAATGCTAATAGCTTTGAAGGACTATCTGCTCTCCGACAGGGGACAGGCGTTATTTGCCCAACTGTTCGGAGAAGGTACCAACGCCCTCAAGAATCTCATACTGGAACGGCTGTTTCGTTAGCGGAGAGCAGTGGTGTGAGTGGATCGTGGACGAGCCGGCACAAGTCTATGATTGGGGCGTTGCCCCAAACCCCAGCGGGGGCTTCTCGCCCCCCTGCACCCCTCGGCAGGGAACAAGTCCCCTGCACCCTTCGCTGCGTTTTGTAGTGTTTCACAATTTGCCGTTTCCCATTCGTGTTTTGGGGTTATGTCAAAATTATCTCCCCCGTCACGGAAGATTTTCCTTCCGTGGCGGGGGAGATAACCGTATTCATAGAGGATCAGGGCACCGCCCCAATTATAGGCGGTGGAGAATTTGGAGCAGACGGTCGATGTCAGAGGGCTTGGTGAAGAACGAAGGGGAGATGCGGATAGCACCGATGTCTTCCGTACCCATTTTACGATGAGCGAGGGGAGCACAGTGCCAGCCCGCTCGTACTGCAATCCCCTGACGATTCAGAGCTTGAGCAGCTGTTTCACTGTCGGTGTCCTTCAAGTTGAACGACACCAACGGGACATAATCGGATGGCTGTGGTTCGTCCGTGTACAGTTGTACGCGGCGATGCGAAGCGAGACCTTTATATAAACGCTGAACCAGCATGAACTCATGTCGGGCGATGGTGTCCGGTCGGTGTTGTGTCACAAATGCCATGCCTGCCCGCAGACCGGCAATCCCGGAAAGATTCGGCGTACCGCTTTCCAGTCGGTCGGGCAGTTCTTCGGGTTGTGCCAGTGAGAGCGAGTGACTGCCTGTCCCGCCCTCTATCAGGGTATCGGGCAGCGTATCGCTGTTGACGATCAGCATACCGGTGCCCATCGGACCGTATAGACCTTTGTGGCCGGCCATACATAGGAAGTCGATGCGATTATCCGACAGATCAATCGGCAGGACACCGGCGGTTTGAGCGGCATCGACTACCATCAGCAGACCGTATTCATGTGCCAAAGCAGCCAATCGTTCCACCGGCAGCCGAATTCCCCACACATTGGAGGCATGGGTGCAGACGATGAGTTTCGTGCGGGCGTTGATGGCTTGACGAAAGTGATCAACGGTAGTGTCATTGTCTCCCGCAATCACTTCGGCGATGCTATAAGTGATTCCCTTATCCCGCAGCTTGTGCAGGGGACGCATGACGGCATTGTGTTCGAGATCAGACACGACAACATGGTCGCCGTTTTTCAGCAAACCCTTCAGCACCAGATTCAGAGCAGTGGTGCAGTTCAGCGTGAAAATAACTTTCATAGGGCTGTCAGCCTGAAACAGGGCGGCAGCGGTTTTGCGGGCACGATAAATTTCTTCCGAAGCCTTCAGTGACAGGTCGTGACCGCTTCGACCGGGATTGGCAGAAAGCTGCATGGCTTCGGAAACGGCTTTGCGTACTGCAAACGGTTTAGGCGACGTAGTCGCCGCATTATCCAGGTAGATCAAGGTTTCCGACTCCTTTCGATTCGTCCCAAGACTTTGATGCCGCTGTTCCGCAGAAGGGTTTCGGCTTCGTCCGTATTTTGCGGGACATACAAGCTATAGCCGCACCCTTGTCGCAAGGCGTTTTTAGGGGTACGTTCCACCCGCACTTTGATGCCGTAGTGCTGCAGCAGTTCCTTGCCCTGCATGGCATACGTCACCGATGACACCATGATGAGCGGCTTTTCCATATTTCATCACCTCACTTCCTTTTACTAACAGTGTATGACCCATCCCGCCCTTCGGTGACATCACCTGTGTAGCCGCACGGGACAATTCTGCTGCCGGTGCGTGACCG
>CACZZU010000118.1 GCA_902785765.1 uncultured Ruminococcus sp.
AAAGTGAAGAAACCCACCATCAAACAGGAAATGACCGAGATCGCTGCTATCGCCGCCAAAGCAGATACCACAAAACGGAACCCCTTCGGGTAAAAACCGACCTCGTGCAGGCGGGACACGATACAAATACCCGCCACTGCTCCCGGAAAGCACGGCATGAAGTTGAATATATCCAGAAAAAGTCCCAACACAAAAAACAGGAATCCCACTCCACAGGCACACAGTCCGCCCCAGACACCAATCTTCCCTAATTGCAGGATCGGCCTTTGTTTGTTCCGTTCCTCCTTCATCTCATGGATAGCTTCGATATGCTGACGCTCTACCTGTAAATAATGTTCCTGCCGCATCCGTCTTTCGTCACGACAGATACCACAAATGGTACGCAAACCAGTAGGACATTCCTCAACCGTTGCCGTGATGGTACGCTGACAACACATACACGTTGGCAGCAAATCAAAGTGCTGACACGCTCGTTCCAGCAGATGCTCGATCTTGTGCACCGTCTCCGGCGGCAGGGTATCCCCCACACACCGACAGCGAAGGGTGATCTTCCGTTCCCTGAAAATAACCTGCTGACCGTCCGTCTTCTGCCAATGTTCCCGCAAAAAGCGAGTAATCTCCTCTTCGCAATCGACCCATGAAGACGCACACGGTACAGTCAGTATCATCTCTTCTGCCTGCTTGTGCCACAGCATTTCCAGTGTGGTGTTTTCAGTATGAAAGACCGTATGGCAATACGGTTTGACCGCTGCGACTGTCACCGCTGCAGCGGAGTCTTTTCCCTCCGTTTCCTCCGGACGTACCTGTTCCGTCTCCTGATACGGGTTCAGCGATACACCGTCCCTACAGAAGTCTGCCCTTTTCATTGTTGCTGAATTCATCATAACTGGTCACCCTCCGTTGCGTGTTTCTCACCTTGATGCTTACTATAATACCACCGCAAAGTGACTCACAGGTGACTAAAGGAGGGAACCGCCCATCATGGTGCGGAAACCGGTTCTTCTCTGACTGAAATGTTGCCGCAGACACCCTGCCTGTTTGCAGAGGAACGTGCACTGTGTCCAAAGACACGTTGTGTTCCTGCGGAAGAAAACCATCCTGTAAAGCATCACCAAACGCACCGGTAGTTTGACAAGAGGAAGCCAGTGTCTATCGTGTGTGTTCGTCCACCTTATCAGCCGTTGATGGTCTTCATTGCGTCATGCAGAGCAAAAACCTTGCGGGCGACTCCATCGAACTGATCAGGGGTCAGCGATTGAGCACCATCGGACAGGGCGTGTTTGGGATCGTTGTGCACTTCGATCATCAAGCCATCCGCTCCGGCGGCCACGGCTGCCAGTGCCATCGTCTCGACCAAGGAAGACTTGCCGGTCGCATGGCTGGGGTCAACGATCACAGGCAAATGGGACAGTTTCTTGATAACCGGCACAGCGGACAAGTCCAGCGTATTGCGGGTAGCCGTCTCGAAGGTACGGATACCCCTCTCGCAGAGGATGACCTTGTTGTTGCCGCCGGCCATAATGTATTCGGCACTCATCAGCCACTCTTCGATGGTACTGGAGAGTCCCCGCTTGAGCAGAATGGGCTTGTCGATCTTGCCCAACTCTTTGAGCAGCTCGAAGTTTTGCATATTGCGGGCACCGACCTGAATGATGTCCACACTCTCGAACATATCAATGTGGGACACCCGCATGATCTCTGTCACAATCGGTAAACCGGTAAGTTTTCTGGCTCCCTTAAGCAGATCAAGCCCTTCGGCTTTCAGACCTTGGAAGGAATACGGTGAGGTTCTCGGCTTGAAGGCACCGCCCCGCAGGAAGGTCGCTCCCGCCATTTTCACACGCTCGGCTACATAGTTGATCTGGTCTTCTGTCTCGACCGAACAGGGACCTGCCATCACACACAGACTGCCGTCACCGATCTTCTGTCCGGTGGGCAGTTCGATGACGGTATTGTCAGGGTGAAACTTCCGGTTGGCCTTCTTGTACGGTTCCTGTACACGCCGCAAGCTTTCTACAACCTCTTGGGCATTGACCCAATCTTCGTCAATGGCGGTGGTGTCACCGATCAGACCCAGAACCGTCGATTCTACGCCGTCCCATGTGTTGACACGAACGTGGAAACGCTCCTCCAATGTGTTCTTGAACAGGGTCAACTGATCCTTGCTTACGCCTTGCTTGATAACGATAATCATACTGCTCATCCTCCGATAATGATGTTGTGGGGGCATAAAAAAACGGAATCCTCTGCGGATTCCGTTGCTGCCCTTGCTAAAACTGTCTTCCGATCGTATCGGTATCGTGCACCTGCCGATCGTTGAGTCAGACCTTTGACGGAAATTCTCGCAGCACAAATGATTCTTCCATACCCCAAAAGCATGTAAAGCCATAAAAGTATGTAAAAAATCGTGCACTGCGTGCTGTCATGCGACTTCGCTTCCCTTCGTCCAAAATAGACGGTATGTGCAGGGACACTCCCGTGCTCCTTGCCGTCCGTTTTTCAGGTCATCAACCTCTGACGGGTTCATCATACACCCTTCCCGCCGGTTTGTCAATTGGTTATTTCAGCGAATATTGGTATCAGATGGATATTCATAACGTCTAACATCAACACGTTGCAGGGCACTGTGCAAAGAGACAACTTCCCCTATAAGGACACGGAAAATCTTCACACAGACGATTGGGAGCGAACATAACAGAACTGTTCGATAACACCAGAAAACAGCCGCATTTTGTTCCAGTCATTTCGGATAACGTGAGGGTTTCTGCGGAAAATCCTGTGCAGATGTTCGGAGAGACACAAAGTTACCGAACAGGTCTAATGTAACGTGATGATCGGGCAGCGACAGCTCTATCGAGCCTTTGTTGTGATACAAAGCGTGAGAAATCGCCATGCCCCATGACGGGAGAGGGCGGCACAAGCACACAACGGATAAAAATATCCGACAACGATGGGACATCGGTGAAACACAGCACCGTGTACCGTCTCCGTCACCTGCCACACAGGTTTCCTGTCAGTCTGCCACTACGACACCGGTACGCTGCAGGGTACCGCAAGGTAAAACGGTCTTGCCCGTCAGGGCGTAAAGATCATCGGCACGGGCGGTCAAATCGTAGTAGTGTCGAGCTTCCTCCGAAAGTCCCACCGTATCGGCGTAACGAGTCACTAACGGCAGGGCAGCCGTTTGCTTGGCTTGCCGCAAAAGTACACGTCCCCGTGCACTAAAGCCCAGCACTTGGATATACGGCGGCAAAGCCTTCCACACTTCCTGCGTCCACGACAGAAACGCATACAGCAACAGCCGCCGCAAACGAGCGTGTGTGTAACGCTTGCTCTTGGCATGGGAAAGAATCGCCTCTACACTGTTTTCCGCATGGATGGCTTCATACAGGCGATTTTCCAGTCCTTCGCTGATGTCGGGCAGGTTCGCCAATTCTTCCCGTGTCATCGACCGCAGACGGTACAACAGCATCCGTTCCATGACCTGTCCCCTGTCTCCCTCTGACGTTTGGGCTGCTTTCTGAAACAGTTCGGCAGCAGCAGGCGGTATATACGCCGTGATGTCTCGTCCCTGCACGATCTGTTGCCGCAGATAAGACGCTGATGCGAAATCACCAACAGGTGTTTCGCCGTCATGGGCAGTGGTTCGCCGAACAGTATGAAGGGGGAACGGACTGTGCAGACGTACCGCTGCTTTGACGTATTCCACCGCTAAAATATCGTTTGGCGTTGTGAGCACACCCGCTGTATCCTCTCCGTACACCTGCCGCACCGCCTGTTCTCTGGCTGCCGCATAGGTCATCCCTTTTGACAAATACGTTTGCAGAGCGGCTTCCACAGGGGCATCGGTCACTGCCTGTGCCGCTTGCCGGATACGTGCGGTATCACCGCTTTCACTGCCGCAATACAACCGATCCACACACCCCAGTGCCGTCAGGACATACATCCCGCCAAACGCAAATCGTTCCGCTCTGGCACAAGCATAAGTTACGGGCAGTTCCAGTACCAGATCGGCTCCTGCCTTGAGTGCTGCTCTGGTACGAACGTACTTGTCAAAGACGGATACCTCCCCTCGCTGGGTAAAGTGCCCGCTCATACACGCCACAACCGCTGCCCCGTCCGCTTGTATCCGGTGAAACAAGTACGCATGACCGTTATGCAGCGGGTTCAGCTCACAGATCACTCCTCCTACCATCTTGTTGTCTCTCCTTTCCTTCGCTTTTCTTTGACATCCTCTGTTATTTCACGGTCTTTCTTCCTCTTTGTGGAAGACTTCATCTACTCCCCTGCATATTGCACATTGAAAGGCCGCAGACGACCAAAAAAGTGTCGCTTTTGCGAAAAAACAGGTTGAAATCCTGTTGGTTTTGTATTATCATTATAAGTGTATCCGTTGGATTTGACAACAACAAAAAACAGGAGGTTCACCAACCATGAAAATTCTTGTCATCAATGCGGGCAGCTCTTCCATGAAGTATCAGCTCATCGACATGACGGACGAAAGCGTTCTGGCGAAAGGCAACTGCGAAAGAATCGGCATCGACGGTCACTTCAAGCACAGCACCGGTGACGGTCGTGTGTTCGAGACAGATGTAACCATGACCAACCACACCGAAGCGTTCGTACAGATCAAAAACGCCCTCATCAGCGAGGAATACGGCGTCATCCAATCTCTGGACGAAGTATCGGCTGTCGGTCACCGTATCGTGCAGGGCGGTTCGCTGTTCAGCGAGTCTGTTCTCGTCAACGAAGAGGTCATCAAGGGCATCGAGAGCCTGATCCCGCTGGCACCGCTGCACAATGCTGCTCATGTGCAGGGCATTCGTGCGTGTCTGGAAGTCTTCGGCGATAAGGTGCCGGAAGTCGTTGTCTTCGACACCGCCTTCCATTCCACCATGCCTGAAAAAGCTTTCATCTACCCTGTTCCCTATGAATACTATGAGAAGTACGCCGTTCGCCGCTACGGTTTCCACGGCACCTCACACCGTTATGTTTCTCATCGCTGTGCCGAATTGATGGGCAAGGATCTCAAGGATCTCAAGATGATCACCTGTCACCTGGGCAACGGTTCTTCCATCACCGCCATCAAAGACGGCAAGGTCATTGACACCAGTATGGGTCTGACTCCGCTGGATGGCATTATGATGGGTACCCGTACCGGTTCGCTCGACCCGTCTGTTGTTACTTTTATTGCCGAGCAGGAGCATCTGTCCGCCGAAGAGATGGACACTATGCTCAACAAGAAGTCCGGCTTCCTGGGCATTTCCGGTATCTCTTCCGATGACCGTGACGTGACCGCCGCCGCTGAATCCGGCAATCCGAGGGCACAGCTTGCCATCGACATTCTGGAGTACGACATCCTCAAGTATATCGGCAGCTATACCGCTGTACTGGGCGGTGTGGATGCCATCGTCTTCACAGCCGGTATCGGCGAGAACCAGAGTTCTCACCGCAGCAGCGTTTGTCATGCCCTTGAATTTATGGGCGTGAAGATTGACGATCAGCTCAACGAGCAGATGATCCGCGGCAAGGAAGGCAAAATTTCCACCGAAGACTCTGCCGTTGCCGTTTACGTTATCCCCACCAACGAAGAATTGGTCATCGCCCGCGACACGATGGCACTGGTAAAGTAAGCGGAGTGCCTCCGCTGTCGGTGCGTGACCGCACTGGACGACTCCGCTGCCACTCCATACGACTACTGAACCCACGAACATGAACTATACTACCCGCTCCACCAATAATTGGTGAGTGTCGCTCTGTTCTCGTCATCTGTCACTTTCGTTCCGTAGGAAAACATTCTTCAGAACGGGACACCGAAAGTTTTCACAAACCAGCACTATGTGCTGCGAAAACGTCCGAGAAACACGCTGTTATGGCTGTTACCGACTTCCAAAAACACACGACAACAGAGACACTCCGCTCGACTCGGCCGACGCTTCGATCTTCGGTCGAGGTGTCCGCCGGACACCCGCATCCCCTTTCCTAAAAACTATGTTATCGCCCGAACGGGCAGATCAGCCCTCCAATGTATCACTCACAGAACAGCCAAGCACTACTGTACTGGCTACAACAACGAGGTGAACGACCGTGAAACAGTACATCCTCATCGCCGGCGTCAATGGTACCGGCAAAACCAGCTTTCGTGGTGTACTGGAAGGACAAGGTGTCGAGCTGGGGCATATCATCGACCCTAACCTGATTGCCAAGATACACCACTTCCACGAAATAGCCGCCGGAAAGGCAGCCCTTCGGGAAATCAGCGACTGTTTGAAAAAATGGCAGCCGCAATCCCGTCGGCTTTAGACGGTGGGTTAAGGCTGCCAAAAGCGTAGCTTTTTTGTTATAACAACAGTAGGGACGGTT
>CACZZU010000119.1 GCA_902785765.1 uncultured Ruminococcus sp.
ATTTTAGTAGTGGTTTTTAGAGGTTCCCAACAGATATTGATTGGCTGCCGCAAAGGGATGAATGGAAAAAACTGTGCTGTATTGCTGCGATTCACACGGAATTTGAAACAAAAAGGAAAATCAAGTGAGTGGCATTACTATATTTCAAGCTGTCCGCTAACCCCGAAACAGCTTTTACACCACTATTTTTCTTTTAAAGAAAGTTGATTTCCGTGCAAAACCACCTTGATTTGTTGACAAGAGAAAACAAAAATAGTATGATGAAAACTGTAAACGATAACCCGGAAAGGAGGGGGTGCGAATGACCAGCGAAGCCAAACAATTCCATTGTCCGAACTGTTATGCCGACCTGAAATTTTCGCCCGGACAGCAGAATTTTGCCTGTGAATACTGCCGCAGTACGTTCACCGAAGCAGAGGTGCTTGCTTTTCAGAGAAAGTATGAAGAACAGGAAGCACAGTATGACCCTTATCGGGGACAAATGCCCCCTGCAGGACAAATGGACGATGCCGAAAGACGGGAGCGGGAACGTTTTCAGGAAGAAACCAACCTGTATTCCTGTCCCAGCTGCGGGGCGGAGATCATCTCCGATGCCAATACAGCGGCGGCTTTTTGCTATTACTGTCACAACCCCGTGATCTTGAAAGGACGCGTCGATGGAATGTACCGTCCGTCTATGGTGCTGCCGTTCGGGTTTGATAAAGAGATGGCGGTCGACAAATTCACCACATGGGCTAAAGGCAAATTCTTTGCTCCCAAGAATCTGACTTCTTCGATGCAAATTGAAAAGCTGACGGGTCTGTATGTGCCGTTCTGGGTGGCTCATTCCACAACGGCGTCCCGCATGGAAGCGATTGGTGAAAACGTCCGTTCGTGGACATCCGGCAACTATCGCTATACTGAAACGAAAAGCTATCAAGTGATTCGTGATGCCCGTGTGGATTACAAAGGAATTCCCGCTGACGGTTCGCAAAAGATCGAAGATCAGCTTATGGAAGCGATCGAACCATTTGACTATCGTCAGGCTCGCCCTTTCAATATGGCGTATCTCAGCGGTTTCTATGCCGATAAATACGACGTGGAGAAAGAACAAGTACTCCCCCGTATCCAACAGCGTATGTATGCCAACAACGGCAAAATACTTGATGCCTCTACGCATTATCAGCGGTTAGTATCACGGCGGCAATTTGACCGTACCGACACCTTGAGTTGGGACTACATGATGCTGCCGGTTTGGTTTATGACCTTTGACTATAAAGGGCGTCTATGGGAATATGCTATCAACGGACAGAGCGGCAAAGTTGCCGGTGAACTGCCTATTGACAATAAAAAGCTAGGTATCGTCTGTGCGTTGGTCGGACTTCTGGTTGCCCTTCTGGTTTTCTTTGGCGGCTATCTCTTTGGAGGTGCAGGATGATGAACAAACGATTTCTCTTACACTTGACGGTGCTGTGTTCACTCGTAGTATCGTTTGTCATTGGTGGATTTTCCGTGCAGGCCGCCGAACCGGTAGATTATTTTAAGATCAGCGGATGCTACAAAGGAGACACCTACTTTCTGTACGATGAAAACGCTTTGCTGACAGAAAACGGCTCCACCCTGTGTTCCCAGATGGATGAAGCGGCACGTTCTCTCAACTGTAACATCGGCGTGTTTGTAGGTCATATCCACCGAACCAAAGAAGAAGCGGCAGAAGTGGTCGCTAACGGTGCCGCCTTATTGGACAGTGAAGATAAAGACGACCGTGGAACGATCTTTCTGTATCTGGACTTTGACAACACGGGCACCGATGCCGATGTGATCCAATGTACCGGACAGACCAGCGTGATCTTTGAGGAAGATGGCAACACCAACGAAGAGATCATCCAGCGGATCCTCGACTCGATACGGGAACGCATCAACCAATTCTATGCCTCGGAAAGTGACGTTATCACTGCCGCTGTCATCCGGTTCCTCACGCAGATACGATCGTATGCAGTGACTGTCCTTCCTGCAGATGAGAGCATCGTTTCTGTTCCAGAAGAAAGTTACTCCTCCGATATAGAGCCACATAACACGCCCATGACCAGAGAATACCAGGAAGGTCCTGTTTTCTTCTTTGATGAAGCCGGTTTGTTTGACGAAACAACCCGCCAGGAACTCATCAGGGTGCTGGCATCCACAGCGGATACATTGGGGTTTCACCTGTCGCTGTATATTGGCGGCGTGTCCCGTAGCGATAGCACGATCGAAAGGATGGCACGTGAGGGAGCCAGCCGATTTGCCGCACAAAGCAGCAGCAACGGTGCGGTTTATCTGTATGTAGATTTTGACGGAAAAGCCAACGCCTATGACTATCTGTTTGCGGTCAACAATGCGTATCTCTACTATCCGTATGACGACAACCGTTCCCACAGTCGTGTGGATACTATCCTGTATGCGATGGAAGACTACTTTCCGGCAGGCGGTAAACCGGCAGACCCTGCTAAAGTCAGAGAGGGCTTGCTGGTATACTGCCGTCAGCTCCTTGACTTCAAAGAAGCCGGTATGGTTGATGGACTTTACTACATTGACGCTGATACCGGCGAATATGTCTATGCCTCTCATGGCAGCATCACCCGCAGCACTATGAAACCATACCGGTACTGGTTTTGGTTCCTGCTGTTGGGAGTGGCCGTAGGCATCATCATTGCTTTGATTGTGCGTTGGGCTATCAAAAAGCACTACCGCTTCAAAACTGCTGAATCAGCTTCGGTCTATACCTCTCATGAAACGACCCGCATGATAGAGTCATCCGATGTTTTCTTGGGTACTCGTGTTTCCAAGGTTCGTATCAATACCAATCACAGCCACGGCGGCGGCGGTCATCATGGTGGTCATGTAGGCGGCGGCGGTGGTGGACACCACCGCTGACTACTCCCGCACCGTATGCCAGACCTGCCGCTTTATGATGAAGGAACATCATCTGCTTCTTTTCAAAACTGAAAAGAAGCAGATTGTCTGGCGATAATATGACTCGTTTACCCATCTTTTTGTCCCTTGAAGTTTTTTTGAACAATATTGCCAAATTTAGTTCCAATAATTTAGTAAATTTTTTTGAGAAAATCCGCCAAAAATCTTGATAAATCTACTTTTCTTTGGTATAATGATTTTGTTAAGATACAGAGGAAGACTTTAGTGGGAGGTTTAACGATAATGTCTAAAGGAGACAACCGACTGAAAATACTATACGTACTCGATGAGCTGCAGCAAAACACCAAACAGAAATCCGATACCCAAGAGGACAGATTTTTGAGTGCGACCGCTCTGATTAGTGTGCTGAATAATAAATATGGTCTTACCGCCGACCGAAAGTCCGTCTACAACTATATAGAAAGTCTCATCAAGTACGGTTATGACATCGAAAAGAGCCGTCGGGGTTACTACCTGCGGGAACATTACACCGAAGAGGACAAGAATGTATTTGAAGAAGCAGAGCTGAAAATGATTGTGGATGCCCTGACATCCTGCCGCTTTATTTCAGCGTCCAAAACGGCCTCTATCATTCATAAGTTGGGCACGCTGTCCCAGGAAAGCAGCGAATATCTGACCAACCGCCGTGTCTATTATGATCAGGCTATCAAGAGTGATAACTCCTCGGTTATTTACAGTATTGATGCGATTTATCATGCCATCAACACCAACAAAAAGATCACCTTCAAGTACCAGAAAATGGTGGTGAACTTTGAACATGTGACAGGACATCTGACCTCTGTCAACAAGGTGAATGATGACCATGTCGAAAAGCTGTACTGCGAAAGTCCGTATGCACTCGTTTGGAAAAACGAGTATTACTATGTGATCTGCTACGATAGTCTCACACAGGCTCCACGCACCTTCCGTGTCGACCGTATGAAGGACGTGCAGGTGGACGAACATTCCTCTCGTGAGGGTGAAAGCTGCTTTGAAAACATGAGCATTATGGAATACGCCAATACGGCGTTTTCGATGTATGGCGGTGAAACGATCAATATCCTCCTGCGGGTGAAAAAAGATATGGCGGATGTGATTGCCGACCGTTTCGGGAAAAACATCACCATCTATCAGGACGATAACGATCAGTTTTTTCGCTGTTCTGTCAATGTGCAGAAGAGTTTGCAGTTCTATTCTTGGCTGAGCGGCTTCGGCAGTGATATTGAACTGGTCTATCCGGTTGCTCTGCGAGAGGACTATCTGCACTATCTGGAGAGTGTCTTGCAGGACTACCGCAGTCACGAAAGAATCTCTCAAGTCTGATGCCATAAAAGGAGGAGACTCCGCTTTTTCTACAACAAAAACGAACGCCGGTGTATGTTTAATCTTCCATCGGCGTTCGTTTTTTGTTGTATTAGACCTCCTCGGAAACTAAAACTTTTCATCAACATTGATGATAGCACGAAGTTTAAGGCTCGCCTTTTCACACACATTTGTAAAGCAAAAAATCAGTTTCCGAGGAAGTCTATTGTATAGAGCTGTGAAGAAACGGTGACATACGCCCGTTGCTTATGCTAACATTTAGCGTCAGGGGACTTCTCGATCAAGTACAGTTTCAACATCTCCAATCTTGATAAGTCGGCGTCTTCTTGTTGAGACAGGGTAAAACGGACACCCCCGTCAGCTGCATTGACATCCACTTTTAACCTAAACGGACAAGAATTTCCCGACTCGGGAGGTGGGGTGAATAGCCCGTTAGTCGTAAGGCTGACTTTATCCGATGCCATGTCTATCGACGATCACAACTGTTCAAAAGCCACCTCTCGCTGCAGGAAATCATGCGGCAAGTACTCCGGCACATTGACCGCCAGCAGCAGCTTGGCATAGGCTGCTTCTTTGGTCATGTGTGGAAGGGGAATCGCTCCCTGCTGCAGCAGACAATGTGATGTTTCATACAAACTGTCTCGTTCTTTGGGAAATGACAGCAAATAAAAGGGAAGTCCCTTTTCACGGCAGGCGAGCAGGAACGTCAACGCACTGTTGTCCACTTGGGTAGAAGCGGATGACGAATGATATGTCAAATGCAATACCGCACGGCAACATTCCTGTGGCACAAAACAGCGGTAATCTATGCCGGGATAGGGCTGCACCATCAGCACATCATACGGGAGCATTAGTGTCTGTGGCAAAGTGTATGAAGGGATAGAAGGTAAGGAAACCGAAAGAAACGTACTGTCATCCGACAGCACCAACCGATCGTTTTCTACCCATCCGAACCGTTTCCCGTCCGGTGAAGTGAAACGTCCCCGAAAACGATCGGCTTCCTGCAAGCGGGTGGATCGCCAGATTGAAGTCTGTTGTTCCTCCGGATTGCGGTAGACGGTATAAACGCCCTGCCGCACGTTTTGCAGTAGTAAAACAGCGGCTCGCAGATTATCTACGGCATTGCTTTGTGGGTCATCCGGCACACGATCGGCTGCCGTTAGTACCACCGGACACCCTAGTCCTGACAGACAAATGCCCAGAAAAGCACTGCTGTAAGACAGCGTATCGCTGCCATGGGTGAGGATGACGCCGCTGTAACGAGTGAGATCAGTAGCTATCAAGTAGTTGACGATCGTTACCCAGTGTTCTTTCCGCAGATTTTCGCTGAGAATATCCATCAGCTTTACCGTTTCGATAACGGTGTCCTGTCCGTATCGCTGTTTATACAAATCAAGTGCCAGACACGAACCAAGAGCAGGGTGAATGATCCCATTGTCAACGGTACTGCCGATGGTGCCGCCTGTCAGCAAGAGTAAAAGGGGCTTCTTCATACGATGATACATCTCCCTTTAGAGATTCTTTGATCGGTCAATGGACAAAAAAGAGACGGTGGCAGGTGTTTCAGAGAGACACGCTCCTGTCACCGTGTCCGTTTTGTTGGCTTCTTCCTTAATTATAGCCCTTTGGGACAGATTTATCAACTGTCGCTAAAAAAAATATAAACAGCGGCCGCTTGTGCTGACTTTATATCTTGATAGAAACCGAGATCGGTTCGTCCAGAATCGTTGGGCGATGCCGGAACAATGGGGATGTGTTGGCACCTGATGAAAGGGGAATGGGAAGAAGCCCTGTTCAGCAATGCAGTGATCTTTTGTCTGCTGCCGTCTTTCATTTTGAGAATGGGTGTGCACCTGTACCGCTGCATTCGGTATGGTTCATCCACCATCAGCAGAGCGGAAAATGCCGTAATGTGGGCGGCGGCCGTGATACTGTTAGTGTTTGCCGTTGTTCGTAACATCCTCCCATGGGATATTTTGGTACCTTGACATTTCCCGTTTTTGTGTCGGCGGACTGCTCCGTAGTTTGCCGTTGCTTGTACTATCCTCCGATGGGATATTTTGGTACCCTGACATTTCCCGTTTTTACGTCGTCGGACTGCTCCGCATCCGTATTGACCTTGTGCGGATATTCTCTGCTCACTACACGGACATCTATGTTCAAAAATGGTTCCATATTGCTTGACAAATGCTTAACTAGGTGATAAAATAGTGAGCGGATGTTGTGTAATCATTTCATCTATCTCAAGAAAATGGAGGGAATATCGTATGGTAAAGAGAAATCTGGTTCTGAACATCATCCTGACGATTGTAACCTGCGGACTGTTTGGTCTGTATTGGTTCTATTGCCTGCATAATGATACCAATCAGGCTTCGGGAGAAGAGGGCGGTTTTTCAGCTATTGCAGCCATCTTGCTGACCATTGTGACCTGTGGTATTTACGGTTGGGTCTGGATGTATCAGCGTGGACAGCTCATCGAAAAGGCTTACCGTGACAGAGGCCGCAGCGAATCCGACAAGGCGATCCTCTATCTGATTCTGGCAATCGTTGGTCTCAGCATCGTCTCGTATGCCTTGATGCAAAACGACCTGAACAAAATCGTGGACATCGACAACGGTGTAGCGTAAGTTACGGAGTATTTACCCATGAAACGAAGATTTCTTCGTGTATTGAAGCCTACAGTCATCTTGCTGGCTGTGGGCTTTCTTTATACACTCCTACACCATACGATAGGGCTCAACGTACCCTGCCCGATATATGCCATGACCGGACTATATTGCCCGGGCTGTGGCGTCAGCCGGATGTGTTGGCACCTGATGAAAGGGGAATGGGCAGAAGCTCTGTCCAGCAACGTAGTGATCTTTTGTCTGCTGCCGTCTTTCATTTTGGGAATGGGTGTGCACCTGTACCGCTACATTCGGTATGGGTCATCCACCATCGGCAGAGCGGAAAATGCCGTAATGTGGG
>CACZZU010000120.1 GCA_902785765.1 uncultured Ruminococcus sp.
GAGAAGGTCGCTATGGAAGCCGCTTTTGGTGCTTCTTTGAGAGGTAAACGTTCTGCTTGCTGCATGAAGCACGTCGGCTTGAACGTGGCTGCCGACCCGCTGTTTACAATGTCCTACACGGGTGTCAACGCCGGCATGGTCATTTGTGTGGCCGATGATCCGGGTATGCACTCCTCCCAGAACGAGCAAGACTCCCGTCACTATGCGATCGCATCCAAAGTGCCAATGCTGGAACCGGCAGATTCACAAGAGGCATTGGACTTCGCCAAGATCGCCTTCGCTCTGTCCGAACAGTTCGATACCCCTGTGTTCATCAAAATGTGTACCCGTGTGGCTCACTCGCAGAGCATCGTAGAGAAGGGGGAACGTACTGAAGTCACCAAGGCGTATGTCAAGAACCCCCAGAAATACATTATGGCACCAGCTAACGCTATCAAGCGTCATCCCGTTGTCGAAGAAAGGACCCGCCTGCTGACGGAATACGCCGAGACTTCGCCGCTGAACCGCATCGAAAAAGGTGACGGCAGCTATGACTTTGGCATCATCACGTCCTCCACTTCGTATCAATATGTGAAGGAGGTCTTCGGAGACAGCGTTTCTGTTCTCAAATTGGGCATGGTCAATCCGCTGCCCGTGCAGCTCATCAAAGACTTTGCCGCCCAAGTCGGTCAGGTCTACGTCATCGAAGAGTTGGATCCCATCATCGAAACGCACTGCAAGATCAATGGCGTGAACGTCATCGGCAAGGACAAGTTCTCTCTGCTCGGCGAGTTCTCCCAAAAAACCATTGCACAGGCTTTTGGTCTTCCGGCGAAGGAGAGTGTCTGTACCGACACACCCATTCCGGTACGTCCGCCGATGATGTGTGCAGGCTGTCCGCACCGCGGTATGTACTATGTGCTCGCCAAAAACAAAATCACCGTGCTGGGTGACATCGGCTGCTACACCCTCGGTTCCATGCCGCCGCTGAATGCGTTGGATATGACGCTGTGCATGGGTGCTTCGGTGTCCGGTCTGCACGGCTACAACAAAGCAGGCGGCAGCGAAACGGAAAACAAAACCGTCTGTGTTATCGGTGACTCCACCTTTATGCACTCCGGCGTAACAGGTCTCATCAACATCGCCTATAACCAGTCCAACTCCACCGTTATCATTCTCGATAACTCCATCACCGGTATGACCGGTCACCAACAGAACCCCACCACCGGTTATAATATCAAGGGTGACCCCGCCGGCAAAGTCAACCTCGAAGCCTTGTGCCGCTCTATCGGCATCAATTCTGTGCGTGTTGTTGACCCGTATGATCTGGAAGGATGTGAGAAGGTTGTCAAGGAAGAGTTGGCGAAGAACGAACCGTCTGTCATCATTTCCCGCCGCCCCTGCGTTCTGCTCAAGTATGTCAAGCCGAAGAAGCCCCTGCACGTCAACCCCGAAAAATGCCGTGGCTGCAAACGCTGCATGAAGTTCGGCTGTCCGGCGATCTCGTTCCGTGACGGTCATGCCGTGATCGACAATACCCTGTGCATCGGCTGCGGTGTCTGTGCCGGTTTGTGTCCGTTTGACGCATTTGAAAAGGAAGGTGAGTAATATGGCAACCAAAAACATTATGATCGTCGGTGTCGGCGGGCAGGGGTCTTTGCTCGCCTCCAAACTGCTCGGTCGTCTGCTGGTCGATGAAGGCTATGACGTTAAAGTCAGCGAAGTACATGGTATGAGCCAGCGTGGCGGTTCCGTTGTCACTTATGTCAAATTCGGCGACAAGGTGTATTCCCCCGTCATTGAGGAAGGCGAAGCGGACTTCATTGTGAGCTTTGAGAAAATCGAAGCCGCCCGCTATATCAAGAACCTGAAAAAGGGCGGCACCGTCATTGTGAACACCCAGCAGATCGACCCGATGCCCGTTATCATCGGCAGCACCACTTATCCTTCGGATATTCTGGATGAGATCACCGCCAAGGGCGTTCATGTCGATGCCATTGATGCTCTGTCACTGGCTTCGGAAGCCGGCTCCGCCAAAGCCTGCAACATTGTTCTGATGGGCAGACTGGCCAAGTATTTTGACATTCCCTACGACAAGTGGGAGAGTGCCATCGAAAAGATCGTGAAGCCCAACTTCATCGAGATCAATAAGAAAGCCTTCGATCTGGGTTACCACAACTAACCACTGGTTTTTTAGGGAGCCCTTTTCCTCAACGGTTACAGCGGGGAGCGGCTTTTTCCTCAAAAGCCGCTCTTTCCCGGTCACTTGTCAGACGGTCTGCGGCAGTGTCACACAAAACCTGCCGTCCGCCGTTCCACGATGTCCGCAGGCAAACCCGTTGGCGAAAACAGGCGTTTCCCTCGCTCCATTGTGTTCCCTTTGAGCGAATCGTTACATTGCTCGGTCAAAGAATAAAAAAGGAAAGAGTGAGAAGTATGGCAAACCGTTATTTTCAGCCGGAACAGGAAACTATGCCCTTGGAGGACATCCAAAAACTCCAAAGCGAAAAGCTTGTCAAACAGGTCAAACACGTTTACGACAACGTCAAATACTATCGTGACCTGATGGATGCCAAAGGCGTGAAGCCGGAGGACATCCACGGCATCGAAGACCTGCATAAGCTGCCCTTCATCAAGAAAGACGACCTGCGTGAAGCCTATCCCTATGGTCTGCTGGCAACCGATTTAAGCGACTGCGTCCGCATTCATTCCACTTCCGGTACCACAGGTAAAAGAGTCGTTGCCTTCTACACGCAGCATGACGTGGATATGTGGGAAGAATGTTGTGCCCGTGCGATCGTGGCAGCCGGCGGCGATGAAAATGATGTTTGCCAAGTCGCATACGGTTATGGTCTGTTTACCGGCGGTGCCGGTCTGCACGGCGGCTCCCATAAGGTCGGCTGTCTGACACTGCCAATGTCCAGCGGCAACACGGATCGGCAGATCCAATTTATGATGGATCTCAACGCCACCATTCTCTGCTGCACGCCCTCTTACGCTGCCTATATCGGCGAGACACTGAAGGAGAAGGGACTCAAGCCAGAAGACAACAAACTCAAGGCCGGTATTTTCGGTGCCGAACCGTGGACGGAAGAGATGCGTCACGACATCGAGAAGAGTCTCGGCATCAAGGCCTATGACATCTATGGTCTGACCGAACTCAGCGGCCCCGGTGTTTCTTTTGAATGTCAGGAACAAAAGGGTATGCACATCAACGAAGACCACTTCATCGCCGAGATCATCAATCCGGAAACCGGTGAAGTTCTGCCTGTTGGTGAAAAAGGGGAACTGGTATTCACCTCCCTCGACAAAGAGGCCTTCCCCCTGCTGCGTTACCGCACCAGAGATATTTGTGTCCTGTCCCGTGAAAAATGCTCCTGCGGCCGTACTTTTATCCGCATGACCAAGCCGCTGGGACGTTCTGACGACATGATGATCATTCGCGGTGTCAACGTCTTCCCCAGCCAGATCGAGACCGTTCTGCTGAACTGTGGTTACACCCCGAACTACCAGATCATCGTTGACCGTGTCAACAACACCGATACCTTCGACATCAATGTAGAGATGAAGGAGGAGGACTTCTCGGATATTCCGGTCGGCATCACCAACCGTGAGAAGGAACTGCAAAACGCCATGAAGGCCATGCTCGGCATCAATCCGAAGATCCACCTGGTGGCTCCGAAAAGCATCGCTCGTTCGGAAGGCAAGGCCGTCCGCGTTATCGACAAACGTAAACGTCTGGGCATCAATGTCTGAGACGTGACGACAGCATCACTATCTTAAAGGAGGAATTTCTATGGCCATCAATCAACTCTCTATCTTCGTAGAAAACAAGGAAGGCAAACTGGTGACGATCACCGATTCCATCGCCAACGCCGGCATTGACATCCGTGCCTTGAGCGTAGCAGATACACAGGATTTCGGTATCTTCCGCCTGATCGTGACCGACCCGCAAAAGGCGAAAGAAGCCTTGGAGTCTTCGGGCTGCTTCGTGTCAATCACACAGGTTGTTGGCGTATCTATCCCTGATGAACCCGGTTCATTGGCAAAGATCGTCAACATCCTCGCCCGCTACAACATCAACATCGAGTATATGTACGCCTTCATCGCCGTCTCCGGTAAAGAGGCTTCGGTCGTTCTGCGTGTCGAAGATAACAACGCTGCCGAAAAGATCCTGATCGAAAACGGCGTAAAACTTCTCGAAGAAAAGGACATCATCGCCCTGTAAGGAACACTGCCGCTCTTCTCTCTCCTTCGCACAAAGACCAATTTGTCTGGTCATCCACGACGGGGGCATCCCTTTGTTGTAACAAAGGGTTCTCCCTGCACCCCTTTCCTAAAAAACGTGTGTTGATGTGCGGCAGGGGACAAGTTCTGGCTGCTTGCGGCACGTTCTTTGAAAAAATGGCAGCCGCAATCCCGTCGGCTTTAGACGGTGGGTTAAGGCTGCCAAAAGCGTAGCTTTTTTGTTATAACAACAGTAGGGACGGTTTTCAGCCCGAATTTACGCCTGTGGAGTTAGTAGGTTACGAGGACGATGAAGCAGGAAGCCCATTGGCTTTAGACAATGGGTAGTTCACAATCAATTGCCGTGTGACCTTTGTCAAAGGATTGACAAAGGTCATTTTGCGTGCTATAATGACAAAAAAACAGGGGAGCTTGTAAACAGGCTGAGAGGAGGTTGCGAACCTCGACCCTTTACCTGATGCGGATAATGCCGACGGAGGGAGCTGGTTTTTTGTATACCGGAGCACTGCGTCCATTCGCAGTGCTCTTGTTTTTTACTATTTTTTAGGGAGGAATTTCCATGAACGCAAGTGTTGCCATCCAAACCTTACCCGCCGCTGAAAATGACGAAGAACTCATCCGCATTGTCGATGAGGTCATCGCCTATATCAAAAGCACCGGACTGAAATGCTATGTAGGTCCTTTCGAGACCGCCATTGAAGGCGATTACGATGAACTGATGGACATTGTAAAAGAGTGCCAGCACATCGCTATCCGTGCAGGTGCCCCGTCCGTCTTGGCGTATATCAAGGTCGACTACCGCCCGGAGGGAGAGGTGCTGACCATTGAACGCAAAGTTACGAAGCATCATCAGTAAAGTCGTCCCCCGTGCAGCCGTTCTGGTACTGGTCATCCTTGTTTGGCAGTTGGTATGTACCCTGGGGCAGATCCCCAAGTATATGCTGCCTTCCCCCATGGATGTAGCCAAAGCCTTTCAAGAGGATTGGCTGCTGATGCTCGACCATTCACAGATCACCCTGCTCGAAACCTTTCTGGGACTCTTTTTCGGCATCCTCATCGGTTTCCTGATGGCCGTCTTTATGGATAGATTCGCCCTCATGCGGAAGATGATCTATCCCCTGATCGTTGTCAGCCAGACGATTCCAACGGTTGCGATCGCACCGCTGTTGGTCATCTGGCTGGGCTACCAGATGCTGCCAAAGATCGTCCTGATCGTGTTGGTGGTCTCCTTTCCCATCACCATCAGCCTGTTGGAAGGCTTTTCATCCATCGAGCCGGACACTATCCGTCTGATGCAGTCCATGGGTGCCAACCGAATACAAATCTTCCGGTGGGTCAAACTGCCTAACTCCCTGTCCTACTTCTTTTCCAGCCTGAAAATCTCGGTGTCGTATGCGGTCGTGAGTGCGGTCGTGTCTGAATGGATCGGCGGAACCAAAGGATTGGGATGTTACATGACCCGTGTACGCAAATCTTTCGCTTCGGACAAGATGTTTGCCGTCATTATTCTGGTATCTGTCATCAGCCTATTACTCATCTGGCTCACGAACGTGTTGCAGCGTGTCTGTATGCCGTGGGAAAAAATCAATCGCAAGGAGTAAAGAAACATGAAGAAAGTAACCAAACTCGCCGCCCTGCTGCTGACCGCTGCGTTAGCACTGGGAATTGCCGCCGGCTGTGCCGCCCAAAAAACTTCTGACACATCCTCACAGCCTTCGGCAGCCGACAAACCAGTCGAAAAGACCAAAGTCACCTTTGTATTGGACTGGACACCCAACACTAACCACACCGGTCTGTATGTCGCACAGGACAAGGGGTATTTCAGTGATGCCGGTCTGGAAGTGGAGATCGTTCAGCCAATGGAAGACGGTGCTGAAATGCTGGTCGGTGCCAACAAAGCCCAATTCGGCGTGTCCTTCCAAGATTCCATGCTGCCCGCTGTGGCCGGTGACGCCCAAATCCCGATCGAAGCCGTTGCCGCTCTGGTACAGCACAATACCTCCGGTATCATCTCCCTGAAAGGTCAGGGCATGGACAGACCGAAGGGCATGGAAGGCAAAAAGTACGCCACATGGGATTTGCCCATTGAAAAAGCCACCCTCAAGCAGGTGATCGAAGCCGATGGCGGTGATTTCAGCAAAGTCGAACTGATTCCATCCACGGTCACAGATGAAGTATCTGCTCTGCAGTCCCACATGGTCGATGCCATCTGGATCTTCTACGGATGGGCAGGAATCGCTGCCGAAACCGCTGGTCTTTCTACCGACTACTTTGCCTTCAAAGACATCGACCCCGTGTTCGACTATTACACCCCTGTTGTCATCGGCAACACGGACTGGATGAAGTCCAACCCCGATACCGCCAAAGCGTTTTTATCTGCTCTCCAAAAAGGCTACGAATTTGCCATTGAACAACCGGAAGAAGCCGCTGAAATTCTCCTGAAAAACGCACCTGAACTGGACAAAGAACTTGTCAAGGCCAGCCAGAAGTACCTCTCGAAGGAATACAAGGCCGAAGTAACACAGTGGGGCTTTATCGACCCTGCCCGCTGGAATGCCTTCTACAACTGGATCAATGACAACAACCTCTTCGCTGTGAAGATCCCCGAGAACACCGGATTTTCCAACGAATATCTCCCGCAGTGATGGATGCCCTGACCGTCAAAGGAGTGACGTTCTCCTACGACAGCGTCACTCCCGTACTCAAAGACATCAACCTGACCCTGCACCATGGTGAGCTGGTTTGTTTGCTGGGTGCCAGCGGCGGCGGAAAAACCACGCTGTTCAACATTATCGCCGGACTAAACCGTCCCGAACAGGGACAGATCCTCCTGAACGGCGAAGACATTACCGGACAGTCAGGTAAGATCAGCTATATGCTGCAAAAGGATATGCTCCTGCCCTATCGCACGATGGAGGACAATGTGGCGTTGCCCCTCATCCTCAAAGGCATGAAGAAAAAGGAAGCCCGCCGTCAGGCAGGAGAATACTTCGCCCAGTTCGGCATTGACGGTACCCAGAAAAGGTACCCGACAGAATTGTCGGGCGGTATGCGTCAGCGGGCAGCCTTGCTGCGTACCTACCTGTTTTCAGGACAGGCCGCCTTGCTGGACGAGCCGTTCAGTGCTTTGGACGCTTTCACCAAGAGTGAAATGCACCGCTGGTATCTGGATGTGATGAGCAAGATCAAACTCTCGACCATTTTCATCACCCACGATATTGACGAAGCAATCCTGCTCTCTGACCGCATCTATCTTTTGAGCGGTAAGCCGGGTACACTGATCGGCGAAATTACCATCCGTGAACCGAAACCCCGTCCACAGGATTTCAACCTGACCGATACATTTCTCGCCTATAAGCGGGCGATCATCACCATGCTCCGGCAGGAATCTTCTGTCATATCCTGACCTCTCTCTATCGCAGAAGGGACAGCGGCCTCTTGAGGAAACCGCTGTCCCTTCTGTTTTTTCGCAACAAAAAAGGAGAGCCGTGCGTATATCACGCCAACGACTCTCCTTTTGTGATTTTACACTATTCCTTACAACAAACCTATCGAGTGTTTGACTGCTCCGAAGACTCCTGCGTGTCATTTTTGTGATGACCGCAGGGAGCACTGCAGTTTTGGCAGCCACAAGAACAACCGCCTTTGCCGCTTTTCTTGTTGCGTCTCATCACCATGATAACCAGAATGACAACAACCACCAAAATGACCGTCAGTATCACATCGACTGGATTCATCACACTCACCTACCATCCACACGCCGTACCAATCAGGTACGCTATCAAAGAAGCTCCCCACGCCACGAGGCATTGCCAAAGCACGACACCAACCGCCCATTTGCGTCCCAGTTCACGCCGGACAGAGGCGATCGCCGCCACGCAGGGGGTGTACAACAAACTGAAAACCAACAGTGACAGAGCCGTCAAGCCCGTCATCGCCGCAGTCAGTCCCGTACCATAGAGCACATTTAAGGTCGATACGACACTTTCTTTCGCCATGAAACCACTGATGAGAGCGGTCACGATACGCCAGTCATTCAGTCCTACGGGTGTGAACAACGGAGCGATCCAGCCCGCCAACATAGCCAGAAGACTATCCTGTGCCTGCTCATCGGGGATCATGTTAAAGTGGAGGTCAAAGTGCTGCAGGAACCACACCACGATGGTCGCCAAAAAAATCACGGTGAAAGCACGCTGCAGGAAGTCCTTCGCCTTGTCCCACAAAAGCATGAGCACGTTTTTGAGTCCCGGCAGACGATAGTTAGGCAGTTCCATCACGAACGGCACGGCCTCTCCCTTGAACAGGGTCTTTTTGTAGAGCAGTGCCACCAGAATACCTACCACGATTCCCAAGATATACAGTCCAGAGATGATAAGCCACCGATAGGCCGGAAAAAACGCTTCCACAAAAAAGGCGTAAATCGGCAGTTTCGCCGTACAACTCATAAACGGTGTAAGCAGGATGGTCATTTTGCGGTCACGTTCACTGGGTAAAGTGCGGGTCGACATGACTGCGGGTACCGTACAGCCGAAACCGATGAGCATCGGCACGATGCTGCGTCCTGACAGACCAATCTTTCGCAGCAGCTTGTCCATGAAAAAGGCAACTCTCGCCAGATAGCCGCTGTCTTCCAGCAGCGACAGAAACAAAAACAACGTGATGATGATTGGCAGGAAGGTCAGCACACTGCCCACACCCGCAAAAACACCGTCAATAATCAAGCCTGTCAGCACCTCGTTGACGTTGGCACTCTCCATCCATCCTCTCGCCATACCGGACAGCGTTTCGATACCGCCTTCCATCCATTCCTGAAGCGTACCGCCAATGACATCGAATGTCAGCCAGAACATGGTCACCATGATGAGCAAAAACATCGGCAGAGCCGTGAACTTGCCTGTCAGGATCCGGTCGATTCGCTGACTGCGTTTGTGTTCTTTGCTCTCGGACGGCTTGACCACTGTCTGCTGACAAACACGCTGGATGAATGCAAATCGCATATCCGCTATCGCAGCGTTGCGGTCAAGTCCGCATTCCTCTTCCATCTGCCGGATGATATGCTCCAGCATCTCCTTTTCTTTGTCTGACAAGGCCAGCTTCTCCAGAACGAGTTTGTCGCCCTCCACCACCTTTGAGGCCGCAAAGCGTATCGGCAGAGCCGCCGCTTCTGCTTTTTTCTCAATCAGATGAATGACAGCGTGTAAACACCTGTGCAGAGCACCGTTATGATCTTCAGAACGACAGAAGTCCTGTCGGGAGGGCTTTTCCTGATAGTATGCTACATGAATGGCGTGTTTCACTAACTCATCGACACCTTGATTTTTGGCCGCCGAAATTGGTACAACCGGTACGCCCAATAAGGCCTCCAGCGTATTGATGTCTACCGAACCGCCGTTGGCCGTTACTTCGTCCATGATGTTTAGTGCCACCACCATCGGCACATCCATTTCCAACAACTGCATCGTCAGGTAAAGATTCCGCTCGATGTTGGTCGCATCCACAATGTTGATGATCGCCTTTGGCTTCTGTTCCAGTACAAAACTGCGGGAAACAATTTCTTCCTCTGAATAGGGTGACATCGAATAGATTCCCGGCAGGTCGGTGATGACCGTTTTCGGGTGTCCCTTGATGACACCGTCTTTGCGGTCGACCGTTACACCCGGAAAATTGCCGACGTGCTGATTAGCTCCTGTCAGTTGGTTAAACAGCGTTGTCTTACCGCTATTCTGGTTGCCCACCAACGCATAGGACAGCACCGTATCCTCCGGTAAAGGATGCCCGCTGCCCTTGGGATGATACTTGCCGTCCTCTCCCAAACCGGGATGTTCCAACGGTTTGTTCTTGGGTGTCGGATGTTTCTTTTGTTCATCCATCGGCTGTACAATGATCTGCTGGGCATCGGCCAGCCGCAGAGTCAGTTCATAACCATGT
This sequence comes from uncultured Ruminococcus sp., assembly GCA_902785765.1. Taxonomy (GTDB): domain Bacteria; phylum Bacillota; class Clostridia; order Oscillospirales; family Acutalibacteraceae; genus UBA1213. Next base: position 10,156 of record CACZZU010000120.1, read on the forward strand.
ATCTGGAGCTGCATCGGATCACCCATCGGTGCAAACTTCACCAACATACATTCCACTCCCGGTATCACGCCCATATCCAAAAAATGCTGCCGCAGATTGCCGGTACCGCCGACTTGCCGGATCACAGCCGACTGCCCTACCTTCAATTCACTTAACTTCATAACGTCCCTTTCTTTGTCCTTGACTCCTGTTATTTTGCCAAATCAAGCACCCCCATTATAACGTATTTCCTACCCGCTTGTCAATCAGCGAAATCCCTTCTCACAAAATCCGGCATGATCGGGCAGTCACACAGCAGCCTCCCTTTGTTTGTAACAAAAAAGAGGAACGCCCTCTTCCCTTCCGGTCTGATAGAGGTCCCCCGATAGGATACTTTCCCCGGTCGTTTCCGCTGTCTCATGAACATTCCGTGTGGTTTCATCCAACAAATATCTTCCGTTATTTTTGAAAAAATGGCAACCGCAATCCCACCGGCTTTAGACGGTGGGTTAAGGTTGCGCAAAGCGTAGCTTTGTGATATAATAACCATATGAGTACAAAA
>CACZZU010000121.1 GCA_902785765.1 uncultured Ruminococcus sp.
CATGTACAGTTTGTATAATCTCATCCAATACCACATCATCCGATGGTAAATTGCACTGAAAAAACATCCTGCCCTGCCGCCTCTCTGCGTTCGGCGGCAGGACTGGATGTTGCGAATCGCAAGATTCGTTGCCACAGCACAACGGAAATCATGGAGGGTTCCAAAGCTCATAGATTCCTCATCCAATCCACCACTCCGGCGTAATATCGCCCAAATGAACGACACGACCGCTTCGATAGTCCATCAGAATTTCTATGTTGCCGTAGTCTTTCGGCATCAACTGCACCATCAATTCACGGCAGGCACCACAAGGAGCACCCATGCGGCCATCGCTCATTACTGCCAACGCCCTGGAGATAGTCTGTTCGCCATCAGTCAGCATACGGAAAATTGCGTTCCGTTCGGCACAGATGCCAAGCGTACTACAAGTATCCACACAGACCCCTGTGTAGATTTTGCCGGATGAGGACATGATCGCCGCCGCAACGCCGCCCGCCAGCACATATTCGGACACTTGTCTTTCGTTCAGTACATTTTTGGCGGCTTGATACATCGCTTGCCAGCCGCCATCCAACATTTTCTCGGCAGCAGTTGCCTTTTTCACCACGCCGTCGTCATACGTCACCACGCAGCCTTCTGTAATGACTTGCCGATACAACTCTGCGTCGGGTATTTTCACTGTCCGACACGCACCGCTGTCCATATCCTCCAGCAGCACTTCACAACAAGGTTCCTGTCCATCCGGCAGCCCCTCACAGCCGAAGTCCGGCTCAATGATCTCTTTTACTCGATACATCATGTTTCCTCCCCATTACTATACGCTACGATTTTCGGCAAATGTGTTACCACAAACCGTTGAGTTTCTTCCCCGAGATGTATGATACTGTTATGCTCCATAGGCACCGATACCCACGCTTTCGAACAGTCCGATGCTGTTTGCTTGTTCCGTCAGCCACCAATAGATCCTTCCCTGTTCGTTCATTTGCTCACGCAGATAACCTTGTGCCGCTAACCAAGTCGTGACCGCCTTGCCCGTCAGCCTCTTGCGTTCGTTGTCATTGACCGCTTCATTGATAATATCCACCAACACCGAAACAAGACACGCTCCCTGCGGCAAACGGATTTTCCTCCGCTCCTCTTCCGTTATGTAGAAGGGTTTCTTCCTGCGGCGACGCTCGGTCCATTTTTCTACCGATTTCGGCGGCAGATCCGCCACTGTGATCTGCTTGTTCAACACTTTACAGATATAGGTGAAGCACTTGCGGATACGTTCGTTTTGCAGCGTAGACGCATCAACTGCTCGACCTGTGAGCGGGTCTATCCCCTCACACAGTTTTTCCAGATACATTTTCGCTCGCTGGAGTGTTTCCTTTTCCGTGAGCATAGCAACATCACCTCCCTGTCATTATACTGCACGATCCTCTCTATTGGCAATATCTTTTTCGCATCGACAGCCACTCGGTTCAGTCAACAGCTCGTCCACAAAGTCTTTCCCTTTTTCCGTGCTCATTCTGCCATACTTTCGCCAAAAGTGCCCACGCCGTAGCATCCATTCTTTCTTCTGATTCACACTCCTAAAAGCCGCACCGTCCATACCGCCAACAGCATCCCCGTCATATCTGCCGCCAAAGCCGCCGGAACAGTGTACCCCGTTTTTTTCAAGCCGACCGCACCATAATATACGGTAATGGCGTAGAAAGTCGTCTCGGTGGAACCGGCCATCACGGAGGCTGCTTTGCCGATAAAGCTGTCCGCTCCATGCTGTTCGAGCAGACTATTAAGCATCGCAAACGAGCCGCTGCCCGTGATAGGCCGCATCAATCCCAGCGGCACAACCTCCGAGGGAATACCGAACCACTGACATATCGGCGATAGGACTTGTGCCGCCAACGTAAAAAAGCCGGATGCCTCCAGCATCGTCACCCCTACTACTAACCCGATCAAAGACGGTGCCATGGCAAGCAAAGACGAGAGTCCTTCCTTGACACCGGCCGTAAAACAGTCAAACACTGCCGTTTTGCGGCACATTCCAAACACCACGATACCCACAACGATAAGCGGCACTGCATAGGTACCGATTCTCTCCATCATCCACCGCCTCACCTTCTGTGATACATATACGGCTGTCACTATCTATAACACCCTTCACCGTATCTCCTTGCATCCATTTCACCGCATTATTACCCGGTGATACACTTCTGTCTCACCCTCACACGGTACACCTTCCCTGTGTTCCTTCGTCAATTCTTTTGTTTCGATATTTTTTCACTCAAACACACTCACGTTGTTCTTGACCGAACTTTCTTCGTGCCTGTTTTCGTGCGTATCACTCCCATGCGTGATGTCAAACAAGTCACTAACAGGATACCAACCGTCAAAGCACCGATAGAAGACAGCCATACCGGCACTAAAATCGCATAGGGTGTCTCACTGCCGGCAGCCTGCCGCAAGGCAGCGATGGTCGTTGGCATCAACTGTACCGAAGCGGTATTGAGCACCACAAACATCGTCATACTGCGGTTAGGCGTTCGCAGGGAACGGTTTTCCTTCTGCATTTCCTTCATTGCCAGAATCCCCAGCGGTGTAGCGGCGTTGCCCAGTCCGAAAATGTTGGCAGTCACATTGGCACACACCGCCTGCATCGCACGGCTTTCTTTCGCATAATCAGGCATCAGCCGACAAAGCAGCGGCGACAACACTTGTGCCATGCCCCTTGTCAGTCCGCTTTGTTCGGCTATCTTCATCATTCCGCTCCACAAACACATTACACCGGCCATCGACAATAACAACTGTATTGACTTGTCCGCTCCTGTCGCTGCCGCCGAAGATAATTCTTCGATGTGTCCGGTCATCACCGCACATAAGAAGGCAGCAACCACCATACCAAACCACATTTTATTGAGCATCCTGTCACCGCTCCCCTCGAAAAGATTTGCACTATGATGACATTGTTCCAAAGAACTGCTAAAAACCGTTCCCGACCGCTCATATCCTCTTACCAAGAATAATTCCCTCTGATAATTATCATAGGGAAACAACCTCTCAAGAATGAGATTTTCAGTGGATACTTTAATACAGGTCATTATTGTATCATCGGCACAATGTCGGCAAAACTGTCGCTTTGCCGAAAAAAAATTCCATAAAAAGCTTATTTTCAAACCTTTTTACAGCTCACACCATCAATTTCCCATTTTCGTCAGAAAATGGAAAATTGCACAATAAGTCAAATTTTCGACAATTTTTTTGGCGTTTCCTATTGACAAATCCGCCTGAAAATAGTACGATATAGGTAACGCAAAGCAACATATCTTCCGTCAAATTTCAGAGAAAGGAGCGGTACATTATGAGAGCCATCGGTTGTGTAAGACAGATTGACAAATTAGGGCGCTTGGTGCTGCCGTCTGATATCAGAAGGATGCTGAATATCAAGGACGGTTCGGACTCGGTTGAGTTCTTCGTAGATGATGACTGTGTAATTATCAAGAAGTATCGTCCCGCTTGCATCTTCTGCAATTCAGCGAACAACATCGTCACCTACAAGAACCAGTCCGTCTGTCAGAATTGTCTTGACGAGATCAAGAACAACGGGTGAACCCTTTGTTGGTTTCCACCACACCACACAAAACACTGTGTGAAAGCTCCCCTGCTGCAGTAGGGGAGCTTTTGCTTTGTCCTTCAGCCATTCCCCGTCATCTCTATCCACTTCATATCATCACCAGTGCCCTTTGGATACCATCCACGACATTTTCGTGAACAGCGTACCCGCACCACTAAAAGCATTGTGTTTCCTTTCGGAATGTACTATAATAGGGATACCAACTGAACGGACGTGTTGACTTTCGTGACAGCGGCAAATCCCATCTCCTAGCGGGATATTTTCCTCCTTTGGAAAAACCTACACCATACCGATAAACTTATCCTCTGTGAGCGGCGGCGGGTTTTGATTTGTGAAAGAAATTCAGTGTGCGTAACACTTCCCATAGCCTTTCTCTTGAAGGAAAGCGGCACACCCTTGATGTGTCGAAAGGAGTGAACGTCATCCCACGCCGCTATCTTCCCTTTCAGTTATTCCGACCGAATATTTCTCTCCGGTCGTCCATCATTCTATCATCCTAAAAAGCAGGTGAACCGCATGACATTACAAACACTCTTTCAGCAAACACCCCTTGTCACCACTGACGGTGCGATGGGAACCTACTTTTCCGAGAAAACAGGTCTCGATCCCAAACTCTGCGAGGTTTCCACTCTCACCAATGCTCCCCTGATCCAAGAAATACACCGAAGCTATCTGGACGCAGGGGCGAAGCTGCTGCGGACAAATACCTTTTCAGCCAACCGTTATACCCTCGGTGTGTCCCACGATGACGTGGCCGCCATTCTGGAACACAGCTATCATATCGCCACCCAGTGTGCCGCTGAACAGGCGGTCGTCTGTGCCGATGTCAGCGTACTGTATGATAACACCCTCTCTTCCGAAGAGATTCGCAGAGAATACGCTTTTCTCATCGACACGTTTCTTTCCTGCGGTGCGACCACGTTTTTGTTTGAGACACTGCCAGACCTTCAACCCATCTTGCCGGCAATTGATTACTTACTGTCGAAAGCTCCACAGGCGGAGGTCATCACCTCCTTCACGGTACTGCCTGATGGCCGTACCCGTTCGGGCACTTCATTGACGCAGCTGCTGAAAGAGATCGCCTCCCTGCAGCAACAACTGACGATGGTCGGTCTGAACTGCGGCTGTGGTGCTCTGCAAATGCTGCCCCACGCTGCCGCCTTTTTCTCTTATATTCGTAAACACACGAATTTATACACCTGTGCGATGCCCAATGCAGGTTATCCGGCTATCGAAAACGGACGTACCATCTTCACAGCCACGCCGGAATATTTTGCCGCACAAACGGCACGTTTGCTGCCGCTCGGGCTAAACGCTGTCGGGGGCTGCTGCGGCACGACGCCGGACTTTATCCGCCTGCTCGACCGCTATGTACAACACCCCGACCAAGTGCCGCTGACCATTCCCGCGGCACCTAAATCAACACCCGCCCGTGCCGCTGTCTCTTCCGACACATCGCCCACTGCATCAACACCCAATACGCCATCGTCCGCCGCTGCGACAGATACTTCCGTCTCCGCATCGCACCTCTCCCACCACTTCATTTCCCCCAAAGCATCCTGTCTGACAGAAGACCGATTCATTCTGGCAGCGGAACTGGATCCACCCATCAGTGCTGACCTCTCCAAACTCATCCACGCCGCCCACATTCTCAAAGAAAGCGGCGTATCGGTCGTTACCGTGTCGGATTCGCCGTTGGGACACGCCCGCATGGATTCCGTCATCTGTTCGTCCAAGATACAGCGGGACGTTGGTATTGAAGCCCTGCCGCATATTTGCTGTCGGGACAAAAACCTCAACGCCCTTCGTGCTTTGCTGCTGGGTGCCCACTGCGAAGGTATCCGATCGGTGCTGGCTGTGACCGGTGATACCATTGCCGAAACGGACAGAGGTCTCGTCAAGCCAGTCTTCAACGTAGACTCGACCCGCCTGATGGAACTGATCGGAAAGCTAAACGAGGATATCTTTTCCGAAGCTCCTCTCACCATTGGCGGGGCGTATGACCCAACCCCCCGTAAACAGACGTATTCACTCAACCGCTTGGCGAAGAAACAAAAAAACGGTGCCCGTTTTGTGCTGACACAGCCTGTCTTCTCGGCAGAGTGCCTGCCCTCAATTGATGCCGCCCGTGCACAGGGCATGAAAGTGCTGGTAGGTCTGATGCCGCTGGTCAGCTACCGCAACGCCTCGTTCATGAAGAACGAAGTGCCGGGGGTCAATATTCCCGACAGTCTGCTCGACCGTTTTGATCCGTCTATGTCACGGGAAGAGGCCACCGCTGTTGGTGTTGCCATCACAGTGGAACTGGCTCGTCTGTTCCGTTCCCACGCAGACGGCTTCTACTTTATGACACCTTTCAACCGTGCCGATGTCATCCGGCAGATCATCGAAACACTGCCAGACCAGTGAATCGTTCACCGGAAGCAGGAAATACGGCCAGCGGCGTTCGTTCCGAAGAAGAAACGATATGCCCTGTCTCTCTCGATAAAAAGGTGAGACAAAAAAAATCAGAGAACGGTCAGCAAGGTGTGCCTACCGACGTTTTTCCGAAAAAAGGTCTGCCCGATGACTTTCACGAAGAAAACTGTCGGGC
>CACZZU010000122.1 GCA_902785765.1 uncultured Ruminococcus sp.
GCGTTCAGCTTGGCAGTACTAATTGGTCGAGGGCTTGTCCAAGTGCTTCTTGGTTATCTGCTTTTGCTTTCACTGCTTTATTCAGTTTTCAGGGTGCGAACCCTTTTATATAAATCCCGTCCACAAGGACGGGATTTTTTTGTATCCGAAAGGTGGTATATTTGGCAAGAATGTGCCGGAGAGTGTTTCTATATGCTACACCGCCTTTCTGAACAGCATCACCTAGGGCGAGAAAAATCTGGTCCGGTCGATTTACAAACCCAACGATGTGTGCTATAATCAAACTGATCGTAGCAGTGAGAGAAGATGGGGGAGCAAGGAGTGCTTTCCCTCGAACGGGTATTGTTGATATGTCTGACCATCAACACACCTATCTTTTAGCGTGGCGATGAGAGGTGAAAGAGAATGTCCTTCGGAAGTTTTCTCCAATGGGTCAGGCGTTCGAAGATGATGCAGCTGACTTACCTGACCTTTTACTATACCACCGGCACTGACATTAACGCATCGGTGAATTATGCCCTGACGGAGCAGGAGGGACGTTACACGGCTGTTATCTGCCCTCGTGGTGTATCGGCAGAACACGCCATTGTGACAGAAGTCGGCGAGAACTTTGTGACGGAAGTTACCTCTGTGCTTCTGCAATACCATGTCGGACGGTGGAACGGTTTTGACCGTTCCCGTAAGAACGTCTTGGACGGTAACAGCTTTACGCTCAATGCCGGTTTTACCAGTGGAAAATCTATTCACGCTCACGGTTATATGTGGTGGCCGAAACATTTCCGTGCCGTCAGAGATGCATTGGATGCCTGCTTTATGCGGCTGTATTTGCCATCTTCTCAATAGCCATAGATCATGCAGATAAACATACGATCACACATGACAGATGGTCAGTCGTTTTCCTGCAGGAAAGACAACGTACATGGGAAGAAGTGAATGGTATTTTCGATGTGGTGACATTGGGATTGGTCGCTAGTGGTGCGATAGTGGTAAGAGTGCCGGCAATAGAAGCCTTTGCTTCCGGCATGGTTGCGGTCAGAATGATCGCAGTTGATATTTTTTCTTGGGAGCATGAGCAATCGGTAGGTATCTTGTCATAGGCGAGCCTATTTATACCCTGATCGCATGGAGTTAAATACGGGCATTCGGGAAATTGTAACAATGGGTGAGATATTTCTTTGCGGAGAAATTTCACTCCTAGACGGTCTTTTACCCGACTGTGTACCGGTGATATTCACACCCGCAAGGAGGTTATCATGGGTCTATGGACACGGCTGTTGCTCTAGCCGGAGAAGAGATATATACGATACATCAATGAAACAAGGAGGACATCACCATGAAATTGGCAGAAGCCTTACAAGAAAGGGCAGACCTGAACCAAAAAATCGACGAGCTTCGGCTGCGTTTGCAGAACAATGCACTTGTTCAGGAGGGTGAAGAACCTGCCGAAGATCCTGAAGAACTGTTGAGGGAACTGGACGAATGTGTTGACCGTCTGGAAGAACTGATGTCACACATCAACAAGACCAACTGTCTGACAACGGATAACGGCGAGAGTATTACCGAATTGATTGCCAAGCGGGATACACTGAACGTGCGTATTCGTGCCTATCGTGACCTGATTACAGCGGCTTCCGGTGCGACACGCCGCTACTCGGCCAGCGAGATCAAAATCTTGAGTGCGGTCAACGTCCGGTACCTGCAAAAGAAATTGGACGAGATGAGCAAACAGCTTCGTCTGACAGATAACCGCTTGCAGGCATTGAACTGGACGACTGAACTGCTGTAAGCGATTTAGCTTCGCTGGTTGAAATGCTTTGGCGGATTACAAAAGGCACACGCTGCTTTCACGGTTCTTTACCATGAGGGGGGATACCTCGTTTGTGCGGGAGAACAACAAGCCGTGTTATGCAGCACAACGCACATTCCGGACGGCAGACCGAAAAACAAGGGAGAGTTGCTGTTCGTTGTGAGCAGGGCATTTCTTTTTGCTGATCGAAAATACATCATCGTTGCGGCGGTGATATGACAGGCGACATACCGTTCCTCGATGAGAGAGCGGCACGTCAAACAACTACACATAGGTTAAGTTTGTCGGGTGAATACATCTCTGCGGCTGAGAATGAGTCCGTATCTTGCGGCAGCTTTTGAGCAAAGCGGGGTTCGACTCCTCATAATGATCGTTAGGCTCCAACACGGCACAAACGTATTGTTATCGTTCACGGTTACTACCACGTATTAACGGCAAATCAGGGTGGGTTTGGGGGAATTACAAGAATGATCTTCTGTCGGTCAGACAAGCGTTGCCAATAAGAATGGCAGAAAGGGCGGTGAGGATATGAACAGTCCTTTAGCAGACAGGCTGCGGCCAAAGATGTTGGACGATATTGCGGGACAGCACCATTTGTTGGATAAAGGCAAGCCCCTGCGTACCATTATTGAGTCGGGACATATCCCGAACATGGTGTTTTATGGACCATCCGGTGTCGGCAAGACCACGCTGGCGACCATCATCGCCCAACAGACCAACCGTACCTTGCGAAAGCTCAACGGCACGACTGCTACAACGGCCGATATTCGCAGTATTGTAGAGGAATTGTCCGGTTTCAGCGGCATTAACGGTATTCTGCTGTATCTGGACGAGATACAGTACTTCAACAAAAAACAGCAGCAAACGCTGTTGGAGTTTATTGAGAACGGCAGCATCACACTGATTGCCTCTACCACCGAGAACCCGTACTTTTATGTGTACAGTGCCATCCTCAGCCGTTCCACGGTATTTGAGTTTAAGCCGCTGGAGAAGCGTGATGTAGAGCAGGCGGTGCGGCGTGCCATTGACTTGCTGGCAAAGGACAGCGGCGAAACAATCGTTTTTTCGGATGCCTGTATCGAGCATATCGCTTATGCCTGTGGCGGTGATGTCCGCAAAGCAGTTAACGCTGTGGAATTATCGGTGCTGTCGACACCGCTGACGGACGGTCAGCGGGTTGTTGCCCATGAAACCGTCGTGTCGCTGACGCAGAAAAGTGCTGTCAAATACGATCGTGAGGGAGATGAACACTACGATCTCTTGTCAGCTTTCCAAAAGTCAATGCGTGGTTCGGATCCGGATGCCGCCGTACATTATCTGGCACGGATCCTGGCGGCGGACGATCTGCCCTCGGCTTGTCGGAGATTGATGGTTTGTGCTTGTGAGGATGTCGGATTGGCGAATCCGCAGATCATTCCCATTGTCAAGGCGGCGGTGGATGCGGCGATGATGGTCGGTTTGCCCGAAGCCCGCATCCCATTGGCGGATGCAGTCATTTTGGTGGCACTGTCACCGAAGTCTAATTCAGCGTATATGGCGATCAATCGTGCGATGGCCGATGTACAGGCCGGCAAAGGCGGCGGATTTCCGCGTCAGCTCCAGAATAAACACTATGACGGTGCAGAGGTCAAGGTCAAGGGACAGTTCTATCTGTACCCACATGATTATCCAGACCATTGGGTACCGCAGCAGTACCTTCCCGACAGCTTGAAAGGCACTGTGTATTATGAAGCTGGTTCTAACAAGACCGAGCAGGCTTACCATGACTTCTGGCAGCGTATCAGACATAACGATGGCGGCAGGTGACGCAACGACCATCTTGCTTGTCGGTACCACAAGGGTACTTCCCTCGGTCGATGCCACTTGCTCAACGCACAGCAGTTGATGATACTAACAACCCATTTGAGTTGGTGACTGTCGCTCTGTCATTGTCACCTATCCTCTTCCTTCCGTAAACGAACATTTGTCAGGACGCTCTTTGCCGCTTCTTTACGAACCGCTGCGGTTTCTTCTTCCATTTTTAGCTTTCGCTTCACCATAAAGTGATTGTCTGCCATTATGACCTACCGAGCCACCGTATACTTGCGGTGGTATTTTTGTTGACGCAATCTTTTACAAAAAACCATGTCGGGCTTTGGTAAGTCTAACAAAAACAGATAGTTCTATTGTAAAATATAGGAGGACATGGTATAATAGGCGGTATCTTGTGTGTAGAGGAGAGAACCATGGTGAAAACCAACCAATTCAAACGAACAACGGCTGTTTTTATGGTCTTTGCTCTGACGGCTCTGTGTTTCACACTGATGCTGCACATACCGGTGGTGCAGGCGGTCGGTGAAGATGAAACATCCACTGTGGAGGAATATACCCTCAGTGGCAAAACGGTCGGTGTGCAAATCGGTACAACCGCAGAACAGAGGATGCGGGCGTATGAAGAAAGCTCCCGCTCAGCCGTCGAGCGGTATTACGCCCTGACCGATGCAGTCAAGGCTTTGATCGAAAAGCAGATCGACTGTTTGCTGACGGATGAAATAGCTGCTCGCTCCCTGGCAACGGACGGCAGTGGTCTGTCGGTATATGACAAACCATTTTCGTCCGAGAACTATGCCTTTGCTGTCCAGAAGGACAACAAAGACCTGCGGAACAAGCTGAACACCGCCCTCAAAAAGCTGAAGGACAGCGGTACGTTGGACAGCATTGTCCGCAACTATATCGGAGCCGATGCCGACAAGGGCAGGAGCCCCTATCAGAAGCAGGAAAAGGAACGTACCGATACCCTGATATTCGCAGTGGATACTTCCTCAAAGCCTTACGCCTATATCGAAGGTGACCGCATTGTTGGCTTGGATGTGGATGTGATGCAGGCTGTCTGTGATGAGTTGGGCTATGAACTGAATGTGCAGAGCATGCCCGCCAACGAAATGCTCGATGCCCTGTCTTATGGTATGGTATCGGCGGCTGCCGGTGGTGCGGCAGGTCTGCTGGCAAACGTCAACACCCAAAAGCAGGCGGACTTCACCGATGCCTATACGACCGCTGTGCAGTCGATCGTTCTGTATGAAGAGCCTGCTCCGACCGAGGAAGAACCTTCTTCTGCCGAAGAGAACCCTGCGGAAGAGGAGTATGACTTCACGGGCAAAAAGATCGGCGTACAGCTTGGCACCACCGGTGATGTCTACGCCACAGATTATGAGGATGACGGTACAGCCAAAATAGAACGCTATAATAAAGCAGCGGACGCTATTCAGGCTCTCAAACAGCAAAAGCTGGACTGTGTCCTGTTGGATGAGCAGCCTGCGAAAGCGTTTGTCGCTCGTAATAGCGATATCCGCATCTTACCGAAAGAGTTTACGCAGGAGAACTACGCTCTCTGTCTCAAAAAAGGCAACAAAGACTTGCTTGACAAGGTGAATGCTGCTTTAGGGAAGCTCAAGGAAGATGGTACTATTCAGAAGATCATTACGAACTATATCGGTACGGATGAAGAGAAGGGCACCATGTCTTATGAGAAAAAGGACGTGCAGCGCAAGGGAAAGTTGATCGTGGCCACGAACGCCGAGTTCCCGCCGTATGAATATGTGGAGAACGGCAAGATCGTGGGTATTGATATGGACATCATGCAGGCAATCTGTGATGAGTTGGGGATGGAGCTGTCCATTGAGAACATGAAGTTTGACTCCATCATCGCAGCGGTCAATGCCGGTAAAGCGGACATCGGTGCCGCCGGAATGACGGTGACGGAAGACAGAAAGAAGAACGCTGACTTCTCCGACAGTTATACAACTTCCAAACAGGTCATCATCGTGTATGATCCGGCTCCTAAAGATGAAATTGTGGGTTTGGCTGACCTGGTCGGCAAGAAAATCGGCGTACAACTCGGTACGACCGGTGATATTTACGCCACGGACTATGAAGATGACGGTACTGCCAAAGTAGAACGCTACAACAAGGCAGCAGATGCCATTCAAGCTCTCAAACAGCGGAAGATCGACTGTGTGATTTTGGATGAACAGCCCGCTTTGGCGTTTTTGAAGCAGAATGGCGACATTAAGATCATTGATGAGGAGTTTACCCTCGAAGACTACGCTCTCTGTCTCAAAAAAGGCAACAAGGATCTGTTGGATAAGATCAACGGTGCTCTTGCTAAACTGAAGGAGGATGGCACCATGGGTATTATCCTGCCCCATGGCGTCCTGTTCCGTGGTGCCGCCGAGGGCACCATCCGCAAGCACCTTCTGGAAAACGGCAGCATCTATGCGGTGATTGGTCTCCCAGCAAACATCTTCTTCAGCACCAGTATTCCTACCTGCGTTATCATCCTCAAGAAGGACAACACTGACCGCAGCGTGTTCTTTATCGACGCCAGCAAAGAGTTCCGCAAGGAAAAG
>CACZZU010000123.1 GCA_902785765.1 uncultured Ruminococcus sp.
AAAATGGAATGGCTGCTCTGTCAGCTATCAGATTTTGAAAATTGACTTCCGTGCAGGCACTTCGCAGCTCGTTGGAATGGCGGCGAGTGACGTTCTGCCAGTCCGCTGCGATTTACAGCCGCAGGCTGTCCCTCACGATGAGCGTATCCATTCATCTAAAAAACACATCTGCTCGGTGGTGTGGAACCAGTGTTCGCCGTCTTCCATGATAGTCAGTGCAGCATGATGCTGTTGAGCAAACGCCGTCATTGTTGGGAGAGGGGTGAGGTTGTCTTTCGCACCATACAGGATCTTGGTCGGAGCCGACCAACTTATCGGGTGTTCCCGAACGTAGCACAGGTACTTCCACGATAGTTCCTCTCCGGAAGGTGTGAGAAGGGTGCCGTGGGCTTGCAGGGCTTCTTCGGTGATGTTGGCTTGTTCCATCATCCGGAGGATGATGGACACCATATCTACCACCGGAGAAATGAAGTAAGCTCTCTTGACGAGGGGACTAATCGCAGCATACATACAGAAAAACGCACCGATGCTGTTGGCGATCAGTATGAGGTGGTCGCAGGCAGCACGATAGGAGCAGATAGCTTTGTGAATTTCTGCTCCTGTTTCCCACGGTGTAGAGGTTCGGTAGTCCAGCCCGATGACGTCGTGGTGCGGAAAGAGAGGACGGTAGTGCTCACATTCAGTTGGGTGGCCGCCTTGACCGTGGACGTAGACGACTAACTGTCGGCGGCTCATGTGACACCTCCGTTGACGATGGCGGCGTACTGTTCTTCGGGGATCATCGGGGCGGTGATTGCCTGCATCAGTGCGTCATTGACCGTGCCGTTGGCGGCATATTGTTGACCAGCTTCTTTCAGGAGGGCAAGGCGAGGCGTAGTGACGGAAGCCGCTTCAGGTACATGGAACATGGGACTTTCCGGTACGGTGATGATCGTGTGGGCGTGAGGGAAGCATAGCCGGAACTGCAGGACGGCTGCTTCAAAGTTGTGGGCACTGTTCGGAAAACCGCAGCCGCAGATCATCAGATATTTCAGGTGAGAAAAATCCTTCTGTCCAACGTGTGCGTAACGGTCGCCGACCTTTTGCATGGTCATGCTTGAAAGCGGCAAGGTGCGGTCAAGCAGTGCCTTGAGAGGAGCGGGCATACCGTAGCAGTACAGTGGAAAACTCCAGATCAGGAGATCACTGTTCAGAATGGATGACAGGATGGCGGTCATGTCGTCTTGGTGGATACAGTGTCCGCCGTTTCGCATACAAGCAAAGCAGCCGGTGCAGTATTCGATGTGGCTGTCGATGGCGTGCAGGAACTGCACGTCATTGTCGGTGACGTTGTTCATGCCCTCCAGAAAAGCACGGGTAAGGCACAGGGTGTCGCTGGCATCTCGTTTGGGACTGCCGTTGATAACGAGGATTTTCATGATGTGACCTCCTTTTCTTTTTCAGTGAGGGGAGAAGGAGCAGCCTTCTTTCGGATAACGATGCGAATGAAGTTGAGGTACTGACCGCCGCCGGCAGCCATCGCTTTGCGGTCACCGATGGCATAGGGATTGTCTTGCTTCAGCCAATCTGCCCATACTTCTTCGTTGGAAACCATTTCGGATATGTCCAACACTTCACCTTTCTGACACTGGCGGACGATAGATGACCAATAGGTGGTATCGTGCAGATAGTCGAGCTGTTCCGGTGTCCATGATAACAGCAGTTCCTGCGGCAGATGATCGTGACAGTCTTTTTTCATTCCCGGTATGGCAATATAGATGTAACCGCCTTCCTTAACGAACGGCAGCAGTTTGTTGTCAAGATAGTGGGGGTCACGTCCGAAATAGTTGTAGGAATCGGTGGACACAACGGCATCAAAGAAGTCTTTCTTAAAAGGAAGAGCTTCGGCATCGGCTTTGACCGGAATGATCTCTTCCGCCGTGAGTCCCATTTCAGAGAAAAAACGGCGGTTATCCGTGGGGTCACTCCACAGGTCGGCGGCATAGACCCTGAATCCGTATTCCTTCACCAAAAAGACGCTGGTCAATCCCTGACCGCTGCCGAGATCACAAACGGTAGCGTTTGGTGGGATATGATGTCCTGTCAGTAGTTCTTCTTCCAGTTTGAGGGGATTCGGACCCATCATTTTGGATAACAGGGAGGCTGTCATGTATTTTTCACTCAACGGGTATTTCAATGGGTTGACCTCCTATCGGATGATATGAGAGTAGGAGCACGTCAGTGCAGTTTTTTATGGCATTTTGCCAATTTTCCAGAAAACGGGCAGCATGGCAGCCGCCCATTTGTGTATGGTGAAACTGAAAGGAAACCGGCAGTGCGTACCGCAGCCATCGTTTGCGGTACCTTCCTTATGCGATGAATGGGTTGTTGAACATACCGCTGTTCATGCCGACTACTCCGTCCAGCGTGGTATCTGCAATGGCAGAGATGCCGATTACCCTATTGTCGTGGGACAGGTCACGGTTCTGACCGCTTTGGATGGCTTGAGCCGTCACAGGTACTGCTGTTCATAGTCCTTGCGTGATCCGGTGGAGGCGATGTCGCAGAAGTTGATGTCTCCTTCGTGTGATGGGTGGACGCCAACGGTCAGATGTGTGACGGTGTGGTACCGTTGGGGGGATACACTGTTGCTATATTTGTACCAGCTTGCGGAAGATCGTCTCTTTATCGTAGTTGCCTTCTGGCAGACCGGGAATCTTTTTGTAGGCCATACAAATACTGATGCTGAACTCGGTCAGAATGTGACTGATCTCTTCGTCAGTATAAGGACATTCGTCCGTGACGATGAGTGTCGTAAAGCTGTAGGCTACCAGCCACAGGTCACGAAAGTATTGGTCGGCGGTTACGGCATCCATGTGGTAGGTGTGCATGAGAGAGTCCCGTGCCAATTCCTGTGAGAGTTTCAAAGCCTCCATCGCACCACCCCGCATGCCTTCGGGCGGCGATAGAAACAGATACCTATATAGTTCCGGTTCCTCTCTGGCAAAACGCAGGTATTGCTGTCCGACACCGAGAAACGGTATTTTCCTTGTCAGTCCTTCACGAACGTATTGTTGATAGAGTTCCTTGGCGTAGCGGTACACTGCCAACTTGAGCGACTCAACGGTATTGAAGTAGGTGAACAAGGGACGTGAAGACACGCCAAGTACCGCACCGACTTCCCGTGCGGTGACGGCGGCGATCCCCTTTTCACGGGTGATACGGACAGCGGCTTTTATGATCTCGTCTTTGCTGAATTTTGCTTTGGGTGGCATGGGGTACTTCCTTTCTATGCGAAACAATTGTTGTGCAACAGATGTTGCTTATCGAGCATTATACTCCTTTTTTGGTGGGATGTCAAGACCTTTTCAGCGGTGACGCTCCATATTCTTTAAGTACGGCACCGAAATCTGTTTTGAACATCCGTAAAGCCGCCCAGATAGGATGATCTGGGCGGCTGTTTTTTGCCTGTTCTTCTATGTGCGGAAAAAAGAAGAGCCAAGAGAGGTTACATCTCCGCACATCAGTAGTCCCGTTCAGACCGACAAGTCTGAACGGGACGGGGTATCGCAACGCCGATGGTGATAGGGAACTCATACGCACAGAGCAGCAGTGATGATAGGCTGGGCGGAATGGATTCGCGTATCCGCGGTGGCTCGGCATTTTGTTATAGGGGCTTCTGTATATTTGCGTAGGGGCTTATCTGTGAGATATTGCCTCGGTGATTGTTTGATGTGAGATATAGGTCACATAATCAGGTTCCCCAGTATTCAGCACCATGCTCCTGCTGTTCCCAATAACGATCTACATACCATTCGCTGATTTTGGTGGTTTTGCTGTCGTTCTCTGAATCTGGCAAGCATCCTTCTTGGCAGAGCCATCGAAGCCGTTGTTGTAGGTGTACATATTGATGTTGATGGTTCTGCCTGCGGGGATCTCAAAGCCGCCTTTAGCGTTCAGACCCTTGATGTTGTTGTCGAACTTAAAGCCCTTTGTTTTAGTGATTGTTTTCCTTTGTTCTGTCATCATTATACCAAACCGACCTTTGCAGCTTCTTTGCAAATCTTTAAGATTTCTGAAAATATTGGAATTTTTTTCATCGAAGTGCACCGAAATGCTCTATCTCTTTAGGAAGGGAAGAAATGCCGCTTTCCCTTTTCAACATGGGAAATTTTAGTTCCTCCCTTGAAAGCCGCTAAAATACATGGTACACTATATTTACTTTCCAATGTTTTGGTTATTATGATGAAAAAACAACCCAAAAGGAGGATAGAAATGAAAGAAATAATAAAAGGGATTCTGGGAGGGAAGACGTTCTCGACGATCGTGATCGTACTGATGCTTGTGATGCTCGGATTTGCGGTGATACAATGTATTCGTTACTTCTTTAAGGCACCCTTAACCGAGTACTGTACGGTCATGATGGAGGGTGAATATTCCGTTGACGGAGGCGAATGGAAGAAGATCGATCCCAAAGTACCGATCAGCGATCATTTTCATAAGATCGTCTTTCGAGGTACTCCGGTAATAGAAGCACTCGCCTACAATAATATGACAATTTCATCACAAAATGTATGGTACACGCTGAAAGCCGGCGACGAGGTGCTTCTTGAATATCGTTACATTGAATACGAGATCGAAGATGCCAAGCCGGCTCCGTCAGAGCTAATGAAGAATACACCGGGATACTGGATTATAACGGATGATTTTATGGACTATCCCGATGAGGTTATGAACGGCGAAAAAGAACTGACACTGGAAGTAGAGTATCCGTATGAAATGGCGACGCAGAGCTTTTCGGATTGTTTCGGCGTTTCTCTTAGTGTGACCGACAGCGTTTACTGGTTGTTTTTCTTTGAAGCACTGCCGAGCGTGCTGCTGTTCGTTCTGGTATGCTTTTTCGGACTGTTCTTCTTTCCGGTATCTGGATTCATTCTCGGCAGGGTCAATTATAGGTATCTCGCCTTCGGCGTATTGTGCTTTTTCTGGGGTTTGTATATGATCTTGCAGAATATCAGCGGTTATCTGAATTTGTGGATCACCGATCCCGTTGTCTGTATGATGGTGGTCAAATTGACCGGCTATATGTTTATCACATCTGTTTTCCTGTATCTCAAATCGAATATGCAAAAGTTCATAACGAGAGCGGTCGCCAATATTACTACACTTCTGTTTTTTCTCACGCTTGTATCGGTACTGGCACTGCACCTGACCAACACAGCCGATCTGATCGTTACCGAGCCGAGTGTATTCGTTGTGATTGCGATTTGTGCGGTTTTGATGATTGTTCTGCTCTGTGCGGAAATCCCCGGCAACCGCAACGCACTGGTGTTTCTGATTTCGTGGACTCCGCTGCTTTTGACCTTGATGCTCGATGTTATCGACCTATATGTACACCTTCCTGGATCGTATCTTTTCAACTATGGCTTGGCGGTTACAATGGGGTATCAGATTGTCCGCCTGATAGTCGATTTGCGTAAGCAGTATCTCGAAACGATCCGCTATCAAAAGATGCAAAAGGAACTTTATGAAGCAAAGGTATCCGTGATGGTCAGTCAGATCCAGCCACACTTTATGTACAACGCATTGAGTTCCATCGCTATGATGTGTACACTCGATCCGGAAGTCGCACAAGAGGCGACGGTGACATTTGCGGATTATTTGCGTGGCAATATGGACTCACTCAAGCAAACCGCACCCGTCCCCTTTACAATGGAACTGGAGCATTTGAAAAAGTACCTGTACATTGAAAAGCTGCGTTTTGCCGAATTGCTGAACGTAGAGTATGATATTCAGGCAACGGACTTCAAGCTGCCGCTGTTGAGTATCCAGCCTTTGGTCGAAAATGCCGTCAAGCATGGCGTAGGCATGAAAGAAGACGGCGGCACCGTTACCATAGCGACCAAAAAAACGGATACGGCGTATGAAGTGGTTATTTCCGATGACGGTGTGGGCTTCGATACCGAAGCCCACAGACCTGACGATGGAAGATCACATATTGGAATGGAGAACACCAAAAAACGCCTGCACGATATGTGCGGCGGGAAAGTGATTATCACAAGCGTGATAGGAAAAGGAACAACGGCAACCGTTATTTTACCAAAGGAGGGACAGAATCATGAGAATACTGTGCGTGGATGACGAACCGCTGGCTTTGAAAATGCTGGAGATGTCCGT
>CACZZU010000124.1 GCA_902785765.1 uncultured Ruminococcus sp.
ACACAACCATTGACTATACTACCCAACCCACACCAATTGGTGAGTGTCGCTCTGTCATCGTCAGCGGAGTGCCTCCGCTGTCAACTCCGCTATCGCTCCCGACCGCTTGCTGAACACACAACCATTGACTATACTACCCAACCCACACCAATTGGTGAGTGTCGCTCTGTCATCGTCATTCGTCACTTCTATTCCGTAGGAGAACATTCATCAGGACGTGTACAGGCAGGTTCTTACGAACCGACACGAATATGTCAAGAAAGCCGTCCGAGAAACACCGCTGTTTTGGCTGTCATTGACTGCAAAAAGCCCAAGTACACAGCGGCAGGATGCCGCCGGCGGGACGCCGCTGCCAAAAAAAACCACCGATCCTTGACGAATCGGTGGTTGGTTCACATAAGGTGCCGCAAAAGCAATCCGCTTGACAGCGGGTGTTCACGGAACGAAGTATGCGGAACGGTTCTTTAGATGTTCATGTAGGCGGTAGTGGCAGTGAAAGTGGCGTCGGCGAGGACTTTGGCCTCCGCTTGGCTCTTGCCGACTGCGGTCACATAGATTTTAATTTTCGGCTCGGTGCCGGAAGGACGAACGATCACAGCACCACCATTATCCAACGAATAGGACAATACATTGGACTTTGGCAGGAAGATAGGTGTCGTTTCGCCGGTCGTCAGATTCTTACTGTAGGATTCCTGATAGTCGGCCAGTTCACAGACAGTTGCACCGGCGATTTCTTTTGGCGGGTTCTTGCGGAGGTCGTCCATGATGTCGGCCATCTTCTGCATACCGGCGGCACCATCAAACTCATAGCTGCGGGTCTCGTTCAGATAGTGCCCGTACTCCTTGTAGATGGCGGTCATCACATCGTCCAGACTTTTGCCTTGTTGACGATAGTAGGCGGCCATTTCGCAAATCAGCATCGAAGCGACAACGGCATCTTTATCACGAACATAACTGCCGGCCAGATAGCCGTAGCTTTCCTCAAAGCCGAAAACATAGCGATCCTCTTCATTTTTCTGCTCCAACAGGAGGATCTGCTCGCCGATATACTTGAAGCCGGTGAGAACGACCTTCAGTTCACAACCGAATTTCTCACAAATCTTGTCGACCAGCTTACTGGTCACAACGGTACGAACTGCCACAGGCTGTGCGGGCAGGGTACCGGCAGACTGACGTCCGGAAAGGATGTAGTTGATCAGCATAATGCCGGTTTCGTTGCCGGACATCAAACGGTAGCCGTCTTTTGTTTTGACAGCGATACCCACACGGTCACTGTCGGGATCGGTGGCCAACAGCAGGTCGGCCTGTTCCTTCTCGCACAGAGCCAAGCCGAGCTGGAGAGCTTCCTTGACCTCTGGATTCGGATAGGGGCAGGTTGTGAAGTTGCCGTCCGGCAGTTCCTGCTCCGGAACGACTACCACATTTTCGACACCGATACGACCAAGTATCTTGCGGACGAGTTTGTTGCCTGCACCGTTCAGCGGCGTATAAACGACTTTCAGCCCGGAACCCTGACAGATACCTTCACGGATAGTTTGTGCCTGTACGCAATCGAGGTAGGTGTCATACACGCTGTCGCTGATCCATTCGATCATGCCGCTTGCGAGGGCTTGGTCAAAGTCGGCGACTTTGATATCGCCGTTGAAGTAATCTACCTGCTGAATCTCAGCATACACCGCATCGGCGTTGACATCAGTCATCTGACATCCGTCACTGCCGTAGCACTTATAGCCGTTGTATTTGGCAGGGTTATGGCTGGCGGTCACCATGATACCAGCACTGGTTTTCAGGTGACGCACGGCATAGGAAACCACGGGTGTGGGCTGCAGTTCTGTGGCGAGGTACGCTTTTACGCCGTTAGCGGCTAATACACGGGCGGCTTCTTTGGCAAACAGGTCTGCTTTGATACGGGAATCGTAGGCAATAGCGACAGACGGATGCTCATACTTCTTAACGAGGAAATTGGCGAGTCCCTGTGTAGCCTTCCGCACGGTATAAATATTCATGCGGTTGGTACCAGCTCCGATAATGCCGCGAAGACCGGCCGTGCCGAATTTCAGCTCGCGGTAGAAACTCTCGTAGATGTCGTCCTCCTTACCCTGCATACGGTCGAGTTCATGCACCAGATCGGTGTCTTCGGTGGCGTTCTGACGCCACAGTTCAAACATTTCTTTCTTCTCCATAACTAAATATCCCCCTCATCGGATACAGTCTGAAACCACATCGGAATCATTACCCCCATTGTATCATAATTTTCCTGTTGTTTCAACATTTACTTTCATTTTATGCGAAAGATTTTTTGGCTTGTCAATAAAAACAACGTCCGAGCAAGTTTTTTTGTCACAATATACACCCCCTGCGGGGCAAGAAAATGACAAAATCTCATCTTCACGAGAGAGGTTATGGGGAATATATACAGAAAAAATCAGGAGATTTATTTGATTTGTACATAAAAAGGGCTTGTTTTGTGGCGAAGAATACGATACAATAAAAGGAAGAAACGAAGAGGAGGCTTCTTTGATGAATCCATCATCTGCCGATACGCTTCACACCGCTGCTGTCCCCGCTGTGACGGTGGCTGATACGTCTAACGGCCGCTTCAAGGTCTATACACCGATCGTGATCGCGGCGATCATTTTGGTGCTGTCTGTCGGGCTGTTTGCCTGTTGGGGCATTTTTGTGAACAAGTCCATCAAAGGAACATGGACGCTGCATTTCCTGCTGGGTGAACAAAATTGTTCCGTGTCGTACACTTTTGAGGACGAGAACACCTGTTATTTTCACAACGGTGGTTCCATCCGCAAGGGAAGCTACCAGTTGGAGCCGGATACGAACGGTGACAATGACTTTCTGCTGACGATGACCTTTCGCAACTTCAATGACTTCGGAACACCGGCGGTCACACACCGACTGCGTTGTCGTGTAGAGGGCACGGCCTTTGGCAATCGCCGTATTCGCTGTACCGATCTCAGCGGAATGATCTTCGATCCCGATGACCTCAGCAACGAGAACGCCGAAGCGGTTGCTCAAAAAAAGGCATCCGCTGATTATGTGGAGGCGGATGGGACACGCTGCTATGTGTTTACGATGTACGAGGACAAGCAGTACACAACGCCTGTTAACCCTATTGAAGGAGCGAAGCAGGACAAAAAACTGCTTGGCATCTGGCTGGAACAGACCGAAGACCCCACCTACGACAATACCTTTGCCTTCTACGAGGACAATACTATTCGGATCACCTACCGTGACCGTATTTATAAAGGCTGTTACACTGCCCACGATGGGGAGTGTATCTTCAATGTAGCACAGGTGGACGGTGGTTTTGCCAACATCCTTATGACCTATAAACTGGAGGACGATGAACTGACCATCAACATCAATGATGTACCGGCTGTCTATGTGCCGACCGATAACATCTATGCCTTCGACAACGGCATCAAATGACTGTGACGGTACACACCGCTCTATGTTTATGTCAGAGGAGGGTCGTTTATGATGGTGAATTGTCCGAGCTGCGGACGCTGGTATGATGACTCCTTTCCGAAATGTACCAACTGTGGGCATTCTTCCTTCGACGACGGTGGAGAGGTCTTCTATGTGCCGCCGCCTCCGCCGGAGATTTCCGCTATGGGCGGTCATTTTCCACAGCAGCACGTCACACCGCCGCCTGCTTCTCATGACATCAATGCCCCCAATTATGTGCCGGGCATGGGCGTACCGATAGTCGAACCTTCTGTGCTCGCCACATCGGCGGAAACGGCATGGTCGGGTCAAACGATGCCGTTTCAAAGTGTTCCCGTGTCAGCGGGTGCCGGTGTATCGGTACCCTGCCAACCGACAGACAAGCAGGGCGTTCCTGCTTCAATAAGTGTTCCGTCAGCAGCAGCCGTACCTGTCCATCCGCCACGGGAAGTTACCGGTACGGTATTCACTGCTTCTATGCAGACAGGCAAAAAGTCCAAGGCTCCGCTTATTGCGGTGGCAGCAATTGCCTTGGTTTTGCTCATCGGCGGAATCGCCGCAGGGATTTACTTCGCTTCACGACACGATCGACCGTTCGTTGAGACAGACGAACCGGTGATTTCGTCTTCTGTATCGGCTTCCATGGAAGCCTCTGCCGAGCGTCGTGTGCCTTCTGCCGCAGCGGGAGGTACACGATAGGGCGGCAAGGGCTGACCGCAGCAAACGGTGTGATGGTTGTCACTGATCCTTGTTGTGTGTTCTAACGATGTATTTGTATCCCGTCCTGTTGTCGTTATCGTCCATTCGGGGTGACCCGGACGGATTGGATAATATATAGTCCCTCATATTTTGTCAAAAGGAGACGATAACTATGTTGAATGAATTCTGGCGTTCCCTGAAAAGCGGTACCGATATTCGCGGTGTAGCGGTAGAAGGAGCTGGCTTTGAGGTCAATCTGACGGATGATACCGTAAAGGCGATCGTCAACGGCTTTATGCTGTGGCTTTCAAAGAAAACCGGCAAGACAGGTTCCGAACTGAAAATCTCTGTCGGCAGAGACTCCCGCATTACCGGTCCTCATATCGCCGCCCTTACCAAGGCAGAACTGTTGAGAGCAGGTGCCTTTGTTGTGGATTGTGATCTCTGCTCGACTCCTGCGATGTTTATGACAACCGTAGAGTTGGCTTGTGACGGTGCAATTCAAATCACTGCCAGCCACCATCCTTTTTATAGAAATGGTCTTAAATTCTTCACCCGTGAAGGCGGTCTGGAAGGCGAAGACATTACCGCTGTGCTGACCTATGCACAGGACAGCAAAAAGCTTCCGCCGGCCATTGGCGGTCATGTAGTCGAGAACGCCTATATGAGTTACTACGCGGGCAACCTGCGTGAATTCATCAAGGAGCAGGTCAACGACAAGAACGACTACCATCATCCTCTCAAGGGCTTCAAGATCGTAGTCGATGCCGGAAATGGTGTCGGCGGTTTCTATGCCGCCCAGGTGCTCGAAGCGTTGGGGGCTGATGTACGCGGCAGTCAGTTCCTTGAGCCGGACGGTATGTTCCCGAATCATATCCCGAACCCCGAAGATGCCAAGGCAATGGCTTCCGTTTGTGCCGCCGTGAAGGCCTGCGGTGCTGATTTGGGTGTGATTTTCGATACCGATGTTGACCGTTGTGGTGCCGTAGATGCCGAAGGCAAAGAAATCAACCGCAACCGTCTGGTTGCTCTGGCTGCTGCTATCGCTCTCGAAAACAACAAGGGTGCGATGGTTGTGACCGACTCCATCACCTCTACCGGGCTGAAGGAGTTCATCGAAAAGACACTTGGCGGCAAGCACCTGCGTTTCAAGAGAGGCTACAAAAATGTCATTGACGAAGCCATTCGTCAGAATGAGAACGGTGTTCCCTGTCCGCTGGCAATTGAGACTTCCGGTCATGCCGCTATGCAGGAGAATTACTTCCTCGATGACGGTGCTTACCTCATCACAAAGATCATCATCAAAGCTGCACAACTTCGTATGCAGGGCAAGACCCTCGACAGCCTGATCGCCGACCTCAAGGAGCCGGTCGAGAGCAAGGAAATTCGTATCGCTATCAACGAGAAGGACTTCCGTGCTTACGGTGAGAAAGTTATCGCTGACCTCAAGAACTATGCCGCTAAACAGAAGGAGTTCCTTGTAGCTGATGATAACTATGAAGGCATTCGTGTGTCCTTTGACGAGAAAAACGGTGATGGTTGGTTCTTGCTGCGTTTGAGCGTACATGACCCGATCATGCCACTGAATATCGAAAGCGACCGTGAAGGCGGAGTAGAAGTGATCTACGAGAAGATCAGACCCTTCTTGGAAGGCTGCGAAGGTTTGAGCACCTATGCGAAGAAAGCTCCCGCCAAGAAAGCAGCGACAGCCAAGACTACGAAGGCTGCCGCCGAAAAAGCCGCCGCTGAAAAGGCTGCTGCCGAGAAAGCCGCTGCTGAAAAGGCTGCTGCTGAAAAGGCTGCTGCTGAAAAGGCTGCTGCCGAGAAAGCCGCTGCTGAAAAGGCTGCTGCCGAGAAAGCCGCTGCTGAAAAGGCTGCTGCCGAGAAAGCCGCTGCTG
>CACZZU010000125.1 GCA_902785765.1 uncultured Ruminococcus sp.
ACCGTCCCTACTGTTGTTATAACAAAAAAGCTACGCTTTTGGCAGCCTTAACCCACCGTCTAAAGCCGACGGGATTGCGGCTGCCATTTTTTCAAACACAGCCTGCTCCGGACGGATATTTTGATGGTATGACTGTGAGACCGGCAAACGGTTTCTGTCACATCAGACCGTGCCGCCGCACGGTTCTTTACAGTATATGCACAAGACGGCGGGAGGATACCACTGCTACTGAATAAACTGCTCCACTGGCACGCCCAGCTTCGTCAGGATATCCACATACCCATCATACACTTCATCCCGTGAAAAATCCGCCGCCGCCAGTTCGGCATCCGTCAGACCGTTCAAGCGGCTGTAAAAGTCCGTAGCCAGCTCAATATACTTGTCTGTCATCTGCATATTCTCGAACAGCAGGTCTTCCGCTTCTCCGATACGCCCTTCTTGGATAAAGTGACACAGAATCAGGTGTAACTGATCCATCTCGGACAGCATTTCGGACGATTCAAACGTATAGCTGACGCTGTTCTTGTGAAAAATCAGGTTCGCCACATAGCGGGCGATGATCTCAATCTGCCGTAATATCCAGTCGTCTTGAAATCCCATGGTGCTTCCTCCCGTTTCGTTTTCATTCTCTCATGCTTCTCCTGCCAATACCCCTGTGGCAAAGGCACATTGAAGGTTGAACCCGCCGGTATAGGCGTCAATGTCGATGACCTCCCCTGCAAAATACAACCCGCTGACCAGCTTGGACGCCATCGTTTTGGGGTCGATCTCCTTGACGGAAACGCCGCCGGAAGTCACAATGGCTTCCTCGATCGGACGAAAGCCCTTGACGGTCAGCGGAAAGGCTTTCAGCAAACCGATCAGTCGTTTGCGTTCGGTGCGGGTGAGTTCACTGCAGCACTTGTCCGCCGGAATGTCTGCTTTCCGCAGAAACATCATCAGCATAGCGGACGGCAAGAGGGAACGCATCAGTGACGACACACTCTCTTTGCGGCGGGCATTGATCTCCCGCAGCAGCCGTGCGTCCAGCTTTTCCTCTGTCAGGGCGGGTTTGAGGTCGAGTATCAGCCGGTAGTGCCCTGCTTCCGGTTCCTTCATGTGGGCACTGGCACTCAACACGACCGCACCGGCGACACCATATCGCATGAATTGCAGTTCACCGAAGTCTTCGTACACCTTTTTGCCGCCTTGAGAGGTATCCGTGACCGTGAGGGCGATATTTTTCAGCAAGAGCTGCACCATATCGGAAGGGATCGCTTCAACGGTCTCCAGCGGCACCAGCGAGGGTTTGAGCGGTCGAATGGTATGCCCTGCCTGCTGTGCGAAAAGATAGCCGTCTCCCGTGGAGCCTGTCAGCGGATAAGAACAGCCGCCGCACGCCAGAATGACCTTATCAAAGGGCAGTGCTCCTGTTGCCGTCTGTATACCGACAACGGCACCGTCCCGCAGCCACAGGTTCTCTGCCGGACGAAAAACCAGCCGTACCCCTTCCCGTTTAGCCACACGCAGTAAGGTATCGACCACATCCCCCGCCTTGTCCGATACCGGAAAGACGCGGTGTCCCCGTTCTGTTTTCAAGGGCAGTCCGTTGTCTTCAAAAAAACGCATCGTATCGGCAGGCGAAAAACGGTGCAGGGCACTGTACAGAAACCGTCCGTTGGTCGGGACGTTCTCGATCACTGTCTTGCTGTCGCAGTTGTTGGTCAGATTACAGCGGCCTTTGCCGGTGATGTACAGTTTCCGCCCGATCTTGGCGTTTTTCTCGAACACCGTCACAGCATCTCCGCAGCGAGCCGCAAAGATGGCCGCCATCATTCCGGCGGCACCGCCGCCGATCACCGCCACTTGTCGTTGGCTCACTCCGTTTCCTCCTTCCGGTTGGTTTGGTAAACATCGTATTCCTGCCAGATGTTCTCCAGCGTACCGAAGGTATGCTTGACTTCGTCTCCCATCTTCAGCACCGTTGCGACGATCAGGGCATTGATCATACTCAGCGGAGCGACCAGAGAATCCACCACCGCCGCCATATCGCTTTTGGCGATCAGCAGGTAATCAGACACAGCCGCCAGCGGACTGGTCAGACTGTCCGTGAGGGCAATCACTTTTGTGCCGCGATGTTTGGCGAAGGTCATGGCCTGTATAGCCGCATTGGAGTAGCGTGGGAAGCTGATGCCGATAATCACATCTTCCGGCGAGATACGAAACAGCTTTTCGTAGATCTCTGTTTCACCGTAGTTGTTGATTACCTTGACGTTCTCAAAGATCAGGGAATAGTAATAGCCGAGAAAAGAAGCCAGTGCCGCCGCACTGCGTACAGCGAAAATATAGATCGTCTTGGCATGAGCGATGGCCTCAACCGCCTGTTCAAAGTCCTCTTTGGAGGTTTCTTCCAGCGTCCGGCGTATCTTCTCGATATCCTTGGTCAGAACATATTCCAGCACATTGCCGCCGCTGATACGATTCTGGGTCACTTCGATACGCTGTACCGAAGTCAGCCTGTCACGAATCATTTCCTGCATAGCCTTCTGCATCTTCGGATAGCCGTCATAGCCGAGTTCCGTAGCGAACCGTACCACAGTAGATTCACTCACACCAACCGTACCGCCCAATTTAGCTGCCGTCATAAACGCGGCTTTATCGTAGTGTTCGGTGATAAACCCGGCAATCAGCCGCTGCCCCTTCGAGAAGCTGTGCTTCATTTCGTTGATCCTTGAGAGCAAATTCTTTGTCATACCCGTATCTCCCCGTCTGTATCAGACTTTGCTAATCGTGTCGTAAGGTATCCCCGTCTGCGAACGACCGAGACGTTCTTCCCCTATTTTATATCCGAACCCGCAAAAAATCAAGCACAAAATCAGCGATCGGCGTATCGCCAAGATACGCCGATCATGTCCGGTTTATTCAACAAAATACACACGGTCTGCCTTGCGGGACGGGGCAGGCGGCGTTTCGCCGTCATAATAGCCGACAGCACAATGGCCGATTCCTTCGTAATCGCCCTCAATACCGAGCTGCCGGAGCAATTGCCGGCCGATTTCGCCTTCAAACTCCTCCTTCGCCCGATGGATCCAGCAGCTTCCCAAGCCAAGCGAATGTGCTGCCAGCATCAGGTCGCCCATCACCAGACTGCCGTCATACACGGCAGTCGGACGACTCTTATCCGCCAACACGATCAGCATGGCAGGGGCACCGTAAAATGGGTCGAAGCCCTCTTCCCAACCACCGATCTTCCGGTTTTCTTCCGCGATCGCATCCCGCCATTTCTTATCCGTCACGGCAAGAATCAGCGTTCCCTGTGCATTTCTGCCGCTGGCCGCATAGGTACCGGCGGTAACGATCTCTTCCAACAGCGCTTTCGGAACAGGTTCCCTCTTAAAACGGCGGATGCTCCTTCGCTCCATGATCGCCTGAATGATCTCGTTCATGTGTTCCACTCTCCTTCTGTATCCAAATCTATTGAACAAAATGCTCTTCGCTCCCGTTCGTTTCCTGTCGTCAGCCCATGGCATATTGGTCGGCATTCCAGATGATCTGTGCCTGACAATCACGATTCCATGCCTCTGACCATCCGCCGCCCGGCTCCCCGCGTTCGAGTATGTGCAGACTTTGGGAGGTCTGCCAATAGCGGAAAGCGGACGCCCCGACTTTCTCAACATTTTTCAGCAGGAACATGGACGAGATGCCGCGGCAATTCGAGAAGGCAAACTTCTCGATGGTCGTCACATTCGGTGTCAGGATGACTTCCGAAAGCTGCGTGCAGTTATCGAACGCCCATTCTCCGATGGTGACCGTCGCCGCATCCACTCCTACACTGCCCGCTTTGGCTTCCGGACATTTCAACAGGGTGGTTTTGTCCTTCGTGTAGAGTACACCGTCCACGGAAGCATACTGCCGGTTGTCAGCCGCTGCGTGGATTGCCTGCAGGCTCGTGCAGTTCACGATATAGTCCTCTCCGAGTGCCGTGATCCCTTTCGACAGCGGCAGTTCCATCAGACTCTGACAGTTGCGGAAGCAGGATTCACCCAGACTCGTCACGGTATCCGGCAAAACGACCTGTGTCATGGCTTTGTGGTCGTAGAAGGCATAGCTGCCGATATGCGTCACACCTTCCTCGACCACCACACGCTTAACACGGTCGGCATACGCCAGCCACGGATGCGTACACTGTACGCCTACGGTATTGTTCTCTAACACCACATAGGACAGAGCGTAGTCGCTCATGGCTCCCTGACCGCTGATCGTCAGCGTACCGTCTTCTGCCAGTACATACGAAACGCTGTCGCCGCAGGCACCGCTGCTCAAGTTCTGCGAGACCGCTTTCTCTTCGACCGTTACCGCAAACGCAGCTTTCTGTCCGCCATAGGCAACCGTGATGGTTCTGCGTCCGACCGAACGGCTGTCAAAGCCCTCTATCGTGCAAAGTGACAGCGGCACGTCCCACTGTGTGCCATCCTCATACACGGCCGTCACCGTCAAGCCTTCCGTGGACAAAGATTCGTTCAGGGCGTAGGTCATCTTCTGCGGCAGGGTGGACAGTGACAGGAAACTGACCGTTCCTTCCGGCTCGGAAGGTTCCTGCGAAGAAACCGTACTTGGCTCGGACACGTCCGAAGACGCTGCGGAAGGTTCCTGTGAAGCCACTGATGAAACAGCAGAAGGTTCTTCGGTATGATGGGAGGACACAGACGAAGGTGTCTCCGGCACGGATGACGAGGCGGCTGAAGGTATCTCCGAAGAAGTCGGTTCCGAGGTCGTTTCCGAAGGCGTGACCGCGGACGGCACCTCGGAAAGTACCTGCGAAAGTTCGCTTGATGCACCCGATTCTACGGATGCCGGAGACGGTTTCGGACGGGACAGCAGAATGATGAGTACCACTGCCGCTGTCAGAACCGCCGCTGCTGCGATCAGGAGGGGCACCAGTTTTTTCTTGTTCCCGCAGGAGGGGCACCAGCTTTTTCTTATTCCCGCCATCCGGCGAAGGTGTTGGTGCCGCCGGTGGAGGAGCGGGCTGTGCGGCAGCGGTCTGTCCGCCTGATTTGATGGCTTCCTGAATCGACTCCAACGCTTTGCGGAACTGCTTTGGCTTCTGCCAGCGTTGTTCCGGGGCAAAGGCACAGGCTTTCAGGATCACATCCGCCAGTGTCGGATTCTGACAATAGGGCGGCTTCGGCAAAGGGTCACCCCGAAAACGCCGCACATTTGCTGCTTCTACTGCCGCCGTATCAACCGTTGGCTGGTCGGCCGGTACGAAGGGAGCCTTATTGCCGTTCAACAGGCGATACATGACGATACCGAGAGAATAAATATCCGAGCGGATATCCGCCTGACCGCCGCGGGAGATTTCCGGCGACATATAGGTATAAGTGCCACGCACCGTCATGCCGGCGTTACTGCCGGAGAGCACCTTCGATTCTCCGAAGTCACCCAGCTTATACACACCGACCGCATTGACGAAGATGTTGGCGGGTTTGATGTCACGGTGGATGATCTGGTGCTTGTCCAGCACTTCCAGTGCCGCACAAATGTCGATACCGAGCTGGATGACACAGTTCTCATCAAAATAATGCTCCCGCATATACTTCGGCAGAGCCGTGAGATACTCCATACGGATAAAAATATCGTAGCCGATGCCGTTGTCTTTCGGGATAATGCAGTGGTCTTCATACGATACGATGTTGGTGTTGCCACGCAGCGTATAGCAGAAGTTGATTTCCGTGATCATCTGGTTCCGGAGGGCATCGTAATACAGCGGCACCGACTTCTCATCGGGTACCAGTCCGTCCGCAATCAGCGATTCAGGGTTCACATTGTCATGCGGGATGGAGATATGCTTAACCGCCGAGGTATAGGTATTGCCGTATTCGGTTTTCTCCGCCCGATAAACGGCTCCGAAGGTACCTTTACCTATCAGGTCTTTGATGTGCCATTCGCCCCACAGCGGCGAAAAGGACATGATGTCCGACATTTCTTTCACTCCGATCTTGTCTTACTGGAAGAAACTCCCTGACGGTGATCTCACCGCTTTTTTACAGCGTCACAGGAAGCTCGATCAGCACTTCCCCTGTTGTGCTCTTGTAGCGGTACAGCGTGGTGTAGGGACGAATCCCATAGGTGGACATGAATGTCCGCATTTCTGCCTGCACGGTCGGCAGATTTTCGTTCATCGCCTTGCGGACAGCCGCTTTCTGCGTCTCGTTCAGGCTGACGACCGCCTCGTAGCGGTACTCATACACCAGTGTATCTTCCCCTTCGGCATACATACTGAACGTCATCGGGACGGGCGATTGGTCGAGCTGCTGCTGTGCCTGTTCCTGCATGGTACGCTGCAGTGCCTGTCCGGAGGCACTTGCCAAGAAGGTGCGGAGGGATATTCCCTCCACGGAAGAAGCCGCCGGCTGTGACAGCACCGTACTTGGTTCCGACATAACGGTACTCGGCTGTGATACCACTGTACCGGGTTCTGACACGGCCGTGCTGTCCGCCGGCGGTGTATCCGTTTTGTCCGAACGATTCGCACGGGATACAAGAACGATCGTCACGATCACACCCACCAGCACCACCGCACCAATGATACCGCCGATCACCAGCGGCAGCTTGTTCTTTTTGCCGACTGGCGGCGGTGTCATGGACTGCGGCATGACCGATGGCGTCATCGTACGGTAAGGATAACCGCCCCGCATAGATGGGTCAGCCGCATGAGGCGGTATCGGCAAGGAATAGGCCGCCATACCGTTTGACAAGTTCGTCAACGCCTGCTTCATTTCCTGCGGTGTGTGCCACCGTTCCTGCGGATAGAAAGCACAGGCTCTCTGGATGATCGCCGTCAAAGCAGTATTCCTGCAGAAAGCAGGCGGCGGCAGCGGCTCACCGCTGAACCGGCGGATATTCGACTGTTCAACAGCAGCCACATCTACGGTCGGCACATTCAGCGGCAGGAACGGGGCACGATTGCCGTTCAGCAGGCGGTACATCACCAGACCAAGAGAATAGATGTCCGCTGTAATATCTGCTGACGCCCCTTTGGAGATCTCCGGCGACATATAGGAATAGGTGCCCCGCACCGTCATACCGGCGGATTGTCCCGACAAAACCTTCGACTCTCCGAAGTCTCCGAGCTTGTAGGTCCCCATGTTATTCACGAAGATATTCGCCGGTTTGATGTCCCGATGGATCATGTGGTGGCGGTTCAGCAATTCCAGGGCATCACAGATGGCGATCCCCAACTCGATCACATTCTGTTCCGTCAGCGGGTGCTCGGTCATGTATTGGGTGAGCGGCGTCAACAGTTCCATACGAATGAAAATATCGTAGCCGATGCTGTCGGTCTTCGGGATGATGCAGTGATCCTCATAGGCGACAATGTTCGTGTTGCCACGCAGGGTGTAGCAGAAGTTGATCTCCCGTATGATCTGATCCCGCAGCGTGTCACAATACATCTGCCAACTGTGTTCATCGGTGGCTATGCCTTCGGCCGCTAAAGAGGTCTTCGTCATGTTGGCCGGCGGAATGGACAGGTGCTTGACAGCCGACACATAGGTGTTGCCGTACTCTGTTTTTTCGGCCTTGTACACGGCTCCGAATGAACCATGACCGATCAGTTCCTTGATATACCATTCGCCCCACAGCGGTGAAAACGATGCTGCGTCTGCCATAGTACCACCTCCTGTTCGTCCTTGACCACAAAAAGATACTTCCCTATCAATATACCACATTCTGCGGGGTTATTCAACCGTCAATTCACCGTTCTCTCCGAAATACGCCGTTCTGCTGCCGGAAAGAACAGCACACAAAAATCAGGAAGATGTCCGGCAGCTCCCTGACAAACGAGAAAGGCGGCCGTCCGGTTGCCTTCTTCCTTTGTCGGACGATATTTCTGTCATCACACACAAAAAAGCAGGAGAGCCAACGCTCTCCTGTCGGATGGCTTTATGTAACTTCACAAGGGTGAATTTCCTTACTCGACTTCGATCTGGTACTCCGCCATGACGTTGTCGTTTCGATTCAGGTAACGGAAAACCACCTTGAAAGGGGACAGCTTGTTCTTTGTGGTGATCTGCTTTAGCTCACTTTGGAGCGATGGCTTCATCGCCTCCATGATTACATCCACCGTCTGCCTGTCCTTGGCAGAGATGCTGAGCATATCGTACTTGACCGCATAAACCAGCTTGTCGTCATCTTCCACGGTGATATTGAAATCCATGGCATCGGGGTTCTTTTGCATAAATTCTGCCTTCAGAGCCGCTACTTCCCGCTGTCCTTGTTGGCTTTCCCAGTATTCACGGATGCTCTTCTTCTCGAAGATGAACTTATACGCCAAGAAGCCGCCCACGATGACGGCTACCAGCAAAATGGCGATCGCCACCACAACGGAGGCGGTATTGTTGGTCTTTGTCGCAGTATGTACCGAAGCAGACGGCGTATAGGTGGGATGATACAGAGGAGCGTTGGGGTCATACCCGTCATTTTCCGGCTTGTAAAACGGCTCATTCGGATCGTAGTCGGGTTCCTGATTCGTGAGGGTGTTGCTGTTCATTCCCATACCGCCGCTGCTCCGCAGACCACTGTTAAATTCACTGCTGTCGCTGCCGAAACGATTGCTGCCGGTCGTGCCGGTATAAGTGCCGTAGTCGGTCGATTGACCATAGCCGTTACTGTTGTCGGTGTAACCGTTCGGCTGACCGTAGCTGCTGCCGCTGTCCGTGTATCCGTTCGGCTGACCGTAGCTGCTGCCGCTGTCCGTGTATCCGTTCGCCTGACCGTAGCTGCTGCCGCTGTCCGTGTATCCGTTCGGCTGACCGCTGTCCGTGTATCCGTTCGCCTGACCGTAGCTGCTGCCGCTGTCCGTGTATCCGTTCGGCTGACCGTAGCTGCTGGCATAGCTGTCCTGTCCATAGCCGTCATCATCGGCATAGCTATTCTGTCCATAGTTATCATCGTTATTGGGTGTGCTGAAACTACCGCCAGCAAAGCCGGTACCGTAGCGGTTGTCCTGATCGTTGTTCATGTGTGTTGACCTCCCTCACATTATTCCTTCTTCTTATGTTATCATATCGGGATGGTTTTTGCAATAGCCAAACCTCCTCAAGTCAGGATATTTACCCACAAAAATATGGTGACAAATAGCAAAGGGGCAGGCTCATCGCCTGCCCCTTTGCTAAAGGAATAAAAAGAAAAAAGGAAAAAGGAAAGAAAAGGAATAATCACTTTCAGCGGCGGACAGACCACCTTCACGGGTCAATCCGCACAATCCAAAACGCACAGAAAAGGAACAAACGACTTCCGCCGTTCTCACCAGCTTCCCGACCTGTTCGCTTCGGTCTGTTACTATAATACACCAAAATTTTTCGTCTGTCAATAGTTTTTTGGCAAAAAACGATAGTTATTTTTTTCACGAAATATTTTCGGCTATAAGATGTCCCGTCATACCTCATACAAAAGTGTCCGACACACAAAAAATATGGGCAAAACGCCCGTTTTTTGTTTGACTTTAACACCGAAAAGCGGTATGATAAAGGGGAAGACACCCCCTATTTTCACGCTGTTCATGTCCCTGTGGGACATGACGAATGGAGTCGCTATGCAAACAGGAATCTCTACCGGCTGTCTGTATCCATCGCTGACAGAAAACACCATCGCCACCCTGACCGATTTAGGATTTCGGGTATTTGAGACATTCTTCAGCTCGTTCTCGGAGCTGGAGCCGGATTACCTTGACCGCGTCCGCTATTTTTTGGAAAAACACGGTGCGAGAGTCTCTTCGCTGCACCCGTTCACCTCTTCGCTGGAGTCCTCCCTGCTGTTTTCTGCGTATGAACGCCGCTTTCGGGACGGCGTGAACTTCTACGACCTGTTTTTTCGTTCAGCACAGCGTGTCGGAGCCAAGAAAGTCATCCTGCACGGTATGACCACCGCCTATGCCTCTTCCCTGCCGGATGAGGAATACTTCCGCCGCTTTGCGATTTTACAAAAACGGGCAGCCTGTTACGATGTGACACTCCTGCAGGAAAATGTCCGCTTGTTCCGCAGCAGCGATCCGTCTTTTCTGGAGCGGATGCGTACCGCCATTCCCGAACAGGCGGCATTTGTACTTGATGTCAAGCAAGCCTTGCTCAGCGGTTTCGATCCGGTCACCGTGGCACAGGCGATGGGAGACCGCCTGCGGCATATCCACATCAGCAGCGTAGACGAAAACAACCGCTGTGTTCTGCCGCCGTTCGGACGCTATGACTGCCGTACCCTGCTGACATATTTGCGGGAACAACACTATGACGGCGACCTCATCATTGAGGTATACCGTTCCAGCTTTCGTGAACCGGAAGAATTGGTGCAGGCACGACACTATTTGGAGGGACTGATTTTCCCTGAATGATCGGCAGAACACTGACTGACCAATATCCGCCGAACGGTTCCCGCTTTGACCTGAAGAGGGCACCCCGTCTGCAGCTGTGAGCCGTTTCGCTCTCCACGAGGCAGACCGCCGACAAGAAAACAGCCGTGTGTCGGAACGGAAATTTCCTCTGCTCTATCCCTACGCCGAGAGTCAATACGATACGGACAAGAAAGTCCATGCCCCCTTGCGGGAACACCACTGGAGATAAATACGGTATCGTCCGCCTTGAGCGAACAATCATCACCGCCATGTTCACTGTCCACAGACAGTCTCCACCGATAGGTACTGTCACCACCGCCACTGTTAACGGGAGGAATGTATATGAAATGTCCCTACTGCGGATGCGAAGAAAGCAAGGTCGTAGATTCACGCCCTACCGATGAAGGCGAACGGATTCGCCGCCGCCGCGAGTGCTTCAACTGCACCAAACGCTTCACCACCTACGAGATCATCGAAACGACTCCCGTCATGGTCATCAAACGGGACAATTCCCGTGAACCTTACCAGCGGAATAAGCTGTTCCAAGGCATCCTGCGGGCGTGTGAAAAGCGTCCGATCTCGATGGATCAGATCGACCAGATGGTGGATAAGGTAGAAGCGGATATTCAGCATAACTACGACCGGGAAGTGCCGTCTGAAAAGATCGGTGAATACACCATGGAAGCACTCCGGCAAGTGGATGAAGTAGCCTACGTCCGCTTTGCCTGTGTCTATCGGCAGTTTCAGGATATTCACACGTTCATGGACGAATTGAAGCGGCTGATGGAAGAGAAATAAGGAGGCGGCAGGAAATGATCATCGACACGCACGTTCACATCGGCAATATGATCGGCTTTCACCTCACCGAAGAGGATGTTCTCTATTCCATGCGGCAGTACGGTATCGCTCACAGCATCGTTTCTTGTCTGGATGCTGCCGAGTTCGATCACGACCTGCGGCTGATTCCCCCGAAATATACACACTCCCAGTTGGAGTGCCTGCAAAAGACCGTGGACTTTGCGAAGAAGTACCCCGACCGTATTTCTGCGGCTGTCTGGGTGCGGCCCTATCACGAAAAGGCAGACTATGATCTGTACAAGGCCATCAACGATAACCGCAGGTATATTAAGGCCATCAAGTTCCATCCGTTCCACTCCAATGTTCCGTTTGATGCCCCTTCGATGGAGCCGTTTTTGGAGCTGACACAGCACTATGGTCTGCCTGCCGTAGTGCATACAGGCGGTTCCGATGCCGCTTCATGCCAGCGGGTGTACGCCATGGCGAAACGCTTTCCGAAGGTTCGCTTCGTCATGGTGCACATGGGTCTGGGCACCGATAACAGAGAAGCTATCGACCTTATCTCGAAACTGCCGAACCTCTTCGGCGATACCACATGGGTGCCGCTGACCAGTACTTTACGACTGATACAAACCGCCGGCATCAACAAGATCTTCTTCGGCAGCGACAGTCCCATCGACGGTCCCGATACCTATCTGCACAACCGCCATGGTGACCGTTCCCTCTATCAGGACTATTTCCACGTTCTGCCGAAGCTGCTTGCACCTGATGACTACGACCGCCTGATGTACCGGAATGCCGCTGACTTCTTCGGCATTCGTTTGGCGGATACAGCGGACACATCCGCTTCTTCTCACTGAATACACACCATAAAAAGGCTGCCGCTGATAGTTACGGCAGCCTTTTTTGTGTGTACAAACGGGAAATGTCCCCGCCCTGTCAATCGTTTTTCTTTCGGGCTTGGCGTACCCCCAAACGGAAAGCCAAAAACAACAGTACCCCCACAATCATCACGACACCTGCCAGCGAGAGGACAATGCCGATCGTTAGCAGGGAATCGCCGCCGGACGCTTTCTCACGGATGATGACCGTGTGGTCAGCAGGTACCTGTGCCGTTTCGCTGTCCGTCCGGGGCACTTCCTCCACCGATGAGGTTTCCTGTACATGGGAAACACGCTGCTTGTCGCCGGATGCGTCCGCCTGACCGGAAGAAGATACCGCACGGCTGTTCGTGCTGTTTTGACGTGCCGCCGTCTTGTCGCTGCCGACCGCACTTTCAGCGGCACGGTGCGGCGGTATCACCGTCTCGTTCTGCGACACAGCGACAGACGTTTCCTCAACCGTCAGCGTCAGTTCCGGATAGGACACCACTGTCAGCCACACAGCGTCGGCATCACATACCTCTGCCTGTGTCACAGCGAAGTGATATGTGTCCGGCACCGTATCCGTCAGGGGACGAAAACGGATGTCGACCGTCCTCTGCCGCCGCAGGGATCCCGCTCCGGAAAACACAAACCGCAGACGACCGTTTTCGTCATGGTACTGACTGCTGTCTGCTGTTTGTTTGTCCCGAAACGTGACCGAAACGACCGACAGCTTGCTGCCGTCATACGTCACTGTACCCTGAAACGCCCCGATGTCCTCTTGTGCCGACAACATCAGCGATACGCTGAAGGGTTTTGGGGGACGGATACCGTCTTCCGCCTGCCACTGTACCGTCACCGGCTGTGCTGCGGTCACGGTCACGGCACCACACAGCACGTTCCCGCACAAGCACAGCATGACCAGCCACATGGCTATGGTCTTTCGCCACACGGTATTTCACCGCCCTTTCCTGTTCTTCTCTCCGTGAGATCACACATCGCCCACCGTGTTTTCTGCTTTCCTCCAGCCCACACAAAAGCGATAGTACCCCACCGTTTCGGTGTCCCGCATCACATCGCAAAGCCTTCCCCCTCAAGTGGGAGCAAATTGGGCATTGTAGAGATGGGTGTAGAAACCGTTCCGGGACATGAGGGAGGCGTGTGTGCCTTGCTCGATGATGTGTCCGTCCTTCATCACGAGGATGACATCGGCTTCTTTGATGGTCGACAAGCGGTGTGCCACAATAAAGCTGGTGCGTCCCTGCATCATATTGTTGAAGGCCTCCTGTATTTTAAGTTCGGTACGCGTGTCGATGCTCGAAGTCGCTTCGTCCAGG
This sequence comes from uncultured Ruminococcus sp., assembly GCA_902785765.1. Taxonomy (GTDB): domain Bacteria; phylum Bacillota; class Clostridia; order Oscillospirales; family Acutalibacteraceae; genus UBA1213. Next base: position 13,368 of record CACZZU010000125.1, read on the forward strand.
ATCAGCATCGGCGGGTCACAGAGCATCACACGGGCAATACACATGAGCTGCCGCTGTCCCTGCGACAGGTTTGCCCCTTCTTCGGTAATCATGGTATCGTAGCCGTTGGGCATCCGCTCAATAAAGCGATGGATAAACGCCCGTTTAGCGGCATCCTTCACTTCCTCCAGTGTAGCTTCCGGCTTGCCGTAGGCGATATTCTCACGGACAGTGGCGTTATATAGCCAGCTGTCCTGCAGTACCATGCCGTATAACGCCCGCAGGTCATCCCGCTTCATGGTGCGGATACTCCGTCCATCAATCTTGATGTCACCGTCCGTAACATCGTAGAACCGCATGAGCAGATTGATGAAGGTCGTTTTGCCGCAGCCGGTAGGACCAACGATCGCAATACGGCTGCCTGCCCTGACGTGCAGGGCGAAGTCCGTGATGAGCGGCTTCTCCGGCGAGTAGGAGAAACTGACGTGTTCAATGTCGATCTGTCCCCGACACGTTTTCATCGCTGCTGCTTCGGCAGGATCGGGCGTTTGATCGGGACTATCCAGCAGTTCAAAGACCCGATCCGCTCCCGCCAGTGCGGACTGTAACTGCGGGATAACGCCCGTCACTTCGTTGAACGGTTTCGTGTACTGGTTGGCGTAGGTAATGAACGCCGAAATCTGTCCTACGGTCAGGGTCCCGTTGATGACGCTGAACGCACCCGTGATACACACGGCGGTCGTCACCAGACCGTTGACAAAACGGGTGCTTGGATTTGCCAGAGAGGAGTAAAACTGCGACTGCTGTCCGCTGACCCGCAGCCGTTCATTGATCTCCTCAAAGCCTGCCTGTGCCTCGTCCTCATAGCCGAAGGCCTTGACAAGCTTTTGCTGACCGACATATTCTTCGATATAGGCACTCATCTCCCCCTGTGTCTGGGACTGCTCCCGAAACTGCTTTTGCGACAGGCGGGTAATGAAGGCCGCTACAAACATGGACAGCGGTGTGATAACAACCACCACCAATGCGATAAACACGTTCAGCATCACCATGAACCCCAACGTACACACGATCATCACCACGCCGGAAAACAGTTGGGTGATGCCCTGCAGCAAACCGGTACCGATGTTATCGGTATCGTTGATCATACGGCTGATAAGATCGCCGTGGGGGTGACCGTCAATCGTTTTCAGCGGCACGGTGTTGAACTTCGTGAAGATCTCGCTGCGAATATCCTGCACGGTCAGATAGCTGACAGCATTGACAAACAGTCCCATCAGCCACTGAAAGACAGCGCACGCTAAAACGGTAACGCCGCTCATCAGCAAAAGCTCTGCGATCGCAGGGAAGTTCACCTGCCCTTTGCCCACGATCTCATCAATGGCATGACCGATCAATACAGGTGTCGTCAGCGTACAAACAACATACAACACAGCAAACACCATCGCAAGCACTAATTTTCCCTTAT
>CACZZU010000126.1 GCA_902785765.1 uncultured Ruminococcus sp.
CGCTGTCTGCATTTCCGGCGGCAAGGATTCGATGCTGCTGGCGAAACTCATGCAGGAACTGTCCCGTCATGGGGACTATCCTTTTGATATGGCGTTTATCGTGATGGATCCGGGCTACCATCCGCAGAATCGCCAGAAGATCCTCGATAATGCCGCTGTGCTGGAGATACCGGTGCAGCTATTTGACACGACCATCTTCGACACAGTGGTACACATCGACAAGAACCCCTGCTACCTGTGTGCCAGGATGCGGCGTGGCTACTTGTATCAGAAGGCACAGGAACTTGGCTGCAACAAGATCGCTCTGGGACATCACTTTGATGACGTGATTGAGACGATTCTCATGGGGATGCTCTACGGGGCACAGGTACAGACGATGATGCCCCGCATCAAAAGCAAGAACTTTCCGGGTATGGAACTCATCCGCCCGATGTACTATATTCGTGAGAAGGACATCCTCTCGTGGAGCCGTTATCACAACCTATCGTTCCTGCAGTGTGCCTGCCGCTTTACGGAGCAAAACGCTCATCAGGACGGCACGGGCACTTCAAAACGGCAAGAGATCAAGCACCTCATCCAGCAGCTCAAGCAGACCAACCCGCAGGTGGAGTACAATATTTTCCGCAGTGTAGAGCGGGTCAACCTCAGTACGATCATCGGTTACTATCTGGAAGGCGAGGAGCACCACTTTCTGGAGCGTTTCACGCCTTCGGATACCGCCGCAGGGGATGGGGATTTTCATGAAAGCTGACACCTCCATTTGGCTGAAACATCCGCTGGCATTGGCAGCTATTGCCGTGTTTTGTACACTGCTGTGGGGAACGGCGTTCCCCTGCATCAAGATCGGCTACGAATTGTTTCTTATGGACGGTGGTGACGTGCCGTCTAAATTTGTCTTTGCCGGATGGCGATTTTTCGGTGCGGGTGTATTGGTGATGGTGATTGGTCTGCTCCGACATCCGAAAAAAATGGTTCTGCACCGGCAGGATATGGCTCCGGTTGCCTTGCTGGGCTTCTTCCAAACATTCCTACAGTATCTCCTGCTGTACAGCGGCATTATCTACGTCAGCGGCACGAAGTCCTCTATTTTCACGTCACTGTCGGCATTTGGTTCGGTCGTGCTGTCGGCACTTTTCTTCCGGAGTGATCGTCTGACCCTGCGAAAGCTTGGCGGCTGTCTGATTGGTATTACAGGCATTGTCCTGATGAATTGGGACGGCGATGGTTTCGGCGGCTTTCTGTGGTGGGGAGACGGACTGGTGATTCTCTCGAATCTGTCGGGGGCGGTCGGCAACGTCATCAGCAAGAAAATCGCTGCCGGACGGGATGCCCTGCAAATTGCCGCATGGCAATTGCTGATCGGCGGCGGTTCACTGACGATACTCGGCTATCTCTGCGGCGGTACGCTGCATTTTTATAACATCGGCTGTGTGCTGATGCTGTTGTATCTGGCTGTGATGGCCGGTGCAGCGTTTTTGCTGTGGACGGTGCTGCTGTTCCACCATCCGGTCAGTCGGGTAGCGGTTTACCTGCTGCTGATACCCGTCTTCGGTACGCTGTGTTCTGGTATTTTTCTCGGAGAGAATATTTTTACATGGAACAATCTGCTGTCGCTGCTGCTGGTCTGCGGAGGTATTTTCCTGGTCAATGGGATGCCTCTTTCTGCTGCCAAAGAACCTCCGGACATACGTCAGGGAGGGAATAGACCTCACGAGCCGTGAATTTTCCCCGTGCTGTTCCGCCTTTTTGTTCCACGGTGAGGCACTTCCTTTATAGATACGGTTATCACAGGCACTCCACAAGGGGTGCCTGATTTTTTTTGAGCCGCTTTTTGTCGAGTGGGTATAAAAGCTGTGGTCAGACAATATGATGTGGTATCAAGTAAAGGAGGAAGTTGACAGTGGCGGAACAGCAAGACAGCTTTGTAACGGCAGCGGAAATGCTATGCGAAGAAGTCAGGGAGGTGGTGTTGTCCTTATCGGAGAGCAAACGGGCAGCAATACAGGAGATTCGCCTGCGGGTCAACAAGCCTCTGGCTCTGACGGACGGCACGGCGACACTTTTCTTGGAAGACAATGGGCGGGTGCTATACTCCATTAGTGACAAGGCTTTCCGCACGACCCAGCGGCACCTTTACGATACCTTTCGGCGGTTGTGCGGCTATGCGGTGTATAGCGTTGAAAACGAGGTCAGGCACGGTTATTTGACCGTTAAAGGCGGTCATCGTGTTGGTCTGTGCGGAACGGCGGTATTGACGGACGGCAAACTGTCAGCGATGAGTGAAGTCTCTTCGCTGAATGTGCGGATCGCCCGACAGGTTTTTGGGGTAGCTGAAGATCTGATACGGCGGTTGTATCCGTTCCAAGGCGGTGTTTTGCTGGTAGGGGCACCGGCCAGCGGCAAAACGACCATGTTGCGGGATATGGCACGCTGCCTGTCCCTCGGTGTAGGCTGCCGCATGATGCGGACAACGGTCATTGACGAACGGGGTGAATTGTCTGGTACGTGTCACGGTATCGCCGCCAATGACCTCGGTCTGTGTGATATTCTGAATGGCTATCCCAAAGGAGAAGGCATCTTACAAGCAATACGGGCGTTGTCGCCGCAGGTGATCGTGTGCGATGAACTCGGTACAGACGAGGACTGTCAATTAGCGGCACAGGGGTTTCATGCCGGTGCGATGATGATCGCTTCCCTGCACGCCCCTGACTATCAAGCACTGCTGCACCGGCCGCAGGCTAAAAAACTGCTGCAAACAGGGGCCTTCCGCACCATCGTGATGCTGCAGTCTTCCGACCGGCCATGTACGGTGGCGGCCGTGCATACCATCGAAGAAGGGGAGGACACCGTATGCTGTACCTGAAAATCGGCGGGGCTTTCTTGCTGGTAGTGGGCGGTATATTGGCAGGCAGCTACCGTGCGTCTAAACTCAAGGACAGGATCACCTTCTATGAACAGTATATCCGCTTTCTTACGCAGGCTTCTTCCCTGATCGGTTACACAGCGGCGAATGTCACCACCCTCTTTGAGAGTATTCAGGGGGTGCCGGTGATTGAACCGCTGCTGAAAACCACGATGACCCATCTCTCGATGGGCGAAGATTTTCCCACGGCATGGCAATTTGCTGTGCAGCGTTTTGTCACGAATCAGACTGACCGGCGGTTGTTGAACTACTTTGGAGACACGTTCGGTACCGAAAACTGTGCCGGTGAGCTGGCGAAACTGTCCCTGCACCGTGAGACGGCTGCCCGTTTGCAGGCTGACCTGCGGCAGGACTACCAGACAAAGCACAAGCTCTACCGTACCTTGGGACTGTTTGGTGGTACTTTGCTGGCAATTCTTTTGGTGTAACAGCGTTTCTGGCGGCTCAAACAATAAAGAATAGAGAAATGCTCAAAGGCATGGTGGACGAAGGGGAAGGGAACGGGATAGGGAAGAGATGAACATCGACTTCATTTTCAAAATAGCGGCCATCGGCATTATTGTTGCCGTGCTGAGTCTGGTACTTTCACGGTCGGGGCGTGAAGAACAGGCCATGATGACGACATTGGCAGGGCTGATCGTGGTACTGATGATGCTGGTACAGCAGATCTCTCAACTGTTCGGCACCATCGAGTCCCTTTTCGGGTTCTGAAAGACGATGGAATTGCTCGGAACGGCCGTATTGGCCTTGACAGCCGCTTTTTGTGCGGTGTCTCTCAAGAAATACAGCCCCGAAATCGCAGTGGTACTGGCAGTGGCAGCCGGTGTCGTGCTGTTGCTGCCGATCCTGTCGCAAACATGGCCGATCGTGCGTACACTGCAGGAAATGAGCGACCGTATCGGCTTGGATGCGTCCTATGGTGTGGTATTGGTGAAGACGGTGGGTGTCTGTTTTCTATGCCAATTCACAGCGGATGCCTGTCGGGACGCAGGACAGAGTGCTTTGGCTTCAAAAGTGGAATGGGCGGCAAAAGTCACCGTGCTGTTACTGGCACTGCCGCTGATGGAGAATATCCTGCAAGTGACGGCAGGGTGGATGAGTCATTCATAAGAAGTGAGCAATATGAAAAGATGGGTATGGGTGAGTGTGGGGATCCTGCTGTTGGTGCTGTCATGGGGGACGGTCAGCGTATCAGCGGCAGAAGAACCGGATGAAGACCGTGTGCTTCGTCAGCAGGCACAAGCATTATCAACCGATCGTCTATGGTCGGGACTGCCGCCGGAAACGCAGCAGGGTTTGGCGGAAATGGGCATCACTTCTTCGGACAGTGGCAGTCTGCCGCAATTTTCCGCAGGAGGTGTGCTGACACAGCTTTTGTCGATGGTGAGCGATAACAGCCATACACCGTTGAGCGGTTTGACGACCTGCTTGGGTATCATTTTGCTGTGTGTGGTGACGGAAGGATTCGGCATCAGTATGGGCGGGCAAAAGCTCTATCCCGTTCAGAATGCCATAGCGGCGATGTGCATCTGCACGGCCTTGATTGTGCCGCTGACAGCTACGATCCAAAAGGCTGCCGACCTCATCAACGGCGGAGCCGCCTTTCTGCTGCTGTATGTGCCGATCTTGTCGGGGCTGCTCGTCAGTGCCGGACACGAAGTGACGGGAGCATCTTACTATACCACCATGATGACGGCCGGCAATGCCGTTTCGCTGACCGCCGCTAAACTTATTGTACCGCTGATGAACGTCTTTCTGGCATTGGCAGTGACGTCTTCCGTTTCTCCGAAAATGCGTCTCCATGCGTTGTGCGAGTCGGTGTATAAGATTGCCAAGTGGGTGCTGGGCTTTGCCTTGTCGGTGTTTGTCACAATACTGTCACTCAACACGTTTGTGACTACCTCGATGGATCATGTCGCCCAAAAAGCCCTGCGGTTCACGGTTGGTTCGTTTGTACCGGTCGTGGGCGGGGTATTGGGAGAAGCTCTCAACACCTTCAATGGCAGTTTGGAACTGTTGAAAACCGGAGCGGGTGTGTTTGTCATCGCAGCGGCGGCGGTACTGCTGCTGCCGGTGTTGGTGGAGTGTATCCTCTGGCAGTTCTCGCTGTTTTTGCTGACATCCGTATCGGAGATGACGGGGCTTTCCCAGATGAGCGGTGTCTTTAAGACGGTGGGAAAGGCTGTTGGGATGCTGACGGCACTGCTCTTGTCGGTGCTGGTGGTGCTGGTGATCTCCACTGTGATCTTGTTGATGGCATCCCGATGAAGCGGTGTGCTGTGAGATGACGATGAAGGTATCTCGACGGATGGAAAGGAAGAGGAACATGGAGGGCGTGTATCAGTGGGCGATGGGTGTCTCGTTGTGTGCGGTAGTGGTGTGCATTGTCGAGATGCTGTTGTCGGATACGGCACTGGAAAAGACCGTGCGGTTCGTCCTGGGCAGTTTCTTGCTGTCGGCAGTCATCCTGCCGTTGGGTGGTGCTGTTCGGACAGGTGTACAGGATATTCCGTGGGAACAGTATCAAGAAGAAGCCCTGCCCGACAGCGGTTTACGGATGATGAAACAGCGGCAAGCCTATGTCGAACAGTCGGTGGCCGCTCTTGTGGACAAAACCCTTCTGGAACATGGCATTTCTGCCGCTGAAATCACGGTGCAGACGGATATTGACGAGGACAACTGCATATCTATGATAACAGCAGAGGTCATGCTGCCGTCTGCGGAAGCACCTCACAGCCGTGAAGTAAGCCGATGGGTGCGTGAGGAATTGGGGATCGAGTGCCGTACCGTGATCGTCGAAGGATAACAGGAAAGAGGGGACACGATGGACGAAGAAACCAAACAACAGCCGGAAGGCATACTGGCCGGTTTTCGCAGTCGTGAGGGATGGCTGAAGCTGATCGTCATTCTGGGATTGGCAGGCGTGGCTTTGATTTTTGTGTCGTCCCTGTTCCGTTCGCAGAACAGCACGTCCTCGTCTGATGAAACGGCAGCGGAAAGCGGTGTATGGGAGGATGTCGAAAGCTATCGGGAACGGCTCACACAGGAACTGGGCAACATGGTGTCCAGTATCGAAGGGGCAGGACGCACCAAGCTGATGCTCACGTTGGATGGTACGATACGGAG
>CACZZU010000127.1 GCA_902785765.1 uncultured Ruminococcus sp.
CAGGGCATCAAACGTCCAGTCATCGGCGTTCCACGCAACCGCCAGCAACGCAGAGGATAAAGGGATGGCGGCGATGCAGACTGCGGTTGACTGCGGTTGTAGGAACAGAAACGGTCAATGACCACCTTGAGCTGTGCCGACAAACCAAGCAGTGGCACCGCCCATACGACCATACCGCTGGCCAGCAAGGCACGGCACGCCACATGGGCGTCGCCCCGCTGAACGCAGTTGCCTTCATAGCGGCAGGCCACACAACAGGTACAGGGGAGGATATTCATGTCACATACGGCCAGCACCTCAACGGTATGACCGCTGCCTTCTGCCCCCTTGCAGAACTGCTCGGTCAGCATCGCGGTGGAACCGTTTCGGTTGGGACTTCCCATCAGAACCACAATCTTCATGTGGCACCCTCCTTCAGCTGTAAGGCAATATTGCCTGCCAAGAGACCGCCGTCAGAACCCACGGAACCGTGTACCGACAGCCCTGCTCCGATCACAAAGGACGCAGCCAAGACAGGATCAACCTCCGTGCCAGCGGTACCACACGAGTGTTCTGCGGTGCCGAAGATTCACCTGCCGATAAGACACTGCTCTGCGATGTGGAAACAGCACGCTGGGGTGACGAGGCATCGCTTGCGGCGGTACCCAGAACACGGTTGGCGGACGCGGACGGTGTTGTCTGCCAGGCGGAAGGACTCCCACCAGTTCCGGTTTTGCCGCTCACAGCAAAATACAGTACCGTTCCCAGTATGACCGCACCGCCCAACCAGACAAGCGGCTGGAGGAAATGGCGATCCCGCTTCCCTCTTTGCGTCAGTTCCGCAAGGGTGTAACCTGCCAACACCCAGAACAGCAGAACCGCAAGCTGTTCCAGCAAAACCAGCCATGCCGCTTTGTCGTAGTCCAGAAAAGCAAAGTGGGTGTGGAAGAGTAAATAGTCGATGACGTTGCTTTTCAGGAACAGCCACAGACCGACACCACCTGCACCGGCGAGCACCAGACGGAATACCCACCTGCCCTTCGCACCGCATTTCGCTGTCATCATGCCAATGTGCAGACCAAGGTGCACCCCCATCAGGATAAACGACCAATGGGACAGTCCCAAATGCCATGTTCGTGCCGTCATCACACGCATGATACCGTACATAAATGGGACGGCGTGACCGCTCATCGCCATACCGCTGAACGCCGTCACAGCGATGGAAACAAGCAAAAGGGTGTTGACAACCGTCACAGTGATACGGTAGGGCGTGTATTTGCCCTTGAAGAGAGCCGCATACCATTTGCGGTTGAGGAGATGATGGACGATCAGCAGCACCATCATGCCGATGCCGCACCATTCATGCAGCATCTCACCGGTGACCTGATAGGCCATCAAAAACAGCAGCAGGACTGTCATGGCAATGTCCACGATGCGTTTGATGCGGTGTTCTGTCTTGGGCTTCATGGCAGTCCCCTCCTTTTAGTGCAGGCTGTTGACCCAGTTTTGTATCTCGTCCTCACTGATACTGTCACGAAGTCGGTCGCCGCCGAGCCAATGACCGCTGCCCGCTTGAGAGGCCAGATTGCTGCCGCTTCTGCCGATGCCGCTGCCGCCGGAGGTGCAGAACGGGATAACTGTCATCCCATCAAAGCGGTGGGTTTCGACAAAGGTGCTCATGATACGAGGAGCATCGCCCCACCAGATGGGATAACCAAGGTAGACGGTAGTATAGTTTTCCAGACGAACCGTACCATTGGCAATGGCCGGACGGACAGACGGGTCATTCGTTTCGAGACTTGTACGGCTGTTGGGGTCGTTCCAATCAAGGTCAGCCGCACTGTACGGCTGGACAGGTACGATCTCGAAAAGATCGGCATTCGTTACCGAGGCAATCCGTTCAGCGACTCCTTTGGTCGTGCCGGTGGCGGAAAAATATACCACAACGGTGTCTCTGGTATTGCCGGACGAGGGTTCGGGTGATTCCGGCGTAATCGGTGTGGATGCCGGTGCACGATCGTCTTCACTGCTGTCCGACGTGATCACAGACGGCTCATCGGATGGTGCCTGAGATGTTTCGCCGGCAGCCGATGTCACCGTGGAAGAAGGAGCCTGCTCACCGGAAGGGACAGGATTCTGACCGGACGTACCGGCACAAGCCGCCAGACACAACAGGCACACTGTCATCCATACCGTAAGAACCCATTGTTTCACATCAACGCCCCCTGTTCACTGACATTGACCGTACTCCGCATCGGATACGGCTTCACACCATTCTGTGCGTCCTTCTTCTCCCGGAATTTCGACAGCAAGATGGGAGAACCAACTATCCGGTGCGGCGCCATGCCAATGCTTCACTTCGGCGGGAATATGAATGACGGTACCTGCTGTGATCTCTACGGGTGCCTTGCCCCATTCCTGATAATACCCTCTGCCGCCGACACCGATCAACATCTGTCCGCCGCCGTTTTTCGCGTGGTGGATATGCCAATGGTTGCGGCAGGACGGCTCAAACGTCACATTGAAAATCGGAATCTGTTCTCCGGAGACCAGTGCCAGATAACTTTGTCCCACAAAATAATCGCCGTAAGGGTTCGGCTCCCCAATGGGGAAGAAAATAGCGGCTTGGTGCCGGTCTTTGTCGGTGAGAGCGGGCACCTCCTCATTCCAGATTTCTTTCGCCAGACGGAACACAGCCCATCCCTTCGGCCAACCAACATACATGGTCGCATGAGTAATGACCGCAGCGATCTCTTCTTTGGTAACGCCGTGTGCCTTGGCGTTCTGTAAGTGATAAGACAGGGAACTGTCCGTAATGCCCGAAGCCATCAGGGATACGACTGTGACAAGACACTTGGTCTTCACGTCGATTGCCTGCTCGTTCCATACTTCTCCAAACAACACATCGTCATTCAGGTGAGCAAACATGGGGGAAAAACGCCCCAACTGCTCTCTCCCTGCTGTCTGTACAATCTTTTCGCTCATCGTTTGTGCTCTCCCTTCATCGTCTTACGGTCTTACTTCATTTCTTTCTCCCAGAAACGTATCACGTTCAGGTGGAGACTGTCTGCGACACGCTCCAGTTCTCCCACCTCTTCCGCTGTCAGCGTGACGTTCGCCGCCTTGACCGCATCCTCTACATGACGCACCTTTGTGACACCGATAATGGGCAGGGTGCCCTTGGCGATCGCCCATGCGACCGGTATCTGTGCCACGCCGACACCGTACTTGTCCGCCACTTTGCGGAGTGCCTTGTTCATGATCTCCAACTGATCAAGGAAGGGATTGTAGCTTTCGGCTCGTGCGGAACCGGCCGGCATCGGGTGTGCGGTATCATACTGACCGGACAAAGCTCCCTGCTCCAGTACCATGTACGAGAAGAACGTGATGTCGTTCTCCTGACAGTACGCAAGAATACCAGACGTTTCAGAGGAGCGGTTAAGCAGGCTATAATGATTCTGCACTGCCGACAGCTTCAGTCCGTGTGCCTGCAAAATCTCGGACGCCTGTTTGATCTCCGCAAGATCGTGATTCGATACGCCCAGCATGGGTACCTGCTCTTTGCCTTCAAAGTATCTGGCCAGTTCCTCTGTCCACTTGGGGGCATCCCATACGTTATGGATCCAATAGATGTCAAAGCGATCCAGTGCCATCAGGGCAAGTTGCTGCTCGATCATGTCCTTCATCGCAGTAGGTGATGCCGTATTCGCACACTGGGGTGTGAACTTATCCGATACCAGATAACTGTCCCGCGGCAGATCTTTCAAAAAGTCTGCCAGAACCTTCTCGGAGGTACCCATGCCATAAGCATAGGCAGTATCCCAGAGGTTCAGACCATTTTCCATGGCCTTGTCAAAGATCGGGCGGAGGGTCTCTGCCGTCAGACGTCCGCCGAACGTGCCATCGTTGCCCCATGCCCATGCACCCAGTGCGATTTTGGGTAAGTTTGTCATTGTCGTTTCCTCCTCATATTTTCTGACTGCCTGTTGACCAGACGTGTTTGTCATGTTTGTTGGCCGGTCGGCTTTGTGCCATCACACCGGCCAGTGCGTGCGGTACATACGGTTCCTCCAGATAGGCGACTTCCTCCTCTGTGAGCGTCAATTCCACCGCTTGAGCAGCTCCTTCAATGTGGTGCCGCTTGGTCGCACCCACCACCGGAGATGTGACCTTTGTCAGCAGCCACGCCAACGAAATTTCTGTCATCGACACGCCCCGTTGTGCTGCCAATTCTGCTACACGGCGGATAATGACTTCGTCCTGCTCTTTGGTCGCATCATACTTGAACTTGGCGTAGGTATCCTCTTCGGCTCGTCGTGAAGTTGCCCCCGGCTGTCTGGACAATCGACCACTCGCTAAAGCACTATACGGCGTCATGGCGATGTTGTCTTCTTCACACAACAGTGCCATTTCCCGTTCTTCTTCCCGGAAGATCAGATTGTAGTGCCCCTGCACGCTGACAAACATCGGATAGTCCTCTTTCTCTGCCAACGCATTCGCCTTCGCCAACTGCCATGCGTAGCAGTTGGAGATGCCGATATACCGAGCCTTGCCCGCTTTGACAACCTTGTGCAGCCCTTCCAGAATATCCTCAATGGGCGTGTTCCAGTCCCATATATGATAAATGTAGAGATCGACATAGTCCATCCCAAGGTTTTGCAGGCTCTTGTTCAGCATCCGTTCAATGTGCTGCTGTCCGGTGATACCAGCGGCGATTTCTTCTGCCGTTCTCGGCAAAAATTTCGTGGCAACCACCACCTCGTCCCGTTTGGCAAAATCCCGCAAAGCTCGGCCAAGGTATTGTTCGCTGGTACCGGACTGATAGGCGATCGCCGTATCGTAGAAATTAACACCCAGTGCCAATCCACGCTGGACGATCTCTCTGGTATGGGCTTCGTCGACTGTCCAAGAGTGCTGACCGTTGGCGGCATCGCCAAAACCCATACAGCCCATGCAGATACGGGAGACCGTCAGGTCGCTGCTGCCTAGTTTCGTATACTTCATGCTGCTCCTCCTAACAACTGGCAAACACAGGAATAGATAAGCTCATAGATGCTGTGCATCCGGAAGGAAAGGTTGGCTTCCTCCATAGCACGGAGCTGCTTTTCAGTGGCCACTGCATAAGGATATACCCCAAACAGGAACGGAAAGAACACGAACAAAAAGTGTTCGGCGTTCCGATCGGGAAAAAACTTCTGCACACACCTTCTAACCGCTTCCAGCGAAGCACCATAGGCCACCTTAAATTCCGTCAGCCGTTCCGGTCGGGAATTGGCTTCCATATCATAGTGGTTCATCGCCAGCAGCTTCAAAAGCTGTTCGTGCTTTTCCAGTGAACCGCCCAAAACCGCCGCAAATGTTTCGGCAGTCATGGTATCGTTGTCTTCCGCCAACTGTTCCATCTCCGCTGTCCACCGCTCATACTCTCGCTGCATCAGGGCAAGAAAGATTTCCTCTTTGGTGTCAAAGTAGTTGTAGATGGACGTGCGGGTAAAGGAGGTGACAGCACCAATCTCTTTGAGCGTAATGTCCTTGAAGCTCATGGTCTGATAAAGCTGTTCACAGGCGTTCACGATCTCTTCTTTACGGGTCGCTGTCAGCTCCGGAGAACCCTTTGGCATGGTTTCACCCCCTTGTTTATATTCTGACATCGTGTCATTATCCATATCTTACCACCATTTTGACACCGTGTCAATATGTTATCCCCTCTTTTTCCCAACTTTGTCGTACTGCACAACCGGTGCTTCCCGTATTTGTCATACCACACAAAAATCAGACACCGTTCTTTCTATCCTGCACCACCAGTCTGTCCCCCGTTCATTGGTGCATCCATCCAAACACTTTCCAGTCTGTTCCTCCTTTTCGCATGATACAATCCTCACACGCTCCACACGTTAAGGACACACCTTTGTCAGGGTACTATCGCCCCTCACAGTGACCACGGTGACACACAAACATCCTACATCATCTGATAGAGACGCACTTCCCCCATTCATTCCAGACGATCATAGCAATCCAACTGAATAAGTGCAATAAATGTTGGGACGCTGTCCCAAACCCTGCCAAGGGGCTTCTCTCCCCTTGTAACCCTCGGCAGGGACGCAGTCCCTGCACCCGTCATAGAAACCTTGAATATGCTCTGCCATAAACACCGAAATTCTGATGTTATTATTTTGGATTGCTATAGGTAAGATTCCCGACAGCTTCTTAAAATACACTCCGAAAAATCCGCAGAACACCTTCTGCGATTTATTTTTCTATAAAATTAACAAAAAACGCTTGACAATCGTTCAATCTTATGATAATATATTTCATGTCGCTGACATGCGGGTGTAGTTCAGTGGTAGAACCCCA
>CACZZU010000128.1 GCA_902785765.1 uncultured Ruminococcus sp.
AGTGCCGTTCGAGAAGGTATAGGTGCCGGTGTTGAACTTATAGTTGGCACCGTTCTGGCTGTCCCAGTTGTTGTTGCCATCGTTGAAGCACACTTCGGCATAGGTTTCTTTGCCGAGGTCGATGGTGTACTTATGGGTATAGCCGCTGACCTCGCTGGTCTTGGTCATGGCAACACCGGGTGCGGTCGTCCATGTACCGGCACCCGCACGGTAGTGAATGTACGGGGTAGAGTAGCCCTTGTAGTAGATGGTGACTTGGTTTCCGGGTGTTGGGTCGGGGTCGGGTGTTGGGTCGGGAGTAACACCGCTGACAGGAATGCTGACGGTCTTGGTGCTGCCGTTCAGCGAGAAGGACGCACTGTCCATCGGGTAGGTCTTGCCCGACTTTTTGTCAACGATCTTGATGTCCTTGACGTTCAGGGTATAGAGGTCTTCATCCTGATCTTCGACCTTGACAGACCAAGCATAATTGCCAAGGGTCTCGGAGGTAATGTCGGCAACCACATTATTCAGGTCAAACGCCATGATGCCGTCCTCATACCGTCCTTCATGTCCGTTGTAAGAAAAGTCCTTGTGTTCATAAAAGTTCAGCGTCTCATAAGGAGTCACCTTGAATTCCTTGACGGTTTTGCCGGACTGGTCTTTGGCAATGACGGTCAGTCGGACTTCAGTACGGCGGGGTGCATTGAGGGTATAGGACAGATACACATCGGAGCTGTCGTCCTGTTTTCCGCTGACAACCATACCGCCCACGCCATGGATAGCGGGAGCTCTTTTTTCTACTGTCGGAGCGTTGCTGACAGAAGATGTCTGATTGATAGCATCATAGGCGATCCACATGAAGCCATCGTTGCCCCAATCATCGCCCCATGAGTTGACGATTTTGAAGGCACCCATCTCGCCCTTGTCAACGGTGTTATTGTCGTTGATGTCTACCCAGATCTCATCGTTATAGCCAACAATGGTCATCTCATGTCCGGTAGCACTAACCAGATAATCTGCTATGAGAATGTTGGAACCTGCGGCATAAACAGCTTGTTCGCCGGAGAAACGGGTGTCAATGGTGTACCCGTTCGGGTTATCGGCGGCACCGGGGGTCTTGAGATTAGTGTACCGCCAGCCTAGAATAGCACTGCTAAAGGTGAGGACTTCTCCGTTGCTGATAGCCGTCTTGACGGCATCGAGGTTTTCATCCTTCGGGTCGGAAATGGTGGCGTTGGCGGGAATGACGGTCATCGTGTCAAAGTCGTAGATGGGATGCTGAACAGAGCCATAGGCGTAAACGACATAGTCTTTCAGTCTGTTCTGCATGGCATGTTCCCAGATACCCTCCTCCGCATGCCAGCTTGTGTAATTGGTAGCAGGGATCGTTGAACCCGTGAGCGGTACATCCTTGATCGTGGGAGCACCCTGTGCTGCCAGCAGTTTGTAGCTGGTAGCCGGCGCGGAAGCGCCGCCGTAGGTTCCGCCATTGGTGAGGTTGTGAATAAAGTTCGGAGAATAGGTGTTGTCCTCTGTCGTAGCCACGCCTCTTGCTTTGTTCATCATATAGGTGAACTGATAGTAAACAGTCGACCAAAACGCACAACTGCCAAAAGCTCCCTGACTTTTTACCGGCGGAAGGTACTTTGCATTCTCATTGGTGCTGTTGTCCCACTTGGACGGCAGAGCGGCGGCGGCATCGAGCACCACTTCCTCTACCGTTTGGTCGGCAGTCTCGGTCGTGGCATCGACAGACAGGGCCGTCATCGGCACCATGCCGACAGCCACAGCGGCGGTCAGCAGACCCGCCAACAATGCTTTGATTCGTTTTTTCATACGCAGAACCCCTTTCTGTTGAAAAACAGTCTTTGGTTGATGGACGGACAATCATGTACACCGCAGGAAGCCCTTCTCTTCCTGCTGCGTGCATGACAACACGGCGTGCGTTGTTCACACGTCTCTGCCAATATTTTACAACACGGGATACAATCGTGTCAATATCGCAAAAGTACCAAAATTTTGTACGCCAAAAAGGCGGGCACACGATAAAATCGTGCACCCGCCCAACAGGATATTTACTTTTGTGACGACCGGCATTTCGATTACTCTTTTGTATAAAGACAACGATCGTAGTCGTAGTTGAAGACGTAGACAGTATTTTGGGAAGCGGTCACACCGTCATCGCCGAACCATCTGTCGCCGATATGGAACTTAAAGCCTGTGGCATCTTCGGGAATGTAGGCGACATACTGCCTGAAAGTCTGTGCACTGCTCCAGAAGCCTACATTCTTGGTCACGGTTTTAGACAGCGGCACACACTTTTCGTCCCCGATAGCACCTGTTTTGCCGCCCCAGTAGTGGATGGTGAAGTCCTCTTCTTTTCCTTCGTTGCAGACATAGGTGATGACGTTGACATTGATCTTCTGCATACCGGCATAGGCATCACCGGAACCAACGGTATAAGTATCTTCGGCGGTGGCGATGACCTTGCCGTTATAGCTGACGGTCAGACGGATGGCGTAGCTGCCGTTTTCCTTCGGGTACCACAAAGTTCTGCGGTCGGAACGGGTCGTGAGTTTGGTCTCCTTGCCGTCTTTGGTGATGGTATATACAAAGTCACTGTCTTTAAGCACAGAAGCGGCATTCTTGACACGCCCGTTGATGTACACATACCCGCCCTTTTCCACTGCATCACTGCTGTATTCAAAGCGGGTAATGCGGGTACGTTCCACCACCAGACTCTTGGTCATTGTCGCCACCGTACCGGCGGCATCCTTCACCTTGACCATGATTTGATAGGTACCGGTATTGGCTCCGAAAGACTTGGTCTTGTAGCTGCTCTTTGAGTCTTCTACGATCTTGTAAGTTTTGCCGCCCTTGATGTAATAGTACGAATAGGTGTACGGAGCCACACCGCCTGTAACAGTCGGTGTAATACGCACCTGCTCATAGTTGCCAACATGGTTGCCCTTGTCGAAGGCAACGGCACGAACCGTCAACCCTTTGGGATAGACCTTGAAACCAACCGAACGTACCGCCGCTGCCCCACTGCCGTCTGTGGCGGTAACAGTCGCAACATACGAACCGGAAGCCGTGGGTGTCCACTTCACACTGCCGGAAGCCGTTCTTTTCTCACGGTCAACGACCGCAGCCTTAAAGGTTTTGGTATACACCGCCTTGCCGTTTTTGCTGATGACCAGATGGTACTTGATGGGGTCGGTCATCCGTACCTCATTTTCAGCATAGGCGACCAGCTTCATTTCCGTTCCCACCGTGATATTGTTCTTCGGGGAAACAGCCACACGGGAAAACCGGTAGTAAGGCTTCACGTTCACGAGCCGTTCACTGCCGTTTACTTCAAAGGGCATGGCGGTATCCATCCGGTAAACGGCTTGTGTGCTGCTGTCTGCAATAAAAGCGTCCTTCACGGTCAGAGGGGTGGTATCGCCGCCGTCATCCACAAAGCGGAATGACCACGCATAGTCATGGAACGTATCGGAAGTCACTCCCGGAACGATGTTATCAAGGTCAACGATCATCGTACCGTCCCCTGCCCCGTCTTTTCCGTTGTAGTTCATCGGTTTACCGCCGCTCTGGTCGGGAATGCGAAAGTACGGAGCCGTGCGGCGGATATACTTCATGCCGTCTGATGAACGGGTCGCCGTGATTTCGATGTAGTTGTCCGTGCGGTTATCCGTATTGACAGTATAGACAAACGACAGCCCAGAAGAAGTCGTATTGGGGTCGATATTACACTTCAGGAAGCGTTCCATAGAAGGGGTACGGCCTGTTTCATTCTGCACGCCGCTCACCACGGACTGCTGATTCAGGGAATCATAAGCTACCCACACAAAACCATCGTTCTTCCATGTGGTATCCCACGAGTTAACGACCTTGAAAGCACCCATCTCACCCTCGTCCACCTTGTTATTGCCGTTAAGGTCTGTCCAGATCGTATCATCGTAACCCACGATGACCATACCATGGGAGCCGTCCTTACCGATACAGGCCGTGACAACTGACTGACCTGCCACGTTTTTGTTGATGGACTTGTCAGCGGCGGCCTTGAGGGTGCCGAATTTCCACGAGAAGATATAGCCCGCAAAGGACACGATATGCCCGCTGCGGATCATGGCCTTCAGCGGTTCAATGTCCTCATCTGTTACGGACGTGACACGGGAATTTTTGTAGCCCATGTTGTCGAAGTACATATAGCTGTCGATGCGGTAGCGGTTGGCTTCTTCCCAGATGCTGCTTTCGGCATTCCATGTCTTGTAATCGAGCACATCCGGCACACTTTCGTAAGTGGCACAGCCGGTGTAGGAAAGGAACTCATAGAGATCGGGGGCATAGGTGCCGCCGTTGTTACCGCTGACGATCAGGTTATAGACAAAAAGCGGCTGGAAGGTGTTTTCGGGTGTTGTGGGACGTTTAAGGGCACGGTTCATCTCGTGGGTGAACTGGTAGTACACCGCCGACCACGCCCCACAAGCATTGATGCCGCCTTGGTTGCCTACCTTCGGGAAATAGGGGTCTTGGCTGTTGTCCACAGCAGGTACATAGTCGTGTACCGCCTTGATGACACCCTGTATTTCCTCCTGATCGGTGGTGGTGTTCTGCACTGCCGTGATGTAGTCGTTGGTATCTGCGATCTTGATGCTGTACAGTTTAGACGGCACCTCTGCTATCAGCGGGTCTTTGTCCGAAGCCGCTGCCGTCACCGGCAGCCAAACGGCACCCGTCAGCGTCATGATGCCCGACAAGACCGCTGCACACACTTTTTTGAATTTCTTTCCCACAGTGAATACCTCCTCTGTTTTGTTTTGTCCGTGTCGGCGGTGTTCGCCGATTGTTCCTACCACAAGGGTACCACAACCTTTTGCCAAAAGCAACCTTTTCTTGGAAAGGGTACCAAAAAATCACGCCGCGGGCATCGTCTGACGGCATACGGCAAGATACGCCTGCGGGATGTGTTATCATGGTGGGTGACAACGCATGAAAGGAGCGTGTACGATGGCGATAGATGTAGCCATTGACCTGGGTACTTCCCGCACGAGGATCTTATTGCCGCAAAAGGGCATCGTAACCGATGAACCGTCCGTCATTACCGTACACAAACGCAGCGAAACGGTCGTAGCCGTCGGACAGGAGGCATATCGTATGCTGGGACGGACACCCCCCTCTTTAGAAGCGGTCTATCCGCTGCAAGGCGGTGTCATCGCCCACTTTGACCTGACAGAAGCGATGCTGGACACGATGCTGAAGAAGGTGGTTTCGTCCCGTATCCGGATGCCGCGTATGGCGGTATGTGTACCAAGCCGCATGACGGATGTAGAAAAACGTGCCGTTGTGCAGGTAGTCAGCGGAATGGGTGTCCGTCAGGTGCAAACGGTCGAAGCCCCTTTGGCGGCAGCCAAATCCCACGGTGTATTGGTAGTGGATGTAGGCGGCGGTACCACCGATATGGCCGTCATTTCCCTGAACGGTACAGCGGTATCCCGCTCGACAAAGTACGCCGGACGTACTATGGACGATGCCATCCTCCAGTATATCCGGCAGCAGCACCATCTGCTTATCGGACAGCGTACCGCCGAAAGCCTCAAACACCGTATCGGATGCGTACAAGCGGGCGTGTGTGACGAGAGCTGTACGGTGCGGGGGAAAAGTCTGTTGACCGGTCTGCCATCAGAAGTCGTGGTGCGGTCAGATGAACTGGTCGAACCGCTGCAATCTACCGCTGCGGCCATTTTGAAGTGTCTGCGTGACCTATTGGAAGCAACGCCGCCCGAATTGATGGCGGATATTCACACAGACGGTCTGCTGCTGACAGGCGGTGCCGCCCGCATCGGTGGATTAGCCGCCCTGCTGCGGCAAAGCACCGGTTTGTCCGTCCGCTTATCAGATGAGCCGGAATTATGTACGATTTGGGGACTAAAACGCCGCCGCAAAACGCAGCGGCTCAATGAATAATGTGTAAACGGCAGCTTCTATCCCGAAGAAGAAGTTTTCCGAAAACGAACCCACCCAAAAGTCCCCCTGCCAGCGTAGCTGACAGAGGGACTTGAAAAAACGAAATGCCGCTCAACGGATCAGGTGCTTCTTTTTCTGCCGATAGCCAAAAAACAGGGCGGCTGACAACAGCAACGCACCGGCGGCTGTCACGGCTAATATGATGGGCAGGACGTTGGTCTCACGTTTTTCGGGAACCGGTTCGTCATAGCTGTAAATGACGTAGACAGGTATCGCCCCAAAGCTGCCGGTCGTATTGGCCGTCATCGCTGTCAACTGTACACCGTCAAACGTCTCCTGCTTCGTGGTGTAGTCCGTACCGACCTTACCGGTCTGTACGACCGTTTTCAGTACCTTGCCTTTCTGCGTCAGATAGATGACATTGACGGTACCGGTACCGGTGACCTGTGAGCCTTCGATCCAGACCTCTCGGCTGACAGAACAGCCTTTTTCACTGAAATGGTCATCCTGCTGTCCCTTGGTATCGCTAAAGACAGCATACACATCCGACAGCGAACCAATGTCCGACAGCGTAAGGGTATACCAATCGGCTCCCAAGGTCTTGTCGGGCTGCATGACATCGCCGTTGACGGCGGTGTACACTTTGCGGTCATCGCCTTCTCCCCTGTACACGACCACGCCGACTTTCTCCCATCCCTTAACATTATAATAGTGCAGAACGAGAGCGGTCTTGGGGGTGTCTACATAGTAGTAGTTGACCGTGATGTCTTCCTTTTCGGCTTGTCCTGCTGCATTCGGCGGGAACTTGTCGAGGTCCACCGTCATGCCGTCCACTTGACGGAGCATGGCAGAATAGTCTTCTCCTTCCCGCACCGTCAGCGTCACACTGGGAGCCACAACCGTTTCACTGCTGTTCAGCAGGGGGTTCCCTTCCTTCAGATAGTTAACGGTCAGGTTCACGAGCTGACCGTTGAATTTTTTGTAATAGTAGGTAACGGTCTGCGGTTCTTTGGTAAACTGTCCACTCACCTTGCCCTCAACACGGTCAAGATCATAGCCCACAGCCAATGCCTTGTTTTCTGTCGTGAGATAAGCTGTGCCGGCAACACCTTTATAGCTGCGTCCATCCAGCAGTTCGCCGCTGTCGCTGTCACGATATTCCGCCCGCACCACACAATCTTCGGAAGTGATTGCCGCCTTGTCGAAGCTGGTTTTGTCGACCAACACCATGGCACTGCACGGCGGCACCGTTACAGTGGAGCCGCTCACCGTACCCAGTGAACGCACACCCGCTTCGGTTTTGTTGACCACCACTGTCCATGTATCGGGCAGTTTTTGACCAACGGATGCTGTCAGCGTGACAGTCTTGTCTTCTTGGGAGGCATTGAACAGCACTGCTGCCTGTGACCATTCTTTGCCGCTTGTCAGGACATTATCTAACGTATATGCCACCACGCCTTCGGTATCATCGGCAAACCGCATCCGTTGAGCAGAAGTGGTGGTCGCATCACGGAAGGGTTTGAAGTGCTTCCGCAGCTCGATCAAACCGCTGTAATACGAAACGAGATCGGCGTAATCGGCTGCACGCTGCCAATCCAACTGGTTCAGGGAGGTCGGCGAAACATAGCTGTTTTCGTCACCCTGTTTGGTGCGGGCAAACTCTTCTCCCGCCTGCATGAAGCTGATTCCCTGTGAGGTCAGCACCAACGCTGCCGCCAGTTTATTCATTTCCACCAGTGATTCATCCCGCACCATATAGCTGCCATCATTCTTGACTGACAGCACCAGCTTGTCGTACAGGGTAAAGTTATCGTGTGCCGAAATGTAAGAAACGGTCTGCGAGGGCTGGTTGTACCGGATATTCTGTACCGTATTGGCTCCGATACCCGCCTTCAAACTGCCACGGCTGCCGCCGCTCTGTACGAACCCTTGTTCCAACGCATTGAAAACGTGTCCCTTGACCGCATCACGGAACTCGTCATTGAAAGCACCGACCCGTTCATTCAGCAGCCGCAGATGATCCTTGTTGGCGGTGGTCGCCTTGGTCGACAGATCGCCGCCCGTCCATGGTTCGCCGTACATAATGATTTTGCGGCCGTCCTTGACCTGCGTATCGAGAGCTTGGCGGATGGCATTCATGGTATCGACATCATGTACGCCCATCAGGTCGAAACGGAATCCATCAATATGGTACTCGTTCGTCCAATGCAGGATCGAATCGATCATATACTTGCGGTACATCAAATGGTCGCTGGCCGTTTCATTTCCACAGCCGGAACCATCGCTGAACGAACCATCCGCCCGCAGACGATAGTAATAACCCGGCACAGTCATCTCAAACCAACCGCCTTCTGCGGTAAAGGTATGGTTATACACCACATCCATAATGACACCGATCCCTGCCTGATGCAGAGCTTGAATCATCTGTTTGAACTCTCGTATCCGCACATTGCCATCGTAGGGATCGGTCGAATACGAGCCCTCCGGTACATTGTAATTTTTGGGGTCATAACCCCAGTTGAACTCATCGGAGTCGATGTTCCGTTCATCCACCGTAGCATAGTCATACACCGGCAACAGTTGAACGTGCGTGATCCCCAACTTTTTGAGGTAGTCAATACAGGTAGCATACGTTCCCTCGTCATTGAGGGTCGTGCCGTTCTCGGTAAAGGCAAGGTACTTACCCTTATATTTTGCCGAAATACCAGACACCGCACTGCTGGAAAAGTCCTTGATATGCACTTCCCACACAACCGCATCCGTCGGATCATCATACAAGACGTGTTCGTCTTTGTCCCAACCGACCGGATCGGTACTTTTCAGATCCACTACCATACTGCGGTTGCCGTTGACACCGGCCGCTTTGGCATAAATATCGGCTGTCTCACGCGTGATGCCGTTCACCGTAACCTGATAGGTATAGTACCGGTTCTTCTGGTTGCCGTTGACTGTCACACTCCAAACGCCATTCTCCCCCTTCAGCATAGGTGTGGTTGACAGTTCCTGTGCCCCTGCTTCCTCACTGCTGCCGGTCGTATACAATCGGACAGCCACTCGTGATGCGGTCGGTGCCCATACCTTGAAGGTGGTGGCAGTTGGCGTATAGACCGCTCCCAAATCACTGCCGTTATAGGCCTGTGCATCCAATTCATGTGCCAATACCGTTGTGGCTGTTTCGTTATCTCTGTCTGCATTCACCGTAATCATTCCTCCTGTGATGGCTGCTACCGCAGCCAGAATACTGAATAATCGTTTGAAAACACGCAACCTGATCCCCCCATTATGATTGCTTATTATCTTTTTCATTGTACCATACTTCTCCACAAAAACACAACCGTTTTTTTCAAATTTTCAGCTATTCTGAAAAGATTGTTCCACAAAAGCGGCATCGCCGCCACATATTGCGGCGGCTCCATGATACAGCGAGGAAGCGTATTTTCTAATCGGTACAATAACCGCCAAAACAAGAACCCCCGCCCACCTATTTCATACGAAATGGGTGGGCGGGGGCATATCAGACACCTGTACATTATTATCGCCCAATATCAAAACACCAGCGGGGCATACTGCTCCCAATCAGCGGCGTTTTTTAGAACGCCGATAGCGGGCATGGCTTTGGGGAAGTGGTTTTGTTACAGTACGCACCGATGCTGTTTCGGTCGACAAATCCGCTTCGTCCGTGACTTTCTGCGTCAATGTGCCATCTGTGTCCGGCGAAGATACTGCTGTATCGACCACAGCAGCAGTTTCGCCATAGTGTGCCATATCCTCCAGTTGATGCTCCAGTTCTTGCAGATGCTTGTCATCTTCTTTGGAATCGTAGTGTACCTCGTACTTGTAGGCGGGGATGTTTTTCTCCTTGATCCGGCGATAGACAAACCGACGAATCAGCGTATAGATCACATAGGTGACCGGACCGCTCACCAACAAACCGATTAGACCGAAAAAGGCACTAAACAGTACGATAGCTGAAATCATAATGATTGGCGGAAGCCCGATACGGGAGCCGACCACACGCGGGAAAATCAAGTTGCCTTCGATCTGCTGCAGAATGACCATGTAGATAATAAACCATAACGCCTGCCACGGATCAGCCGTAGCCAACAGCAGCAAAGCTACCACCGCCGAACCGATAAAAATACCAAACATTGGTACCCACGACATAATGGCCACCACCACGCCGCCCAAAGCAGCATAGGGAAAGCCGAATATCGTCATACCGAGTGCCGTCAGCAGCCCAATAATAACACATTCGATCATCTGACCGGTAATACTGTTGTAGAAGGACTGGTTCGTCAGTGTACCCACCTCGACCACCAAGTCGGCCTTTTTCATCGGCAGGATAGAGTACACGATCTTTTTGACCTCGGAGGAGATCATTTCCTTTTTCGCCAGGATATACACCGCCAGCACCACACCCAGAAATACGTTGACCACGGTGGTGAAGGTAGTCGTGATGACCGTTACGAACGAGTTTATCAACGTTGAACCATTGTCCTGCAAGAAGCTGACGATCTGCTTGTTCAGCGTATCCCAGTCAATATTGAACTGTGAGGCGACTTGTCCCAAAAAGTCCTCTCGCTTGCTCATTTCAGCCAGCCATTCCTGTAAACGACTGATAACACCCGGTATAGCCTCTGCGATGGTCTTCAAACTCCTTCCGATTTCCGGAATGATAACGACCAGAAAGGCAGTGATCACCAACAGGAAGAAGCTGATAGCCAACACAATGGCAATCGGTCTTCTGAACTTTTCTTTCAAGGCACTGACCGGCTTGCCATTTTTGGGACGAAACAAATGGCGTTCAATGACTTTGAGCGGCACGTTCAGTATAAAGATGACCACACCTGCTATAATGAAGGGGGTCAATACCTCGATCAGCCAGCCAATGAACCCGAACACCAAGTTCATGTGGTTGAAGCTGAGGTAGAACAGGATAATACACGCCGCCAGTAAAAAGATACGCACCATCGTTTTTCTGTTAAATTCCACTCCATCACTCCCTTGCTGCCTGCGGTGTCAAGTATCCCCCTCTACGCACAGCCATTCAAAGGGGGAGGATCTTGCTGTCACAAGGTTTCCGTCCTCTGACTTGACAACAGGCAAGTGTCCGTTATCCCACCCATTTGGGGATGGAAAAAGACACCATAAGCCGTTGGGGGCTTTTTGATCTGCCGCAACGATATTGACACCTCGATTATAATACAGTTTCGGAACAAAGTCAACAATCCGACACCGAAGAGATCGTGTCAAGTAGTTCTGGGAAAAATCAAACAGCCCTCAGCTTGGCACAGGCTCTTAAAAGGATGGTAGTGCCTGTCAACTTTCCATATGAAAAGGG
>CACZZU010000129.1 GCA_902785765.1 uncultured Ruminococcus sp.
CCCATCGACCCTGACGCTACGATTCCGGTACAGCATCCCATCGACCCTGACGCTACGATTCCGGTACAGCATCCCATCGCCCCTGACGCTACGATTCCGGTACGTCACGCTGTTGATCCTGATGCCACCGTTCCCGCAGCACGGCAGCCGGTGCAAACATCGGTCAATCCTACCAGCAACACACAGGAAGTGCCACCCATCGGCAACACCAATCCAGGGCAATACGGCGATGACTACAATACCTCGTCCGTCAACGCAGTGCCAACGCCCTACCAGCCGCCCAAAAAGAAAAGCTCCGCAGGCAAGGTCGCTGCTATCATTTTAATTGTGGCGGTGGTGCTCGCCGGATGCGGCGTAGGTACCTACTTTCTATTCTTCCACAACAAAAACGATTCGCAGGGACAAACATCCGAACCGCAGGTCAGTGACACCAGCACCACCAGCGACGTTCCCGCACCTGCTACCGATCCCGAATCATTGAGAGCCGGTGCCCGCTCGATGAATATGGCGGTGTTGAACTTGTATGCGGGCATTACCAACGGCAGCATCAGTGCCGACTCACCTTCAAACGAACTGCGGGGATTGTCACCCGAAAAACTGCCCAAATCATCTGCTACCGAGGCAGACCGTGAAGCGGCCGCCAACGAAATGACTATCCGCGATGTCGTGACCTATGCACAGTCTTCCGATCGCTTTACCGATGCTACCATCGGCTACTACGTTTACGCCGGTGCACAGGTCTATTACAAGGAAGATGCTGCCGGCATCCCGCTGACATTCGAGACCACTGTCGGTCAAATCAGAACCGCTCCGTCACAACCGACACCACAGTCTTCCGTGCCTGAAAGTTCCGTGGAGGAATCCTCTCAGCCACAGGAGTCCTCCGAGCCGTCTCAACCGTCCGAACCATCCCAGACTTCTGACACATCTGACACATCAGCCCCCGTCGATCACCGTGCCAATGCGTCCCTGCTGTCGGCTGCGATAAAGGATCTGTACAGCGAGATTGTTTCCGGTCACCTGCACAGAGGACTGCCTGCTGCCGAACGTCACGGACTGACCGCTTCCAAACTGCCGCCAGCCAATGCTTCCACCAAGGAAAGAGCTTCCTATGCCGAAGACCTGACGGTCAAGGACGCCATCCGCTATGGTGAACTGACAGAGACCTTCACCGAAGACGCCATCGGTGACTACACTTATGATGCCGATGGCACAATAGAATACCAAGGCACCCACGGTACATCCCTGAAACCCAAAACCAAGCTGGGTGACATTCTTCAAGTGAGCACCCCATCACAACCGGAAAGTTCCGTAGAAGAGTCTTCACAGCCTGAAAGCTCTATGGAAGAATCTTCGACCCCGGCAAGTTCCATTGACGTCAGTTCGGATGTCAGTTCGGACGTCAGCACAGACACCAGTACCCAAAGCAGTACACCAACCGATGATTCCCGCATGGCACAGTTGGCCGGTAAGTGGGAGATGACCTTCAACACGGCAAAGTATTCCGAAGAAGAGCTGAAGGTCATTCGTTCCGGTGCGGACATGGCCGACGAGTTTGTCATTCTACTGAACGCAGACGGTTCCTGTTCCTCCTATCTCGTCAAGGATAGCAAAACGGAGGTATTAGGTTCGGGCACCTGGATGATTGAAGACAACACCGTGTCCATCACCATTGATGGCGATACAGAACTGTTCTCCTATCGTGACGATCACTTAAACACCGCTGCATGGGGTGACATTGCCTACTTCGCCAAGAATTGACAACGGGAGTATAGAACGCTCTCGCCTGTCGGCTCATTCGGTATTTCTGCCGCCTGTTTTACTCTGTACCTTCCTGCCCCATCCCCTTCACTGGAAGAGGATGGGGCAGTTTATCCCTTCACTGGAAGAGGATGGGGCAGTTTATTGTTTTGGATAAAAGAAACCTGCATCACGGCAGGCACCATTTCTTACTGGCACACTGTTTTTCTCTCCGAAGCAACAAAAATCCCCCTTCCTCACGGGATATGACATCTCGTGAGGAAGGGGGTGTTCTCTTTGCCGTCCATACACACGGTCGGGCAACTCTATAGTAAACCAACCGCTGTTTCTGACACAGCATACGGAAAAACGGCATCCATGCCGTGTGCGGCTTGCCCAATCGCTTTGTCAGTAAATTCCCTGAACCGTCACCTCACCGGAAGATACCGTCAATTCACGCCCTTCCGATGTACGGATAATCAATTCACCCGTAGCAGAAACAGTAACGGCTGTTCCGGTTATCGTCTGACCGTTACGCTGAACGGTCACTTCCCGTCCGATGGTCGCACACAGTGAGTTGAAATGTTCCACGTCCTCCATCGACAGACTGATGAAGAAATTCGACAGCACTTTGTTGAGGATACGCAGGACACAGCTCAGGAAGTCACTTCTATCCCATGTATGACCGGCTTCCAAGGCAAGAGATGTGGCTTTGTCCGCAATAACCTCTGGAAAAGTTTCGTTGTTGACGTTGATGCCGATCCCCACGATCACATAGTCGACCTTGTCGCTTTGGGCTGCCATTTCCGTCAGAATACCGCACAGTTTTTTGCGTCCGATGATAATATCATTCGGCCACTTGATTTGGGCAGGCAGACCGGTAAACTCTCTGACCGCCAGACAGACCGCATAGCCCGCTGCCAGCGTGATAGACGCAATGTCAGAAGGCGGCAGATCAGGCCGCAGCAACAGCGAAAAATACAGACCGCCGTCCCGTCCGCCGCACCATTGACGCCCAAAACGCCCTTTACCCGCAGTTTGTTCCTCGGACGCTACGACTAACCCTTCCGCCGCTCCCTGCTGTGCCCGCCGTTTGAGTTCCTCGTTGGTAGAATCCACCGTTTTGAGGATGACAAGCGGTCGGGCAATCGTATAGCCATCCAACGCCTTGGCGATGCGGTCGCTATCTAACAAGTCGGGCAGAGCCGTCAGCTTGTACCCACGGTTTCTCACCGAATCAATGTTGTAGCCCTCGCTCTTGAGTTTGTTGATATGCTTCCAAACGGCACTGCGGGTAATACCGAGCTGTTCGCTCAAGGCTTCTCCGGACAGATAGTCATCCGCCTCTTTCAGTGCCGACAGGATTTTTGTCTGCATCGTTCATCACTTCCGTTATGGTTTTGTTCACTGTCCCTGATTATATCACATTCTGCCGACTTCTTCAACCGGCTTGGCAGGGATTCCGTAAAAAACAGGGACATCCGCTATGTGATCGCCTCATTAAAAGACTTCCGCACGCCGACACAACATAACGGTATCGGCAGCGGACACTCCCACAGGCAGTCATTCTTCCCCATGTTCTTCCTGATAACGGCGTATCAACGACATAAAGTCTTCGCCGTAGCGTTCGAGCTTTTGCTGTCCCACACCGGAGACGGACAGAAATTCTGTAACCGTGGTTGGTCGTTTTCGGCACATATCGTTGAGCGTGATATTGGAGAAAATGATGTAGGACGGCACACGGGCCTTGTCAGCCAATTCCCGCCGCAAGACTTTCAGTTGTTGGAACAGTTCCTGATCGACGGCATATTCTTCCGATGCTTTAGAAGGACGACGGAATTTCTTCTCTTCGGACGATTGTTTTTCCTTCGGCACCTTGATCGTAAAGGTCGTTTCTCCCTTCAACAGAGCGGTACAGGACGGAGCCACCTTCAGGATAGGATATTCTCCTCCGGTTGTGAAGAGATACCCCTCCTCTTCCAGACACGTCATCATGTCATGGAGGGCTTTCTGGCTGGTATCCTTCATAATACCATAGGTCGTCAGCTTGTCCAGTCCAAGATACGTCAGACGTTCGTTTTGTCTGCCGAGCAGAATATCCGCAATCATGCGGCGTCCATAACGCTGTCCTGCACGAATCACGCAGGACAGTATTTTTTGTGCAGGGACCGTTGCGTCGATCGTCTCGTACTGTGTCAGGCAGTTGGCACATTTGCCACAGTAGTTTTTGGGCTTCTCCCCGAAGTATTTTAGGATGAACCCCCGCAAACAGTCGTTGGTGGTGCAGTAGAAGGTCATGTGTTTCAAGCGGTCATACTCTAGCCGCCGTACAGCTTCCTGCCGTTCTTCCTCCAGTTCTGGATTGGGAGCAGAATGAGTGATGAGCAGCTCATTAGTATGGACATCACTCGCCCCGTACATCAAGATACACTCGGCTTCTTCGCCGTCACGGCCTGCACGGCCGGCCTCCTGATAGTAGCTTTCGATGTTTTTCGGCATATTGTAGTGGATAACATAGGACACGTTCGACTTGTCGATGCCCATACCGAAGGCATTGGTCGCCACCATAACATTTTTGGCGTCATAGACAAAATCCGCTTGGTTCTGCCGCCGCTCCTGTTCGCTGAGTCCCGCATGGTAGCGGGTCGCCGCATAGCCATTCTCACACAGCAAAGCACAGACCTGCTCCACTTTTTTGCGGGTCGCACAGTAGATGATCCCGGACTTCTCCCTACGTTCTGCCATAAGCTTCAGTAATTGGGCGTTTTTAGGCTTTGTCCGAATGACGGAGAAGAACAGATTGGGGCGGTCAAAACCAGTCGTGATGGTGAAAGGCTCTTGAAGCCGGAGAATATCCACAATATCCTCCCTGATCTTTTGGGTTGCCGTAGCTGTAAAGGCTCCCACCGTTGGACGAATATCGAGGGACTCGATAAATTCCAGAATTTTGAGGTAACTCGGGCGAAAGTCCTGTCCCCACTGCGACACACAATGAGCTTCGTCCACCGCCACCAGCGAAATATGGATACGTCGGCACAGCCGCAAAAATTCCTCGGTCATCAGCCGTTCGGGTGCCACATAAACGATCTTGTACTGACCGTTGGCGATGTTGCCCAACACACGATGGTACTGCCCCAACGTCAGCGAACTGTTCAGATAAGCCGCCCGCACACCAACCTGTGTCAATAAGCTCACCTGATCGTTCATCAGCGAAATAAGCGGCGATACCACCAACGTGATGCCCTCCAGCATCAATGCCGGTATCTGGTAGCAGATTGACTTACCCGCACCGGTCGGCATAATGCAGAGAGCATCCCTGCCGTTGAGCAGTTCATTGATGATGCTTTCCTGCCCTTCACGGAAATCCGTGTAACCGAAGTATTGCTTGAGCAGTTCATGCTTCTGATCCATGTGATTCTTCCTCCGATTGGGGTTACCCTCTGTGTTTTGGACTT
This sequence comes from uncultured Ruminococcus sp., assembly GCA_902785765.1. Classification (GTDB taxonomy): domain Bacteria; phylum Bacillota; class Clostridia; order Oscillospirales; family Acutalibacteraceae; genus UBA1213. Next base: position 5,196 of record CACZZU010000129.1, read on the forward strand.
CTGTCCCCTATTGTAGCACAATTTGTTGTCCTCGACAAATCACTTCTGCCCGCTTATCGTTCGCAAACCGTCACTGCGGTATCAATATGCAACAAGCCACCCCTTTCTGCCGTATCATACGTCCCGTCAAAGAAAGGGGCAGCTCTTCATCAACCACTATTTTATGTACGGAGAAGCCACACACTCCCCCACCGTATGGCTTTCATTCATCGGCATCCGCCACACAGCAGATCAAACTGCTGTCAGATCACTCGACAGCGAACTTGCGGATAATGTCGAGGTGGCTATAACGGGGCGGAGTGTCGAGATGCTGCTGTTTCAGCAAAGCGGAAGTCATATCCAACAGTTTCGTACCGCTCATCTTACCCTTGTATGCGGAATCCTTGACCATCAGACCGAAGGAGGCCAGTAAAGAGGCTGCCGGCATATTGCGGTTGTCGGCTGCTTTCAAATCCGCCAACGTGACGGAGTGTGTCATAACCAGATTCTCGCCTTCCGGAGACTGATAGTGCACCTCAATAAAGGCGAATTCCTCGCTGTTGTCTTCCGCTGCCACACTAACATAACGGCTCTTGTACTGCTGTTCCGCCTTGCCGCGTTTCCATTCAATGAGGGCAACCACATTGTGTTCGGAACCCATGCCGTCCACCGCTTTCTCTGTATCGTGGAACTCCTGCTGGGTCAATATACGGGCATCGTAGCCAATCAGTCGGTACTCCTTGACGTAAGCGGGATTCAACTCCACCGAAATCTTGACATTCTTGGCGACCGTCACCAGATTGGACACCAGCTTTTCCCACAGATTATCGAGAATATCCGCCGGATTGGCAACGAAGGTATAGTTGCCGTTACCGTTGCGAGCCATCGTCTCCATCTTGTTGTCCTTGAAGTTACGTTCGCCATAGCCAACGATCGACAGATAGATACCAGTCTGTCGCTTGTCTTCAATGAACTTCTTGAGACCGCCTTCGGCGGTGATACCGAAATTAAAGTCGCCGTCCGTAAAGATGAACACACGGTTGTTGGCGTTCTCGTCAAAGTTTTCTTTCAGGTACTCATAGGCGTTTGTCAGCCCCTCGCTGCCGTTGGTACATCCACCAATACCATCAATCGCCAAGATGGCTTCGACACACTTGTCCTTGTTGCCGCAGGAAAGTTGCTTGACCACGGTAGTCGTTTCATCGCTATAAGCGATGATCGACACAATATCCCCTTGCTGCAGCTTACTCATAATCGCTGCAATGGACATCTGTGTCAGCACCCACTCGTCCTCCATACTGCCGGAAACATCCACCAACAATGCCAGATTCTGACGGCAGGCCTGATCGGCTTTCTTGCCCTTGAAGCCAAGAAGCAGCAGTTCACTTTCTTCATTCCACGGACACGCTCCACTCTCGGCACTTACAGCGAACAGATCCTTTTCCGGCGGAGCCGGCAGGTCATAGTCATAGGAGTTCAAAATTTCCTCGATGCGGACAAAACTCGGGTCGACCCGTTTATGCCGGGCGATCCGATTTCTCAAGTACCCCCACGAGGCGGTGTTGACATTAGCCGAAAAAATCAACTGGGACGCATCCAACGGACTATGCTTTTCGTTTTCGGGCGTGTCATGGGTTTCAGCCGTATTCGGCTGTTCTGGTCTGGAGGGCAGAGGAGCACTTTCCATTGGTTCGCACACACCGTCCTCGACCGGTTCTGCCATTGGCATCGGAGCCGATGCCATCGGCATAGCCATTCTGCTTTGCATCATCGGAGCGGCTTCATCCATCACCATGCCCGGAGCGGATTTGGCTTGTCCCCGCATACCACCGCCCAGTGCACCACCGAACAAATTATGACCGTCCCACAAATTCTCCCGTTCCCGCCTGCGGTAAAAAGTCCAGTCCTCATGATAGCTTTCCTGTGCCGCCACCTTGATCTCCGCACCAAAACAACTTTTCGTCAGAGCCTTGACCTGCTTTTCGCTGTAGCCGAGCGTCTCATAGAAGCATTTCATCTCCTCGAACTGTTCTTTAGACATCGCATAGTATTGCTTGCTCTTTTTTCCGAACATCAACTATCCCTCCACATCAAAATTTAGGACTGCAGGGTCTCTTGCTTACGCTGATTGTATCATATTGCCCGCTCTTTGTAAACATCTTTCAGATAAAACGCACAAAAAAGTCCGCTGCCCCCGATAGATTCCGACTCAAAGAACAAGACACATCCCCTCACCAATACCAAAGGAAATCACTCCGCCGCCTTGAAGTTGTAGATTGGCTTCAATATGTCCACTACCTCCACTGTATCCTGAATGACATCCATTATATCCGACAGAGATTTGTACGCCATAGGTGCCTCATCCAAGGTTTGCTCATTAACGGAAGTCGTGTAGATACCGGTCATCGCCTGACGATACGCCTCCATGTCCAGACTGCTGCGGGCGGCACGTCGTGACATGATGCGTCCGGCTCCATGGGGTGCAGAATAGTTCCACTCCGGATCACCCTTGCCGATTGCCAGC
>CACZZU010000130.1 GCA_902785765.1 uncultured Ruminococcus sp.
ATACCGCCGCTGTCCCTCTGCATACAGGGTATCGAACGCCAGAGAGGATTTTCCCGAACCGGACAGTCCCGTCACCACCACCAATTGGTCACGGGGAATTTCCACATCAATGTTCTTCAAATTGTGCTCACGGGCACCTTTGACGATGATTTTTTTGAATGCCATGTGTTCTCACCTGAAACCCTATCTATCAGAATAAGGAGTGCACGATGGCACTCCTTATCGCTGTTAATTATCATCGGAAGAACGGTCTTCCTTTACTGTATCAAGAGGGAGGGAGTCTCCCTCATCGTCATCCGTATCAATCTCTGTCTCTTCGGGAATGGGTTTGCCCTCCATCGCCAAAGCAAACTGCTCACCAGACATTTTTTCATGCTCAAACAGGAACTTCGCCACGATATGCAGTTCGGCAATGTGTTCCCGCAGAATTTTCTCTGTCTTGGCGTAGCCGTCTGTGATATAATCCTTGACTTCTGCGTCGATCTTGGCCGCTGTCTCTTCGGAGTAGGTCTTGTTGTGACCGAACTCTTTGCCCAGAAAGACTTCGCCGTCCGAGGAACCGTAGGTGATGGGTCCAAGCTTCTCGCTCATGCCATACTTGGTAATCATCGAGAACACCAGATTGGTGGCACGTTCGATATCGTTAGAGGCACCGGTCGAAATATCGTCCAGAATGATGGCTTCCGCCACACGACCGCCTAACAGTACCACGATCTCCTCCAACATTTCCTTGCGGGAGCGGTAGGACTTATCTTCTGACGGCAGCGACATGGTAAATCCGCCTGCCATACCACGGGGAATGATGGAGATCTGGTGCACGGGGTCTTGTGTCGTACAATAGTAAGTGGCCACCGCATGACCGGCTTCGTGGTAAGCTGTCAGCTTCTTCTCCTTGTCCGACATCACACGGGACTTCTTTTCGGCACCAACAACAACCTTGATGGTGGCCTCTTCGACTTCCTGCATGGTAATAGCCTTCTGATCCTTGCGAGCCGCCAGCAACGCCGCTTCATTCAGCAGGTTTTCCAGATCGGCACCGGTAAAACCGGCAGTGGATTTGGCGACGGTCTTCAATACCACATCAGGAGCCAGCGGCTTACCTTTGGCGTGTACCTTGAGGATCTCTTCACGACCCTTGATATCGGGACGTCCCACAATGACCTGTCGGTCAAAACGACCCGGACGCATCAAAGCGGGATCAAGAATATCGGGACGGTTCGTAGCGGCAATCATGATTACGCCTTCATTGGCACCGAATCCGTCCATCTCGACCAACAACTGGTTCAAAGTCTGTTCACGTTCATCGTGACCGCCGCCGAGACCGGCACCACGCTGACGGCCAACCGCATCAATTTCGTCAATGAAGATGATGCAGGGGGAGTTCTTTTTGGCCTGCTCAAACAGGTCACGCACACGGGATGCACCAACACCGACAAACATCTCCACGAAATCCGAACCGGAGATGGAGAAGAACGGCACACCCGCTTCACCGGCCACCGCTCTGGCTAACAAGGTTTTACCGGTTCCGGGAGGACCTACCAACAGTACGCCTTTCGGGATACGGGCACCGAGTTCGTTGTACTTTTTGGGGTCTTTCAGAAATTCTACGATTTCCCGCAGTTCTTCCTTTTCCTCATCGGCACCGGCCACATCCGCAAAGGTCGTTTTGCGTTTCTCGTCCGTCATGTTCTTGATCTTCGCCTTGCCAAAGCCAAATTGCTTGCCGGCATCTCCCAGACCGCCGGACAGCTTCCGCATAAAGACGACCCACACCACAACCAACAGACCGATCAGAATGAGGTTGGGCAGCAGATTCAGCCACCACGAATTGTCCGTAGCCTGCTTCCAGTTGTACTTCATGGGTGCCTCGGGATGCTTCTTGTTGTAAGCTGCTACATAGTTCTCGATAGAATCCACGAACAGACCAATGCTGGCGACCTTTGTTTTGATCTCGGTCTTGCCCATGTACTTCTCGTTCAGCTTGAGATCAAGTTCACCCGTACCGAAATCTAAAGCATACTCATCGACCTTCTGGTTCTGAAACAGATAGATAATATCGGAGGTCGGATACTCTTCCTTCGGCTGGAGCGTGAAGAGCAGCGAAATGACGATGATCAGGATGATCGGAATGCCGAGATAGATCAACAGGTTGCGAATGGTTTTCTTGTTTTCCAAGTGCTTGTCACTCCTTTGTTATTGGCAGCACACAGGCTGCTCAGGAATAGATCTCGGTCTTGAGTACCCCGACATACGGCAGATTGCGGTAGTGCTCGCTATAATCAAGACCGTAACCAACAATAAACAGGTCGTCGATCACTTTGCCCGTGTAATCGGCGGTAACGGGCTTCTTTCTTCTGCTCGGCTTATCAAACAGCGTGCAGATCTTCACCGAAGCGGCTCCTTTGCCCAACAAATGATCTTTCAGAGAGTACAGGGTATTGCCGGTGTCCAAAATATCCTCTACGATCAGCACATTACGTCCGATCACGTTGCAGGATACATCTTTGGTGATGTTGACCTTGCCGGAAGAAACCGTGCCGCTGCCATAGCTGGAGGCTGCCATAAAATCCAACTGGCAAGTATCCAGTGTCAAACGTCGGAACAAATCTGCCAGAAACATCACACTTCCTTTGAGGATACCGATCACGATCAGCTCCTTGCCGGCATAGTCGGCATTGATTTTGTCAGCGATCGCACTCACGGTCTGTGCCAGTTCCTCTTCGCTCATCAATTTTTCCACAATATCCTTGTGCAGCATACTTCCAACATCCTTTCTGTTATTATGTCCCCTCCGGGGCAATTACTAACACGTTCTCGGTTTTTTCCGTGATCGCACACGCCCGTCCTGCCCCCAAGCCTTCGATCCACAGCACCTGACTGCCGTCAGCCAGCAGCAATACCTGATCCCTCGTCTCACGAGGGACTTTACATTCGATCATCAGCTTGCGGACGGATTTTGTCACGTTGCGGTACGGCAGCGTAATACTGTCACCGCTGCGGCGGGTACGGAAACAGCTCGTTACTGGTATTGTATCATAATCCAAGGCACTCGCCAACAAAAATTTGCTGTTTTTTTCGCTGTTGTGAAATACGTCTATTGTCATGCGTAACAGGTCGTATTTTTTGTTCAGCATCACTAAAGAATCCTGACCGTACCAAGGACAACCATCCTCGGACGGCTGGGAGGTCACAAGGAAGATGCGGAAAATGCCCTGACGAGCCACAGCCTGACAGCCGCCGCCAAGCTCTACTGTACCACCATTATACACAATTTTTCGCAGGAGTGCAAGGTGCTTTGCTTCGGGAATGACTCCCAACTCCGCACACAATGTGCGGACAGCCGCCGCCCATACCGCTTCAGGCAACGCCTGCAGGCGAGACACGGCATAGCCGCCGCTGATGCGGGCCTGTGCCAATGCGGCAGCGGCCTGCTGCGATAGATAGGCATCCACCGCCCGCATCCGCTGTGACAAACCGATGAGGGTATGTTCCAACGAAGGATTAAGCTGTTGGAGCACGGGCATCACCTCCAGACGGAGGAGGTTGCGGCTATATGCCTTCGTAAGATTCGTGCTGTCTGTCATATACGCCAAGCCGTTATCACGGCAGTATGCTTCGACCTCGCAGCGAGTCACTTCAATCAGTGGACGAATGATCTGTCCCCGACAAGGCGGGATCCCGCTCAAGCCGGTAATACCGCTGCCCCGCACCAGATGGAACAGTATCGTTTCGGCATTGTCCGAAGCGGTGTGAGCCGTTGCAATTTTCGCTCCGCAGGGAGCGGCCTGTTCTTCAAAAAAGGCATAGCGTATCTCACGGCCGCATTGTTCGGTGCCGATCTTACGGCGTGCTGCTTCGGCCTTGACATCGGCGTGCAGCACGGTCAGCGGTACCTGCAAACGCTCACAAAGCTGCCGGGTAAATTGCTCGTCCCGATCGGCTTCGGCTCCCCGCAGCCCGTGATGGACGTGACACGCCCGAACGGTCAGGGACTGGCGTTCCCGCAGGCGGCACAAACAGTGCAGCAACGCACAGGAATCTGCTCCGCCGGATACGCCGACCACCACAGTATCTCCTTCATGCAGCATCCCGTAGACCTCTATCGTATGGAATACTTTGTTGTGCATCGCCATCATCCTTGGTCTTGTGCGACCGCCGTGAACCGCATAAATTCGCCCTGCCAATGCAGCGGCACCGAACGGGTCTCGCCGTGGCGATTCTTTGCCACGATACATTCGCCGCTGTTGCGGTCGGCGTTTTCATCCGCACCTTCGGTATTTTTATAGTAATCCTCACGGTACAGGAACAGCACAATATCCGCATCCTGCTCGATAGAGCCGGAATCTCTCAAGTCGGAGAGCTGCGGCTTATGCTCGGCACGCTGTTCACTGGCACGGGAAAGCTGTGACAGCGTGATGACCGGAATGTTGAACTCCTTCGCCAGAATTTTCAGGCTGCGGGTGATTTCAGAAATTTCCTGCACACGGTTGTCAATACGGCGAGAAGAAGACATGAGCTGCAGATAGTCAATGATAATCAGGTCAACGCCCTTCAGCCGCCGCAGTTTGGCTTTGATCTCCGGCACAGTAATGCCGGGGGTACCGTCCAGATACAGTTCCGTTTTACTGAGGATATCGCCGGCTTCGATCAGCCGTACCCATTCCTCGGTACTCAGCTTACCCGTCCGCAGTGTTGTACCGGAAATGAGAGCTTCCATCGACAACAAACGGGACGCCAACTGTTCCGTGGACATTTCGAGTGAAAAAAAAGCGACCCGCCGCTTACACTTGGCCGCTACATGCTTGGCGATATTCAACGCAAAACTGGTCTTACCCATACCGGGACGTGCCGCCAACAAAATGAGGTCGGAGCGGTTCAGACCCGTGATAACATTATCCAGCAGACCAATACCCGTCGGGATACCTTTATACAGGTCGGCTTCTTCGGAATTCAGCATATCCAGACGGTCAAACGTCTCCAGAATGACATCGCTCAGCCGTTCCAGACCGCTGTGTCCCTTATCGTCACGAATGTCATAGATCCGCTGCTCGGCAGCATCAATTAACCGGTCTATCTCGCCTTCGGGGGCTTCGGCACTGTCAATGATCTCACGAGCCGCGATAATCAATCTTCGCAGACGGTAATTGTCCCGCACGATCTTGGCATACTGCTGTACACGGTGGATCTTTGGAACAAACTGTGCCAACTGCAGAATCTATTGCAGAAGCAAAAGATATTTTGGAAAGAACTGCGGATTTGAACAGTGTATGCCAACAACAATACAATGATTGTATGGACCAATTTTGTGCGGTTGTAGATACAAACCAAAAAAGATGTTCTTGTTCTGCAAATCTGGCTAAATATGCCAAGGCGCAAAAGGCCGTAGAAGATGCAAATCTTGAATTAAATGATGTTGCCCAACGTATTCGTTATGTCGGTTTGTCCGCTGATGAAATTCGTGCAATTATGTCTGAAACAGAAGCGGAACAGGCAATGTCCCGTACACGCGATAACACAACAAATCGTTCTATGTTGGAAGATATTGCAGATATGATAAAAGATCCAACTGCATCAACTGTGTCATATACACAAACATCCAATGGAAATATGATGTTAGATATGGATATGGATTTTTCATCTGATTCCGGGGATATGTTCGGGTTGGATATGTTTAACAATTCATCATCTGATATTTCTAATAAACGTGGTCGTGAATTGTATAAAGAAGCAACAAAACGTTGTAAATCTGTATTGAATTCTTGCAAAGACGCCGGTGGAACAGAAGCGCAAATCACAGGTAATTATGATTTGGCAATTGATAAAGATTGTATTGCATACGAACAGGGTCTTGAAAAATTAAATAAAACATTGGTTTCAAATGTTCGTA
>CACZZU010000131.1 GCA_902785765.1 uncultured Ruminococcus sp.
CGTAGGCTTTTTTATTGTCTCCATATCCGATTTTATATCCATCATATCATACGAAGACGGATTTGAGGATTCGTTTATCGGTACGATCTTATTGGAATCCAACGTCATCATACGCCGTCCCACATAGTCGGCATCGGGATGCGAGAGGATCTTGCCGTCCTTCTTCGACACCACGACCACATATCCGTCATACCCGACTTTTATCCTTGATATGCGTTCGATCCATGACAAGCTCTCGTCAGGCAAATTATATTCGCCTTCATCAAGAACAAAATCCGACTGTTTATCCTTTGGCAGTTCCATTTTTTCATAGTACCATTTCTGCCATGCGATCGTTCCCTCGTATGCCTCACGCAGGTTGACGTCGTTATACTCTATTTCTGGAAACATCTTTGATATTTGGATAATAGCACGGGCTATTTGTGGCTGTGTTATTCTGTCAAAGTAGTCTGAAAGAGTAAAAAACGCAGTAATCAGGCTGATGATGAATGCAGCTGTAAAAATAAGATACAGCCTGCGTTTTCTCCACCCGAGTCTTTTTTCAAAAACAGTCTTTTGTGTGCTCAATCTGACATTCCTCCCTCGGTTTTATGAATCTATTGTAAACAATTTGTTTTGTTCTGTCAAGAAAATTGGTGAATTTTGCCTAAAATTTCTTGACGGTTTCCAAATTTTTGAAAAACAGGGTCGGTTCAAGGACGTATCCAAAGAAGGGAAGAGGCGTTTTTGAAGAGAGGCAGCCGTAGCCGAAAACCCTTGAATACCGATAACAAAGTAAGACGGAGGAAGGCTATTGTCCAGCGAATTGTAAGGAGCGATAGCGGCGTTGTCCGGTGTGGTTATGCACCGGCAGTTTTGATTGGCAGCCGACCAAATTATCGTTCCGCAGTCTTCACTTCTGATTTCAACTTTGTGGACAGTGCCCGCTGGATGGATCTTGAGGAATGTGTGGATGAGGTACGCCGCAGTGCCTTGCCTCATGGGATTGTTTGGAAGAAACGGTGGTACAAGCCGTCCAAGCGAAACGGATAGGCGAAATCGTCAGCGGAATGGACAGCAGCGAAATGCTGTCCCGCACAAAAAGGGTTGCTTTTTTGTGCGAGATAGGCTAGAATAGTAGACGGAATGTTTTGCAGATTCCGAAAGAAGAAACATAAAAGGGGAGTATCATCTATGTCTGAACAGAAAAAAGTAGCGGTCATCATGGGAAGCGACAGCGACTTTCCGGTCGTGTCCGGTGCTATCAAGACCCTGAACGCCTATGGTGTGCCGTTTGAAGTCCATGTCATGTCTGCCCACAGAACACCCGAAGCAGCGGCAGAATTTTCCGCTCATGCCCGTGAGAACGGGTTTGGCGTGATTATCGCAGCCGCCGGAAAAGCCGCTCACCTTGCCGGCGTATTGGCCGCTCATACCACCATTCCTGTGATCGGTATTCCGATCAAATCTTCCACGCTGGATGGTCTGGATGCCCTGCTGGCAACGGTTCAGATGCCCAAAGGTATTCCGGTAGCTACTGTTGCCATTGACGGTTCGGACAACGCCGCCATTTTGGCGGTGCAGATGCTTGCCCTTTCTGACGAAATACTGGCTGAAAAGCTGGCCGCTGACAAGATTGGCATGAAAAACGGTGTCGCACAAAAAGATGCGGCTCTCCAAGAAAAGGTACAGGCACTTATCGAGTCCTAAGGAGTGTTGTTATGTCTGAATTACATGATGAATGTGGTGTGATCGGTCTGTTCTCGACGGATGCGTCAGTCGATATTGTCGAAGAGACCTACCTTTCTTTGTACGCCCTTCAGCACAGAGGACAGGTCGGAGCCGGTATTGCCGTCAACAACAACGGTACGATTATCTACCACAAAGATCACGGCATGATCCCCGAAGCCTTGCCTGAAAAAGAACTGACCCGTCTCGGTCAGGGACAGATCGCTCTGGGACATGTCAAATATTCTTCGGGCGGCATACAGGTCGACCATGAAAACCTTGCCCCGCTGGTGATGCGTTATAGCAAAGGACAGTTGGCTTTGTGCCTGAATGGTGCCCTGACGAACTACCATCAACTGCGGAACGAACTGAACCAAGGGGCGGCGATTTTCCAGTCTAACGGCGATACCGAAATCATCGCCTATCTGATTGCCCGGGCGAGAATCAACGCGTTGACCATCGAACAGGCTGTTCAGCAGGCGGTGCGTCGGCTGAAAGGAGCTTATGCCATCGCCCTGATGTCACCGAGCAAGTTGATCGGTGTGCGTGACCCGATGGGGATTCGTCCGCTGTGCTACGGCAAGATCGGCAGCAGCTATGTGATTGCTTCCGAATCCTGCGTGTTCGACAGCATGGGCGGTGAATTTATCCGTGACATCGAGCCGGGGGAGATGCTGGTCATTGACAGCGAAGGGGTTCATAGCTATCGTGAGAACTGCGGTGGTCAAACGGCAGCCTGCGTATTTGAGTACATCTTCTTTTCTCGTCCCGACAGTGTGGTGGACGGTGTGTCCGTCAATTTGTCCCGCCAGAGAGCCGGACAGCTTTTGGCTCGTCAGCATCCGGTAGAGGCGGATATTGTCTGCGGCGTACCCGATTGCGGGATTGAGTCTGCGATCGGCTATGCGATGGAATCGGGTATTCCTTATGCGACAGGTCTCATCAAGAACAAGTACATCGGCCGTGCTTTCAATAACCGCAAAAGGAACTCCGAATATCTGATGCGTATCAAGCTTAATGCCCTGAAAAATAACGTCAATGGCAAGCGGGTCATCGTGATTGATGATTCCATCCTCAAAGGCAAGACCAGCCGTCATATCGTGAATCTTCTGCGTCAGGCTGGTGCAAAGGAAGTACACATGCGTATTGCTTCGCCGCCGTTCAAATGTCCGTGCTACCTCACCAGTGATGCGACCGCCAAGGAGAACCTGATCGCCGCAGATAAGACGGTCGAAGAAATATGTACCTATATGGGAGCGGATTCGTTGGGCTTTCTATCGGTAGAAAGCCTGCGGGAACTGATACCGGAAAGCCATTTGAGCATCTGTGATGCCTGTTTTACCGGTCACTATCCGCTGGATGTGTCTGATACCTCTCGTGAGGATAAGTACTCCAAACCCAAAGTATGAAGAATCAAAACGCTTCGGGCTTCTCCGGATCATTCCGGTGACCGCCCCTGCAACAGGAGGAACAGTATGAAAAGCTATAGTGACAGCTATAAAGCAGCCGGTGTAGACGTAACAGCCGGTTATCGTTCGGTCGAACTGATGAAGCAATATGTTGCCAGAACCATGACCAAGGGTGTCCTGTCAGGTATCGGCGGTTTTGGCGGCTTATTTGAGATCGACACCACCGGCATCCACAAGCCTGTACTGGTGTCCGGCACAGACGGCGTCGGCACCAAGATCAAGCTGGCATTTTTGATGGACAAGCACGATACCGTTGGCATCGACTGCGTAGCCATGTGCGTGAATGATATTATCTGCTGCGGGGCGAAGCCGCAGTTTTTCCTCGATTACATCGCCATCGGCAAGAATTATCCGGAGAAGGTCGCAGAGATTGTTTCCGGCGTAGCCGAGGGGTGTGTGCAGAGTGAATGTGCCCTGATCGGGGGCGAGACTGCCGAACATCCCGGTCTGATGCCGGAGGACGAGTACGATCTGGCCGGTTTTGCGGTCGGTGTCGTAGATAAGGACAAGATCCTCCAGCCCGACACACAAAAAGCAGGCGATGTGATGCTTGCCGTCCGTTCCAGCGGTGTACACTCCAACGGTTTCTCACTGGTACGCAAGGTCTTCGACATCAATGAAAAGACCATCGCCGTCCGTTATGATGAATTGGGCATGACATTGGGTGAATCTCTGCTCACACCGACCCGCATTTACGTCAAAGCTATCATGGATCTGCTCCAGAACGTCAAGGTCAAGTCCATCGCCCATATCACGGGCGGCGGCTTCTACGAGAACATCCCGCGTTCCCTGCCGAAGGGATTGAGTGCCCGTATCCAGCGGAAGGATGTACAGGTATTGCCGATTTTCGATCTGATCGCCAAAGCCGGCAGTGTCCCCGAAAGAGATATGTTCAACACCTATAACATGGGTGTCGGCATGACCGTGGTGGTGGATGCGGCCGATGTTGATGCTGCAATCGCATCGCTGAAAGCATCCGGCGAAGAAGCGTATGTCCTTGGTGAGCTGGTAAGCAGTGACGAAGGCGTTATCATCGAGTAAGGGTGAGGGAACATGAAGAACATCGTTGTATTGGTATCGGGCGGCGGTACGAACCTGCAAGCTCTGATCGACGCCCAGAACAGTGGATTGATCCGCAGCGGACGCATCACTTGTGTCATTTCCTCCAAAGAGGGTGTGTATGCTCTTGAACGTGCGAAAAATAACGGGATCAAGACCCGTACCATCGTGCGTAAGGCATATCCTGATGCGGTGACTTACAGTCAGGCTATTTTGGATGCTTTGCAGGAAGAACAAGCCGACTTGGTCGTGTACGCAGGTTTTATGACGATATTGGACGAACTGGTAACGAAAGCCATGCCGAACAAGATGATGAACGTCCATCCGGCGTTGATACCGTCCTTCTGCGGCAAAGGCTACTATGGTCTGCGGGTACACGAAGAAGCTTTGAAAAAGGGCGTGAAAATCACGGGAGCGACCGTGCATTTTGTGACAGAAGTCTGTGACGGCGGTCCCATCATCCTGCAAAAAGCGGTTGCTGTGCAGGAGGACGACACGCCCGAAACGCTGCAGCGGCGTGTCATGGAACAAGCCGAGTGGCAGATTCTTCCGCAGGCAGTTGCTCTGTTCTGTGACGATAAACTGGAAGTACGCGGTGGTCGCGTGTATATCAAGGACGAACCGTTGAGAAAGGAAGGCTGAACATGACAGTATTAACAACAGAGATCGCCTCTACCACCTATCCCGGCAGAGGCATTATCATCGGCAAGAGCGAAGACGGTACGAAAGCCGTCATCGGCTATTTCATCATGGGACGCAGCGAAAACAGCCGCAACCGTGTGTTCGTATCGGAAGGAAAAGATCTGAAAACACAGGCGTTTGACCCTTCCAAACTGGTTGACCCTTCACTGATCATTTACGCTCCCGTGCGTACATTGGAAAATGATACGATCGTGACAAATGGTGACCAAACTGACACCATCCGTGACTTTGTTCTGGAAGGCAAGACTTTTGAGGATGCCCTGCGTACCCGCACCTTTGAGCCTCACCCGCCAAACTTTACTCCCAGAATCTCCGGTATGCTGACCTTTGCGGACGGCGATTTCAGCTACAAAATGTCCATTCTGAAGAGCAGCGAAGGCAGAGAGGCCTCTGTCCTGCGTTTCTTCTATGATTACGCTCAACCCTTGGCCGGAGAGGGGCACTTTATTCATACCTACCAGTGTGACGGCAACCCGATTCCGTCCTTTGCCGGTGAACCGACTTTAGTAGACATCAAGGGAGACATCGACACCTTCACCAACAATGTGTGGGAGTCCCTCAATGCCGACAACAAAGTGTCTCTCTACACACGTTTCGTCGACTTGACCACCGGCACTTTCGAGGAGCGTATTGTCAATAAAAATCAGTAAGCTGAACGGCAGAGGTACCGAAAGGTTATTCCCTTCCGGTGACATCTGCCGTACCAACATCCCTTGGGAAGGGTTTGAGGGAAGAAAACTTTTTGAAAAATGGCAACCGCGATCCCAACGGCTTTAGACGGTGGATCAAAGCTGCCAAAAGCGTAGTTTTTTTGTTATAACAACAACAGTAGGGATGGTTCAGCCCGAATTTACGCCTGTGGAGTTAGTAGGTTACGAGGACGATGAAGCAGGAAGCCCATTGGCTTTAGACAAT
>CACZZU010000132.1 GCA_902785765.1 uncultured Ruminococcus sp.
GTCCCAACTTATTCTGGGAGGTCTGTGAAGTGTTGAACGACAAAGAGACGTATGTGCGGGATTATGTCACCAAAGCCGGTGATGTGTCGGGCATTATCTACTGTGCGACCCGTGATCGGGTAGAAAAAATAGCAGATATGCTGTGCCGCAGCGGTTTTGCTGCCTTGCCCTATCATGCCGGTATGGACGATGAGGAAAGGCGGAGGAACCAAGAGTCCTTCCTGTATGATAAGACACGCATTATCGTGGCAACGAATGCCTTCGGGATGGGCATTGACAAACCCAATGTGCGGTATGTTCTGCACATGGATTTGCCGTCTAGTCTGGAAGAGTACTATCAACAAGCGGGACGAGCCGGACGTGATGGGGCACCTGCCAAGTGTACAGTGTTGTACAACCAGTGGGACATCCATCGCCTGCTGTTCTTTGCCAAAACAGCTGTGCCGTCCGCTGAATGGAAGGAACAGCCTTCTCTCGTGCAGTATCGCCAGAATCAGTGGGAAAATACGCGAAAGATGATCGGCTATGTGCAGTCCAATATATGTCTGCGGCAAAAGTTGCTGTCCTTCTTCGGGGAAAGTTTTTTGCCGCAGTGTCAGGGTTGCAGTGTATGCGACCATATCGCCCGACAGAAGTATATCGTGCAGCAGCCAACGCCTTGTGATGAAAAACTGTTGGTTTGTTTACAGGAGCAGAGGGAACGGTTAGCATGGTTGTCGGGTGTTCCGTCCTTTGCCATTGTCACCGACCAAATGCTGCGGGATATGGCAGTACAAAAGCCCCGTACCATGCAGCAAATGGCTGCCATCCATGGCATGGGGGAGTATAAGCTCGACCGCTACGGCAAACGGTTCCTCAAGGCAATTGAGAAATACGAACAGGAGAAGTAGTTGCAATATACCTATGGTATATTTTTACTGAAATATACGAAGCGGATTGTTTATGATGTGTTGCGGGTTTCGTAACATCGTGGGGGAAGCGTAGCACCGTCTGGAGTTTATGGCGACAAGTGTATCTGTCGTTTTGGCGATATACAAATTGGATAAGAACTGTAAAAATATACTACAAGTATATTACGGACTATCGGTCACGCTTTATATATTATACTAAACGTATAACATATGGGGAGAAAGCCTCTGTTCTGATAGATTCTTATACTATTGGTATAGCTCATGGGGCTGTGAAAATCGTATAACACAAACGGTGTACACCTTTTTAATATACATATCGTATAGATGTTGCGTCCTATACAAATGGTAATATACAGTGGCATACCGATCATTTCGGACAGCGGCATACCGATCATTTCGGAAGGCAGACGCAGCCCTCAAAGAGTTGTGGCGTGTTACGGTGTTGAGAAGTATATACAAAACGTATAAATACCATTGACTATACGATAGGTAAACTATGTGGGAAGTCGTGACGCAGCGAAAGAATATACTATTCGTATAGCTAATTTGTATTATACGAGTAGTAAAACATACAGCAAAGTACGAGGGGGAGATGTTGTTTACTATCTGTATAAGCAACATTTCCTATACGGATAGTAAATCACAGGGAATGCGGTGGTTTCTTGTATATATACAGACTGTATATACACGATGTATTTTACGAAACGTATTGAAAGGGGGAGACAGATGACACGAGAAACTGCCAAACGCAAGATCAGGGGGTTCCCTTGGAAATTGCAGTCGCAGGCTAAAACGGATATCGAACAGCGTGCCTACGTCACGACTGAACTTGTGCCGGTCTTCGAGATTGACAGCGGCTACTATCAGATGCAGGTGAACTATAAAATACGCTTGCCGGACGGCTATCTTTACGGCAAGGCACCGAGTCTTGATGACTTCATCAAAATGCAGGCAGCCGCCCAGCGTGGAGAAGTATTCACCGTTTTGTACCTATCACAGTCCCGCATCATTTTAGAGATTGAAGAGCGGGATGACATCTGACTGTCACAGCAAGGGACAGCGTGCTGCAAAGGACGGTTATGTGCCCGAAGAGGGACGTGATGCAGCGGTCCGACACGGAGATGGATGCTTGCCAGAAGCGATGGTATGGTGTCGGGGTGTGTATGACCATGTTTGGTGAAGGATGTTGTTTACCTGTCCGACAGGCACGGCTGTCTGAGAAAACTATTATGGAGGTGTTGGGATGAGTTATGTACTGCAGACGGAAGGACTCACCAAAACATACAAAAAAACAAAGGTTGTTGACCAAGTGTCGCTGACAGTACGGTCGGGGGACATTTATGGCTTTGTGGGCAAGAATGGAGCGGGCAAAACGACCTTTATCCGTACCGTGTTGGGGCTGACACGTCCCAGCGGCGGCACTTACCGCTTTTTTGATGGTATGGCACTGAACGACGCTCGTCGAAAAGTCGGCAGTCTGATCGAGGGACCGGCTCTCTATCGCAACATGACCGCTCGTGAGAATATCGAACTGTATGCCACCATGCTTCAGGTCGACAAGGGTCGTTCGCTAATGCTCCTGCAAACCGTAGGTTTGGCGGATACAGGAAAGAAACGTGTGGGTGATTTTTCTTTGGGAATGAAACAGCGTCTGGGCATCGCTATGGCGTTAGTTGGTGACCCCGATCTGCTGATATTGGATGAACCCATCAACGGTCTTGACCCGAAAGGCATCGTAGAGATACGTGAATTGCTGCTGACACTGCATCAACAGGGCAAGACCATCTTTCTGTCGAGTCATCTGTTGGGCGAACTGGAAAAAGTGGCGACCCGCTATGGTATTATCGCCAACGGACACATGGTGGAAGAAATCACCGCCGAAGAATTACAGCGGGTCTGTGTGGCTCGTACCGTCATCAAGACCAATGATCCGCTAAAGGCTGCTGTTGTGGCGTCCCGTTTTCTGCAAACCGGTGAGGTCACCGTCGAAGGCGATCGTTTGCTGATTGCCGGAACGCTCGACAACATTGGTGCCCTGACGAATGCCCTGTTTGCCGAGAATATCGTGGTATCCGGCATCAGCAGTGACGATAACCGTGCGGAAGAATACTTTATCCGCAAGATGGAGGAGGGGTGACTATGACAACACTCATCAAAGCCGACCGCTATAAGCTTCGCAAAAGCCGCAGTCTCAAGGTGTGCCTGATCGTAGCCTTTGGGTTGGGCATCTTGATGGCTGTCTTGTACCACATGGCGTGGAAGACGCTTGGCGACAATCTGGAAGCGACTCGTTCGATGATGACGGCTTTTGGGTCGGACGAAAAGACCGTTGACGAGATGTTGAGCATCATTCCGGAGGAGAACCTTTGGGCGTATATTACCACCGCCCTTGCGGATACGAATGTGCTGTATATTGCCGCCATCGTCATCAGTATCTTTGTTGGCTCGGAATATTCCATGGGCACTATCAAAAATGCAGTGGCACGGGGCTATGCCCGACCGGCCATCTACGGATCGAAGCTGCTGCTGTCTATGCTGGCGATGCTGTTGGTTGTGGTTGCCTATGTGCTGGGCGGCGGCACAGTCGGGGTGGTGCTGTACGGCTTCAGTGCCAAAGCGGCGGTGGGACAGATGTTCCTACAGATGGCGGCGTACTTGGTCGAGTATATCGCCGTGTGTGGTCTGTATGTGATGATCGCTGTTTTGTTGAAAAGCACCGGTCATGCGATTGCGTTTTCGCTGGTGATGCCGATGCTGGTATCCTCTGTACTGCAGATCGTGGTCATGGCTTACAGCAACAATGACCTTATCAGCCGTTTATGGCTGTTCCAGACGGTTACGGCGACCCAGCAGCTTTGTCAGTATGGCAATGCACATGTGCCGTTTCTGTCAGCCGCCGTGTATTTTACGGTGACACTTGTGATCGGTTTGTTCGTTTTTCACCGGCAGGAAATAAAATGAGTCGGGAACCATGACGCCTCCGGCAATGAAAGTTTTGCGGTCGATTACGACCATTGACGAGAGGGTACTCGGTCGAAGATTCAAGATGAGCGGAAAATGCAGCAGAATGCGGAGCAATTGGTACGCTATTTCGCCCTACGGCTGTCACTGGATGCCGTAGGGCGTTTTTGTTCATGGTCAGGCGTGGTGGGGGCGGTGCCCTTCTCACCTTGTGAAAATGCGGCCTCCAGAGGTCGCATTTTTGCCGTTTTGGAGGGATGGTGAGAAGAGGAGTTAGCAGGGCGGCAGCTAGCAGAGGGAAAGGAAAAACAGCGGATGGCATTCATTTGCAGTGAAAAAGAAACCTGCCCGACAGTTTTCACGGAGAAACCTCTCGGACAGGTTTGTTTTTTCGGTGATAAAAGAGTTGTCCTTCGGCAGGACAGCTTACTGCTCATGACCTAGTTGAATCTCGATATCGAAGGTCTGTGGCAACTGGTTGACGCTCTTGGCGGCACGGAAGATCGAGAGTGTCACGGTATCGCCGGGCTTATACTTTCCCAACTCTTCGATGAACTCATAGGCGGACTTGATGTGCACGCCGTTTAACGCCGTGATAATGTCCTGCTCCTGCACATCGGAGCTGATGAGGGGACTGTATCCGTTGATCTTGGTCACGACCATTCCCTGTGGGACGTTCTTGAGCTTGGATTCATACAGGTTGCAGGTCGTGCCCTCGATACCGATCGTAGCACGGTCATTGACATAGCCGTAGCGTATCAGACGGTTGATGATCTCTATGACCTTGTTGCTGGGAATTGAGAACCCCATGCCCTCGTAGTTGGTCGAGACGATCTTTGAGGTGTTCATCCCTACGACCCGACCATATTCATTGATGAGGGGACCGCCTGAATTGCCCGGATTGATAGCGGTATCCGTCTGGATATACTTTACATAGCCGTTTGTCAGCAGGATACGGTTCACGGCGGATACCGTGCCGCTGGTCAGCGAATTGGAGAAGTTGGAACCGCCCGGACTGCCGATGGCATAGACTTCCTGACCGACAAACAGGTGGTCGGAGTCAGAAAACTCCGCTGGTGTCAGGTCTTTGGCGTCGATCTTGAGGACGGCCAAGTCGGTCTTCTTGTCGACACCGATAATGGTGCCCAGATATTGGGTGCCGTCAAAGGTTGTAATGAGTACGCCGGTAGAGGTATCATCGCCCACGACATGGCTGTTGGTAGCAATATAACCATCCGCCGAGAGAATGATGCCTGATCCGTCACCGATTTTGTCCAGGACGTAGTCACTGCCACCCTTGTAGGAGGTCACGCACACCACCGATACCGAGGCTTTTTGATAGGCTTGGCTGGCGGCTGTGGCTACCGCCTGTTCAGAGGTTTCCGTCAGAGTGATCTGCGGACCGTTGGGGTCGGCGGATACTTCGGGGGCATCCGGCAAAGATGTTTCTTCGGCATAAGACGTATCTGTGCGGTTGTACGGGATACGTTCGTTGTCCTTGGATAGTTCATTGGCGGAGGATGACCGCCGCAGCATCTGATATACGAAGAAGATCGCCATTGATACCAGCACAACGCTCATCATCCACAGGATGACCTTAAAGAAGAGCATCCGCTTGGGACGTTTCAGTTCCGCATAAGGCGGAAAGAGGAAGTCTTCTTCCTCCAGTGGAAGAGGTTCCGTCAGTTTTGCCATGATGTCTGCCGCATTGCCGGCTGCATGGTCAGCGGCGGTTTTGGATGATACCGAACGTGCTGCTTCGTCAAGGTAAGTCATGGGCTGTATCGGCGGCAGATTTTGTTCCTGTGCTGATACAGCGGCGGAAGAAGGGGGAATTTCGCTTGCCGGTGCCGTTTCCGATGAAGGAAGAACCGATGCAGGCACCGCTTCGACAGACTCCTGACGTGATGTGTACGGAAACGGTTCTTGCTTGTCAGAC
>CACZZU010000133.1 GCA_902785765.1 uncultured Ruminococcus sp.
ACAACCTCGTCTTCCCGAAAGACATTCGACAGGTTGTTGATATTGTCAAACTCTGTGCCCTCTTCGGACGCCTGATTGATCGTATCGGCAAACGATATGATCTTCGACATATCCTCCGTGAGCTGCTCGATCTCTTCCTCTGCCACAAACAGTTTGGACAGGATTGCGATCTTCATGATCTCTTCCTTATCTACCAAGGTGATTCCTCCTTTTTTGTAGTGACCGTCTTCCACGGTACGATAACAGCAGGACTGCCGATCGGATAACGACCGGCAGTCATCCTGCGGATACGATTCTTTTGTTCCGATGTCAAACCGCACCGGATCAGTCTTTGCGGATGTTCAGTCCGGCGAGCACACCGCCGTCATCATCGTCATCATCGTCATCGTCGTCATCATCATCGTCATACTCATCCTCGAAATCCTCATCGTCCTCGTCATAGTCCTCGTCATATTCGTCTCCGAACGCATCCTCGTCCTCATCCATTTCTTCGGGCAGCTTATCCTTGCCGACCGCAAAGGTATTGTCGGGACCTTTTTTGATGAGGGCTTCGAGTGCCGCATCCGACTGATAGTCATCCGCACTGCCGTGGAATACGTTATCGGGACCCTTCTTGATGAGATTTTCGAGTGCGTCATGCTCCACGATCTCGTAATCTACCAGTTTCGGCGGGGTGGCAGGCTTCATATCCTCTGCCTTTGCTTCCTGCTGCTGATGCTGTACGACCGGATTGGGTTTGACTTCCACCGGCATATCCGCTTCTCCTTCTACCGTCTTTTCCCGCCTCAAGGTGCGGACAATGACCGTCACAGCAAAGATCAGAGCAACACCGATCACCAGAGCGATCACGATGATAATGACCGTGAACCATGCGTTGCCGCTGTCCTTGTGACCTTCTTCCAGCTCACTTTCACGGCCTTCGCCTTTCATAAAGGCTTCGTACTCTTCGGGTGTCATCATCCTGACGGCAGCAGGCTTGCTGTCCTTCTTGAACTTTGGTGTTTCGGCAACCGTTTTCACGGTATAGGTTCCGATCATTTCCGGCTTCCATTCACAGTAGTACACACCGAGGGTGTCGGACTTCATCGACAGGGAGGTTTTCTTACCGTCCTTGTCGGTGATTTCCGCTTTGACAGTGATGGTATCCAGCAGTTTTTTGTCCTGCAAAACGCCGTCTGCATTCTTGATGGACGAGTGAATGGTGATCGTCTCACCAATCTGAGCTGCCTCTTTGACCTGCTGGTCGATATAGACGCTATAATAGTCCATTTGAGTGATGACACAGTTATCGTTGTTGGCCTTCTCCAGATGGAGTTTCCATGTACCGGCATCGGGATAGAGCAGCTTGATCATCGTATAGCTGCCGGTAGAAGACACGGCGATGTTCTCGTTATTCCGAACCGGCACCACCTTACCGGAGGGGTCTGTCAACTGTGGGGACAGTTCTTCCAAGGTAAACGGGCTGCGAATGATGATGCTGACCGTAAACACCGAATTGTCGGAGACGTTGACATCCACGTTGCCCTCCACGATGGCGATTTTTTCACCGTTGAGCTGATAGATGTTCCCGAAAATATCCGAGAAGATCTGCACCAGTTCTTCGGAAGTCGTCGTCTCGTAGCGGATACCCTGAGTTTCGGAAACGATACGCTCCAGTTCTTCCGCCTTCATACGGCCATTATAATTCAGACCGATAGCGTAGACCGGAATGTGGTAGTCATACAGTGCCATCAGCGTGGCATCCATCTCATCATTGGATTTTTGAAGCGTTCGGTCACTATCCTTTGGCAAGGCAGTGTTGCCGTCCGTCAGCAGGATAATGACCTTCTCACGGTGGTCACTTTTTACCTCCGGAGAGGTCAGAATATCTTTGGCCTTCGTCAGTCCCAAGGCAATATCGGTAAAACCGCCCAAATCATAGTTGACCGCCGCCATCTTCTTTTTGGTCGCTTCGAGAGCGGTCTTGTCGCTGATGTCTACGATGTCGCCCACATCCAGCAGTTCGTGCGTGTAGACAACATAGCCGATACCGCAGCTATCGTCCAGCAGATCAACAAACAGCCGATAGGCATCCAATGCCACTTTATTGGGGTCGGATTTGATCATGGAACCGCTGGCATCCAATACAAAGACAACATCCAGATTCATCTGACCGTCATTATAGATGGTGCCGTCCGCCTGTGCGGAAGTACCGGACGTTTCACTGCCGGCAACTGACACATCACTGCCCTCTGCCCGTACTGTTACGAAGAAACAACTCGTAACCAATAGCAGTACTGTCATCAGGACAGCCACACTCTTTCTTATACGTTTCAACTTCATGGCAAACCCTCCTTCAGGTCGGTTCGCTATATCAGGGAAAGTCCTCTGCCATCGCACAAGGCTTTTCCCCACACTGTTTTTTTCAAGCAACGTGTGTCAACGGTACTCACCACCCAAACAACACCGTTGTTGTCGGAAAGTTTTCCTTTCCTTGTCCCCTCACAAGGCAGGCACATGATTTTGTGTTACCAAACACGGACACGTTATCTGATCTTAATGTGAACTTCACGGAGCTGCTGTTCGGTCACTTCTGTCGGAGAACCAAGCAGCAGATCCTGGGCGTTGCTGTTCATCGGGAATGCGATTACCTCACGAATGTTTTCCTCTTCTGCCAGCAGCATGAGCATTCTGTCCACACCCGGAGCCATACCCGCATGAGGCGGAGCACCATACTTAAAAGCATTGTACAGCGACTTGAACTTGTCCTTCAGCTCCTCTTCGCTGTAACCGGCAATCGCAAAGGCCTTTACCATGATGTCGAGGTCATGGTTACGCACTGCACCGGAAGACAGCTCTACACCGTTGCAGACGATGTCGTATTGATACGCCAGCACATCGGTGGGTTCCTTTTCCAGCAAAGCCTGCATCCCGCCCTGCGGCATAGAGAACGGGTTATGGGTGAAAATGACCTTGCCGGTCTCTTCGTCAATTTCATACATCGGGAAGTCCGTGATGAAACACAGCTCAAAACGGCTGGTGTCGATCAGGTCAAGACGCTTGGCAACTTCGGTACGAATCTGTCCTGCCAGTTTCGGAGCCATCTCTTTGGTGTCGGCAATAAAGTAGATCACGTCACCGGCTTGAGAGCCGTTGATCTCAATGAGTTTCTCCCGATCCCCTTCCTTGAGGAACTTGTCGATAGGACCGTCAAAGGTGAGGTCATCCCGCACCTTGACATAGCCAAGTCCCTTCATGCCGATGGAAAGAGCAAACTCCTCCATGTTCTTG
This sequence comes from uncultured Ruminococcus sp., assembly GCA_902785765.1. Classification (GTDB taxonomy): domain Bacteria; phylum Bacillota; class Clostridia; order Oscillospirales; family Acutalibacteraceae; genus UBA1213. Next base: position 3,271 of record CACZZU010000133.1, read on the forward strand.
AACCACTTTTTGGACTGGGCAGCCGCCTGCGGCACATTGATACTGCGAACCGTCTTTTTGCGGAACGGAGCAAAGTCTGTTTCCTCAAACATAGGACTGATGTCCTTGATGAGCAGCGGGTTACGCAGATCCGGCTTATCGGTGCCGTAAGTCAGCATGGCTTCGGCAAAAGGGATCCGGCGGAACGGCGGTTTGGATACTTCCTTGTTCGAGAACTTCTGGAAGGTCGCATACAGAATATCCTCTGCTGCGGCAAAAACATCCTCCTGCTCCGCAAATGCCATCTCAAAATCGAGCTGATAGAACTCGCCCGGTGAACGGTCTGCTCTGGCATCTTCATCACGGAAGCAGGGAGCGATCTGAAAATACTTGTCGAAGCCCGACACCATCAGCAGCTGCTTGAAGATCTGGGGAGCCTGCGGCAGAGCATAAAACATTCCCTTGTGCTTACGGCTGGGGATGAGGTAGTCTCTGGCTCCTTCCGGTGAAGAACAGGACAGAATGGGAGTTTGGATCTCCAAGAAGCCCATCTCCGTCATCTTCTGACGCAGAAAAGCGATAAGCTGCGACCGCATCACGATATTGTTGTGCACCTTCCGGTTACGAAGGTCAAGGAAACGATACCGCAGACGCACATCTTCTTTGACTTCGGTGGAAGTCTGCACTTCAAAAGGCAGGTTCTGCGGTGCCTTGCCGAGTACGGTGATCTGTTCGGAATGAATCTCGACCGTACCGGTAGCGATCTTGGGGTTGATAGTGTCTTCGTCTCTCTTGGTGACGTTACCGCTGACAGTCACAGAACATTCCTTGTTGATGCCCTCCAACAGCCTGTCGTCATGTACGACGACCTGCACCACGCCGTAGTGGTCGCGGATATCCAAGAACATGACTCCGCCGTGGTCACGGATATTTTCGACCCAGCCTGCTACACGCACACTCTGGCCGATGTGTTCTTCTCTCAATTCACCGCAGTAATGGGTGCGGTATTGGTTTTCTTTTCGCATACGATCTTCCCTTTCTCAAAAACATTTATCAATCAATTGGTTCTCCCACGTATCTCCGATACGTTAACGGCACTATTATAGCACCTTTCCCCCTACAAATCAATGTGCCGTGTACAACTGCCACGGAAATCAATTTTGTTGGGGCAGTTACACGGGGAAAACCCTTTTCCGGCGGAAAAAGGGTTATTCCCCGCACCCCTTTCCTAAAACCGCTGAATTTGCGTGAACTTTGCTTTCAAAAAACAAATGAATCGGAATGCTTGTGACCATCAGATTTTGAAAATTGATTTCCCTGTACAACTGCCACGAGAGGGAGAAGGAAGGTTTTTCCCCGAAGGGACAGAAAAACGGTGGAACCATGCACCCTGTCAGGTTCGTAAAGAATACCCGGCACCCCTTACACAAAAGTTTCGCACAAGCCTTTTCAGAAGTCTTGCGGGGGCATGGAGCACACACCAATAGAAAACGGCTGCTTGTCGGACAACAAGCAGCCGCTGAAAATACTGTCGGTGAAGACAAGGCGTGTCCAAACAAAGGCGTTAAGACGGCGGCTGATTTTGAGGAACTTTCGGAGTCTTCCAACCGGACGTTTGGTCAGGGCAGCACCGCACAAAGGCAGTACCACACATGGCGGCGATGCAGCATCGTGCTGTCCCGCACGTTGGGAAAGACCCGTCAAGGAATGTCCCCTCCATGGCTGCCATTCACCGCAAACATTCCAACATGACAGCGGCACCCCATCACCGCACGGTCAGTCATACTGTGCAAAGAAATCCATCAGCTTGGCGAAATCTTTCTCCGCCATCTCATCCGTAGAATTATGATAGAGCAGCAGGGATCCGTCATCGTCCGGATCACGCAGATTTTCGGGGATATTGAAGTTCAGTGTTGCCAAATACTCCTCCCAGTGAGCGAGCTTCCACGTATCACGGTCAGAATTGCGGTCGATCATCCGCTGGTGACACACTTCGGGGTCGGTCACTACCCAGATGACGGTCAGCTTGGCACCGATCTCGGCCAGCTTGCCCCGCAGTTCACGGATATAATCGTTGTCACGAATCTCACGGGTGAACGGTGCATTCACCATGACAAGGTTATCATAGTGAAGAGCTTCAAACGCCAAATCCAGAATAACTTCGTATTCGTAGTCACGAATCTCTTTCTCAAAGAACTTCGAGCTTCTGTTATATTCCTCACCGGCTACGGCAAAAATCTGCTTTGACAGCGGAATGAGGGTGTCCTTATCGAGATACACCACATGCTTCAGCTCTGTTGCCAGCTTTTTGGACAGCTTTGTCTTACCGCAAGCGGGGGGGGATGTTACGATGATCAATCTTTTTTCCATAGTCTAAAACTCCCTTTTTACAGTCTATGTGATAGCCTTGACGCCGGTGAACTACCCATTGTCTAAAGCCAATGGGCTTCCTGCTTCATCGTCCTCGTAACCTACTAACTCCACAGGCGTAAATTCGGGCTGAACCGTCCAAGCCGACGGGATTGCGGCTGCCATTTTTTCAACTGGGGTCAAGACTGTATCGGAACCTCTCTTGAATGGGATCTGCTCCCAAAGATTCTATTCTATAATAACATATCTCTCCGGAAAAATCCATATCTTTTTGCAAATTTATTGGTACAAATTGTAAGACCGTCTTCATGGAAAATGTACAGACAAAGGGTACGGGGCTGCCATCACGTTTTTTCTTTCCCGTGAGGTTCACATTTGTAAGTATTGAAAAAGCAGCCGTTGGTGTGCTACAATAGAGAGGTACCCTACATCAGTGAAGAAACGGAGAGAGCATATTGGGAAAGGACACCAAAACCA
>CACZZU010000134.1 GCA_902785765.1 uncultured Ruminococcus sp.
ACACTATTTTATCATTTTTTGCTCAAAATACGATACCCATAGGTTTTTTTGTATCTAACCGCTAAACGGGTGGGGCTTTTCACGGTCGTTGACTTTTGACTTTTTGGAATCATTCCTTGCGTTTCTAAACGGAACGTCATGACGTTCTATGACCGTGGACAATGAGGTGAACATCGTTGGAAAACGGCTCTGCGAGCCAATATTTTTGGAAAAAAACTTGCAAAATATGAAAAGGTGTGCTAGAATGGAAGCTAGATAGGATGTTATTGACAAAAGAGTGGGGTGACCCGCTCTTTTATCGTTAGTGAGGGGAAACGGACGCTTGTCTGTTTACTGCCTGACGGGAGTATCCCGTTCTGCCAAGGAAAAACGGCAGAGGAAAAGGCGGTGAGCGTGTCCGAAAGAAACCGAAAGAGGAGAGAGCATGGCGAACAGCAAGAACAGGAAAAGCAACACCGTAGAGACCGTTACGGCTTTGGTACAGCCGATCATCGAAGAAATGGGACTGTCCCTGTGGGACGTGCGGTTTTTGAAAGAAGGAGCTGAATGGTACCTGCGGATCTTCATCGACAAAGACAGCGGTGTCACGATCGAAGACTGTGAGAATGTCACCCGGGCGGTTGATGCCCCGCTGGATGAACTCGACCCGATTGAGCAGAACTATATTCTGGAGGTCTCTTCGCCCGGCATTGAGCGGGAGTTGGTCAAGCCGGCGCATTTTGATGCCTTTTTGGGTGCCAAGATCATGCTGCGGCTGATTCGACCGGATGATTGCGGTCAGCGTGATTATCAGGGAACCCTGACAGCTCATGATAAAGATACCGTCACACTGGCTTGCGAGGGTACCGAACGAGTGATAAACAAGAAAGACACGGTATATATTAAACTGGATGACTTTGAGCTTTGACCTGCCGTCCAACGGTTGGGACAGCTAAACACAGCCGCCTAATAGGCAGTTGTGAAGAATAACGGAGGGACAATTATGAGAAGCAAAAAGAATGCGGAGCAGCCGCAGGATAACCGCAACACAGAACTGTATGAGGCACTCAGACAGATGGAAAAGGAACGGGGCATTCCGGTCGACTTTATGCTCAATCAGATTCAAAAGGCGATTGCAACTGCCTGCAAGAGCAACTACGGCGGCAACGATGACGTACTCATCAACATGGATCCGGAAGAAGGTATCTTCGATGTCTATCTGAACAAAACGGTTGTTGAAGAGGTACTGGACAACAATAAGGAGATCGGACTGGACGAGGCTAGAAAAATCAATACAAGTGCCGCAGTGGGTGATAAGGTCGGTATCAAGATGGATCCGAGAGACCTTGGACGTATTGCTGTGCAGACTGCCAGAAGCATTATCCGTCAGGGTATCCATGACGGGGAGAAAGGACAGCTTTTAGCCGAATACCAGAGCAAATGCAAGGATATTGTGACAGCTACCGTGGAGCGTGTAGATCCGGTTACCGGTAATGCGACCCTGCGGTTGGGCAAATCGCTGGCGGTTTTGCCGAAGAATGAACAGCTTAACGGAGAAGTACTGGTTGAGGGCAGCCCCATCCGCGTGTATATTTTGGATGTAAAAACGAGCGGCAAAGAGCCGAAGGCTTTGATCTCCCGTACCCACCCCGATCTGGTGAGAAGATTGTTTGAAGCCGAAGTGCCGGAAATTTTTGACGGCATTGTCGAGATCAAATGTGTGACCCGTGAAGCCGGTTCCCGTACCAAGATCGCTGTGTGCAGTAATGACGAAAACGTGGATGCGGTCGGTGCCTGCATTGGTCAGAGAGGACAGCGTGTCAGTGCAATTGTGGAATCCCTTGGCGGCGAGAAGATCGACATTGTTGAATACAGCGAAGACCCCGTGAAGTTTATTTCGGCGGCATTATCACCGGCTGAGGTCGTAAGGGTCGACATTGACCCTGATCAGGAGAGAGTCTGCCGTGTGACCGTACCGGACAGTCAGCTTTCGCTGGCTATCGGTAATAAAGGACAGAACGTCCGTCTGGCTGCCAAACTGACCGGCTGGAAGATCGACATCCGTCCGGAAAGCGGTTTCTATGGTGAAGAGGAAGAAGCTCCTGCCAAAGAAGTGCCAGCGGAAGAACAGACGGAAGCGATTGCGGCGGAAGAAGCGGCAGCGGTGGAAACTCCTGTTGAAGACACGGTGGCTGCGGACATTTCGGTGGAAGAAGCACCGACAACAGAAGTACCGGCGGAAGCGGCATTTGCTGTTGAAACCGAAATACCTATGAAAGAATAAGCTGACACAGTGTGTCACATAAAAGAAAGCCATGCTCGGTCGGAAAAGAGGTGTCGGAGAATGAAGCAGAAAAAGATGCCGCTGCGGAAGTGTGTCGGTTGTAACGAAATGAAGGAAAAGAAGCAGCTTGTACGCATTGTCAAAGCACCCGACAGTACGAACGAGCAGGGCGAGATCGTACAGAAGGGCGAGATCAGCGTAGACCTGACGGGCAAAAAGCCCGGCAGGGGTGCGTATGTATGTCGTGACACGGCGTGCTTGACGGCAGCCCGGAAAGCCAGACGGCTGGAGAAGACCTTTAGCTGTAAGATACCAGAAGAGGTTTATATCCGTCTGGAGGAGGAATTGGGACAGCTCTGACGCTGTTACTTTGAGGTAAACGGAGGAAGTAAGTGTATATGGAGGAAAAGCTGTTGTCAATGTTGGGAATAGCAAGACGAGCGGGGCGGCTGGCGATGGGATTTGATGCCGCTGAAGAAGCGATGCGTAACCACCAAGCCAAGCTCTTGGTGCTGGCCTCGGACGTATCGGAACGCACCGACCGCTCTATTTGTCGGATAGCAGAGGAATACAAAGTCCCCGTTCTGCGGACGGGCTTTGAGATGGACAGGATTGGTAAGGCTGTCGGACACAAGCACACGGGCGTTATTGCCATCAATGACAGCGGCTTTGCCAAAACGATAAAAGCCATTGGTACAGAGAACAGTCAGGAGGAATGTATATGAAGTATAAGCTGAGCGAGGTCGCAAAGGACTTGAATGTATCCAGTAAGGAAGTCGCCGCAGTACTGAAGAGCCGCATGGGGATCGACAAAAAGCCTGCGACAACGCTTACCGACGAGGAACTCAATATCGTTTTTGAACACTTTACACAGGCGAGAAGTGTGGAGAGTCTGGCCGATTATCTGTCACAGACAACGGCTCCTGCTCCTGTTGAAGAGGCTCCGACTAAATCGGCTCCTGCGGAGAAAGAGCCGAAAACTGACGGTGCGGAATCTGTCAAGAAACCTCAAGAAAAATCCCGTAAACGGGACAATGCCGGCAGCAAATCTGCTGCGGCTGCGGATAAAAAGCCGGAACGCAGTGCGGATAAATCTCGCCAGAACGGTAAAGCAGCCGCTGACGGCGAACGCAGACAGTCTGCGGCTAAAGACGGTCGTAAAAATAACCAGCCTGCGGCCAGTACGGCTTCTAAAGCAGCTTCGCAAAAATCGACGGGCAAGCAGCCCAATCCGGCATCTGCGGCTCCGCAGGGAAACGGTGGTCAGGATGATGGTTTTGGCAGCCGCAGCCGTGTGATCAATACACGTTCTTCTAACGTGGACATTGAGCGTTACAACGAAAAATACGACCGTATGGCAAGTGAGAAAATGCACAATGTCAATACGGTGTCCCGTCAGAAGATTACCCAGCGTTCACAGCAGAAGGGTAAGCCGCGTAATTCCCGTAAGGAAACCGAGCAGGAAAGAATGCGTCGTATCGAGAAGGATAGAAAGGCGAAGCCCATCACCGTACAAATCCCGGATGAGATCACGGTCGGTGAACTGGCACTTCGTCTGAAGGCAAGAGCGTCCGAAGTGATCACCAAGCTGATGGCACTCGGCGTGATGGCGAGTGTTAACAACGTCATCGACTTCGATACCGCTTCATTGGTAGCGATGGAGTTCCATGCCAAAGTCGAGAAAGAGACGATCGAGACAATCGAGGAACGTATCATTGACGATAGTGACGATGCGGATGAAAACCTCGTGACCCGTGCTCCTGTCGTGGTTGTTATGGGACACGTTGACCACGGCAAGACCTCGCTGCTGGACTGCATTCGTCACGCTCATGTGACCGCAACAGAAGCTGGCGGCATCACCCAACATATCGGTGCATACCGTGTGTCGATCAATGAGCGGGAAATCACCTTCCTCGACACGCCCGGTCATGAGGCTTTTACCACCATGCGTGCCAGAGGTGCCCAAGTCACGGATATTGCTATCCTGGTGGTCGCAGCGGATGACGGTATCATGCCGCAGACGATTGAGGCGATCAACCATGCGAAGGCGGCCGGTGTCTCGATCATTGTGGCAGTCAACAAGATCGACAAACCCGGTGCCAATGTCGAACAGGTCAAGCAGCAGCTTACCGAATATGAAATCGTCCCCGAAGAATGGGGCGGTGACACGCCGGTTATCCCTGTTTCCGCTCATACCAAGGAAGGTATTGACGAACTGCTGGAGATGGTGCTGCTGGTAGCCGATATGAAGGAACTGAAAGCCAACCCCGACAGAGCCGCCAAAGGTACTGTCATCGAAGCACGTCTGGACAAGGGCAGAGGTCCGATTGCGACTGTGCTGGTACAAAACGGTACCCTTAATGTTGGTGACATTATTGTAGCAGGCACCACAGTTGGCCGTGTGCGTGCGATGATGAATGACAAGGGACAGCGTGTCAAGAATGCCGGTCCCTCCGTTCCGGTCGAAATCACCGGTCTGGACGATGTGCCGACCGGCGGTGATGTGTTCAACGCTGTATCGGATGAGCGTCTGGCTCGTGAACTGGTCGAACAGCGGAAGACTGCCGAAAAAGAAGAACGCTTCAACAGCCGCACCAAAGTTACGCTGGATAATCTCTTCGATCAGATGCGTCTGGACGATATGAAGGAGCTCAAGATCATTGTCAAGGCTGATGTGCAGGGTTCCGTCGAGGCTGTACGTCAGTCGTTGGAGAAGCTCACGAACGAAGAAATTCGTGTTAACGTCATCCACAGCGGTGTTGGTGCTATCCGTGAATCGGATGTTATGCTGGCTTCTGCTTCCAACGCCATCATTGTCGGCTTTAACGTGCGTCCCGATGCGGTTGCCGAGGAAAACGCCAAGCGTGACGGTGTTGATCTGCGTCTGTACCGCATTATCTACGACTGCATCGAGGAGATCGAGGCCGCTATGAAGGGTATGCTCGCTCCGAAGTTCAGGGAAGTGATGCTCGGCAAAGTCGAAGTCCGCCAGACCTACAAAATCACCAACGTCGGTTTGGTATCCGGTTCCTATGTGCTCAGCGGCAAGGTGCTGCGTGGTGCACAGGTCCGTGTTGTGCGTGATGGTATCGTTATCGCCGATGACGTGATCGCTTCTCTGCAGCGTTTCAAGGATTCCGTCAAGGAAGTGGCCGCTGGTTTTGAGTGCGGCATCACCCTCGAACGTTTCAGCGACATCAAGGAAGGCGACATCTTTGAGATCTACCAGATGGAGCAGATCCAACAGTAAGTTGCAGGCAGGTGAGTGATACCCCTTACATTTGCTTTGGTCTTGTTGCCGCCATAAAGATAGTAACAACAGCCGCTGCACGGCGTTTAATCAGTCGTGCAGCGGCTGTTATTTTTATCAACAAAAGCGAGTAATGTTACTCTCCGGAGTAGTAGATGCGGTCAGCGGTTTCCCTCTCTACCAGTACCGAACTCTGGTTGAATGTTTTGATGAACTCGTTCAACATT
>CACZZU010000135.1 GCA_902785765.1 uncultured Ruminococcus sp.
AAGTTCACGCCGGTCGGCAGACCGTTTTTACGGGCAGATCGTATCCGGCGGGGTGTCTGCACTTATTGCGGCGATACCATTGGCGGTATTTTCCACAAACGCTGCAACGCCTGCGGCCGTCCCAAAGACTATTGACCGTGATCGGCGGGGGACACGAGGTGTTTTCCTGCAGAAAAACAAGCAGCCTCACAGGTCCCTCCGATGGTCGGAGCGGGCGGCAAGAAAAAAACGCCGTTCCCGTCACTTCACTGAAAGTGGCGGGAACGGCGTTTTGGCGTGAGCGGAGAGGTGTTTGTCTGTTCGCTTTCGGTTCACGGGTCATCCACGGCTCACGGTTTGCTGCTTTCCGATACGGTGTAGCCCTGGGGAAGTTGGAACAGGGCGGCATCAGCGGAGGCGGTCAGGCGGTTGACGGTGACATTGACAACAAAGTCTCCCTTGCTCAAGGTCATGCCCTTGACGGTATCGCCGTCATAGTACAGCTTGATGGGAGCGTCTCCGACCGCATACTCTTCACACAGACAGGTATTGCCTTCGTAAGTGGCCAAGCTGTTGCGGACGTAGGTCAGCGGTTCCTGACCGAAGGCGGCAATCACACGGGTGAACATCTCCACGGCTCCCTGATTGCTGTAAAAAGCACTGGTGCCGCCCTGTTCTTCGACCGAAAAGGGCACAGCGGTTTTAGTGCTTTCGTCCAGACGATAGGCACCTTCGGCATTTTGGAGAAGTACGGTTGTCTGACCGGCGATCTCGGTACGGAAATAACGCTGTTCGCCGTTTTTAGCCATGACAGCGGCAAATTGGGTCGTAAGCCCCTTGGCTAACTGTACCGTGCCGGTGATGTCCGCCGAGAAGGGGTTCCCGTTGAAGATGTCGACTACATTTTCTTTGGTCTTGTCGGAGAGTTTGCTGACATCCACATAACGCTGTACGATGGTGTCGGTGTAGTCCTTGGTGGAGTTGAAAGTGGCTTCTTCCAAAACAGGAGTGGAAGACGCTGTTTCGTCAGCGGACGGATTGCTTTCGCCGGCAGAAGAAGTGTCGGTCGCAGAGACAGCCGTATCACTGGCGTTCACGGATGGTTGACTGGCGGTATGGGCCGTGCTGTCTGCACTTTCAGGATTCGCAGAGCCGCTGTTGGACGTGCAGGCAGCCGTGGACAGCAGCATTGTCAGGAGCAGCAGAGCGGTGAGGATGTTTTTTTTCATAAACGAGTCTTCCTTTCTGGCACAGTTTCCTTATCCTTACATAGGTTATGCGTGGTGATACCAGTATAGCATACTTGCCGGAAAAGTTCAATGGTGAGGAATGGCAAACGAGCAGAAAGCGGATGGGCGGCCAGTGCCACGGAAATCCATTTTCAAAATCTGATAGCTGACAGAGCAGCCATTCCATTTTTGGACGCTGCTTTTGCCAATATTTCTTACAAAAATGCAGCGGTTTTCGGAAAGGGGCATGGGGCAAACCCTTTTTCCGCTAGAAAAGGGTTTGCCCCATGTAACTGTCCGACCAAACTTGATTTCCGTGGGCCAGTGCATTTTTGTGCTTGACACAGCGGGATTTTGGGGTATAATAGTAGTGTAAGTGCATACAGAAGGTGCTGTGAAGAGAAGAGGGGCATGACCGCCGCTGACAGAGAGAAAGCCGTTGGGTGTGAGGCTTTTGCGGAAGGATGTTCCGGCCGCCTTGGAGCATTTGCGGGATAACCGCAACGCCGTTGCTGCGTTATGGCATCAGAGAGTGGTCTGTGGAGGGTGTCTCCGCAGGCAATTTGGGTGGTAACACGGATTCTTTCGTCCCATACGAAGGAGTCCGTTTCTTTTTGCAGTCTTCCCACAACAACAGGAAGGAAAAGGTGACAATCAAATGAAATGGACAGGACTAAACGAACTGCGTGAGAAGTATTTGTCGTTCTTCGAGTCGAAGGGACATCTGCGTTTGCCGAGTTTCCCGCTGATTCCGAACGGCGACAACAGTCTGCTGCTGATCAACTCCGGCATGGCTCCGATGAAAAAGTACTTTACGGGGGAAGTGACACCGCCGAGAAAGCGTGTCACGACCTGTCAGAAATGTATCCGTACCCCCGACATTGAGCGTGTCGGTATCACCGCACGGCACGGTACGTTCTTTGAGATGCTCGGCAACTTTTCGTTCGGCGATTACTTCAAGCACGAAGCGACTGCATGGTCATGGGAATTTTTCACAAAGGTGCTGGAAATGCCGCCGGAGCGGATCTACATTTCTGTCTATCAGGACGATGACGAGACGTATGACATCTGGACGAAGGAAGTCGGTGTCGACCCCAGCCACCTTGTCCGTCTCGGCAAGGAAGACAACTTCTGGGAGCACGGAGAAGGTCCCTGCGGTCCCTGCACGGAGATCTACTTCGACAGAGGCGAAAAATACGGCTGCGGTAAGCCGACCTGTGGTGTCGGCTGTGACTGTGACCGCTATGTAGAGGTCTGGAACAACGTGTTCTCGCAGTTCGTCAGTGACGGCAAGGGACACTATGACCTGATGGATCATCCGAACATCGACACCGGTATGGGGCTGGAGCGTCTGGCGTGTGTGATGCAGGGGGTAGACAACCTGTTTCTGGTGGATACGGTGCAGAATATCATGCGGAAAATCTCCGAACTGGTGGGGGTACAGTACGGCGAGAGCGAGAAGACGGACATTTCCCTGCGTGTCATCACTGACCATATCCGCAGCACGACCTTTATGATCGGTGACGGTGTGATGCCGTCGAATGCGGGACGCGGCTATGTGTTGAGAAGACTGCTGCGTCGTGCGGCACGTCATGGACGGCTGCTCGGCGTCACGGAGAGTTTCCTGTACAAAGTGGTGGATACCGTGGTGCAGGAGAACCTTTCCTATCCGGAACTGTCCGAGAAGCGTGACCTGATCGTGAAGATCATCAAGAACGAGGAAGAGAGTTTCGGCAGAACCCTCGATCAGGGATTTGCCCTGCTGGATGATATAATGAGTAAGGCGGAGATCAACCGTATTGCCGGTGAAGACGCCTTTAAGCTGAACGATACTTTCGGTCTGCCGATCGACCTCATTGAAGAAGTGGCTGCCGAAAAGGGCTTCACCGTTGACCGTGAAGGCTATCAGGCGTTGCTGCAGGAGCAGAAGGTACGGGCAAAAGCCGCCCGCAAAAATGCCGGTGCGGACGCTTGGATGAGCGACAGCGTGGATTTCGGCGGCATTGACAAGACCGTCTTTGTCGGCTACGAAACACTCACAGCAGAAGCCAAACTGCTGGCGATCGTGTCGGATGGGGAGACGGTGAACTTCGGCGGCACGGGTGATGAGGTCATCGTGGTACTGGATCAGACACCGTTCTATGCCGAAAGCGGCGGACAGGTCGGCGACAAGGGTATGCTGACGGCGGACAAAACGGTTCTGACGGTGTTGGATACCGTGAAAGACCACAACGGCATCTATATGCACCACTGCCGCATTACCGAGGGCACCATCGAAGTTGGTCAGACGGTGACGGCATCGGTCGATACGGCTACCCGCTATGCGACCATGCGGAACCATACCGCCGCCCATCTGCTGCAGGCGGCTCTGCGTCAGGTGCTTGGCACACACGTCGAGCAGGCCGGTCAATTGGTTGACAGCGAAAAGCTGCGGTTCGACTTCACACACTTCTCGGCACTCACCGCCGAAGAATTACAGGCGATCGAAGCACTGGTGAACGAGCAGATTTTCAAAGGCGTTTCCGTTGTCACCAAGGAGATGAAGATCGACGAGGCGAAAAAGTTAGGTGCGATGGCATTGTTCGGAGAGAAATACGGCGAGATCGTGCGTGTCGTGATGATCGGCGAATTTTCCAAGGAATTTTGCGGCGGTACGCATATCGACAATACCGCCCGCATTGGTTTGTTCCGTATCCGCAGTGAAGGTTCGGTCGCTTCCGGTGTACGCAGAATCGAAGCAGTCACCGGCGAAGGCGTGCTGAAACTGCTTAACGAGTATACCGGCATCATGAACGAGGCGATGACTTCGCTGAAGGTCACCAATATGGCCAATCTCGTACCGGCGTGTAAGAGTACGGCGGCTGATTTGAAGGAAAAGGACAGAGAGATCGAGCGTTTGTCCGCCAAGATCGCGTCTTTGTCGCTGGAGAACCTGCTGACTGCGGCGGTCGCCGAGAAGGGGATTCGTCTGATCAAAGGCAAGCTGGAAGGCACGAACGGTGCAATGCTTAAAACGATGGGCGACCATATACTGGATACGGCACCGGAGGGGGTCGCGGTACTGTTCGGTGTAGAGGGTGACAAAGCTAATCTGGCAGTCATCTGCGGCAAGCAGGCACAGGCGAAAGGACTTCATGCCGGTAAACTCATCAAGAAGATCGCCGCTCTGGTCGATGGCAAAGGCGGCGGCAAGCCTGAAAGAGCCATGGCGGGTGTAGGTTCGCCCGACAAGATCGAAGCGGCTCTTTCGCAGGTCACCGACCTGATTCTGGCAGACGTGCAGGCGTAAAAACGCCGCCATTTTGGACAAAGATCGACCCGAAAGTCAATAGCAACTGTGGGCATCTGTCAATTCCGCCCGTGTGGACTTGACAGGTGCCTCCTTTTGTGCTAAATATAAGACAGTCATGCCGCTGTACGCCTGCGGTTTGAAAAAATGGCAGCCGCAATCCCGTCGGCTTTAGACGGTGGGTTAAGGCTGCCAAAAGCGTAGCTTTTTTGTTATAACAACAGTAGGGACGGTTCTAGTTCACATGTGATGGGAGTGGAAGAAAGTTCTGCTCTACAAGGAAAGAAAAAAGCAAAGGCAAGAAAAGGAGGAAGGCCGCATGAAAAAGAAGTTCCTGACGGTACTGACGGTACTGACACTGCTGTTGTCGTTCGGAGGATGGTCAATCGCCGTGCAGGCCGAGTCGATCTATGATCTGCTGATAGCCGAGTTGAAAGAGGCGATGAAGGAGCCCGTCAACACATCCTACTTGAGTGCCGAAAAGCTGATGCTCGGAGAAACCTTGACGCTCTACGGACAGGAAGAAGGCGTAGACCCGGCCAAGTGCCAGTATGCGTTTTACGTTCGTGTGAAGGGACTGATCTGGCTGAACATCCAAAAGTACAGTACCAAAACGGTGTGTACCTGGACCCCCACCGCTTCGGCGGACTATGAGGTGTGCATCAAAGTGAAGTACAACACCAAGATCGTGAAGCAGTACTTCGATATCCGTGTGACACAGCCGCTGACGGGTCGAGCGTATGTCAGCACTTCGTATGTCACGCAGGGCGATACCGTGACACTGAACGGACTGGCAGAGGGCGGTTTCGGAAAGCTTACCTACGGCTTTTTCTGCCGTTTACAGGAAGGCGGCGAATGGACGACCCTCAGCGGTTACAGTGCCGCCAACAATGTGGTCTGGAAACCCCAGCAGGTTGGTACCTATGACTTGTGCATCAAGATGCAGGACGAGGACGACCAGCTGCAGGAGAAATATGCGACCCTCACGGTGGCACCGCCCATGACAAAATCCGCCACGTCCTTTACCATTACCGTGAAATCGCCGATCTCTTCGCCCTATTTCTGGCAGTGTGCCATCGAGGATGAGGCACTCATCGGCTATGAGATCACCGACCAAACCGTGATGGTGGACGACCTGAAAGCCTATGTGCTGCGGGAGTACCGTTTTACACCCCTGTCAGCCGGCCGCACGACCGTTTGCTTGTCCTACGACACCCACAGTGGTCAGCGGTACGCCTTGAACTACGATATTACCGTAGACAAGAATCTGGGGTACACGATCAACACTGCCGACGGCAATTACTTTGCCGATGAGAGTTTGCCAAAGATCCAGCCTATCGAGGGACATTTTTCCGTGACGATGCCGGAAGATACCGCTGCCAATCGCTGGAAGTGCGAGATCAGCAGTAATCTGCTGGCAGAGATGGACAGCCACGCCATGCAGAACGCCGAGGATAACACCTTTTGCTTTACGGTTCTGCGGCAGGGACATTTCACGGTGACGTTCCGCTGTGCGTCCACGACTTCCATGACTGACCAGTACCGCCTGATTTACAATCTCTATGCGGATGAGCAGCTTCGCGTGACGCTGGTCGATACGGACGGCTACTACATAGACGGTTACTATTGGCCGGACATTGTTTCTCCCGCTCCGCCGGAGGAGACCGCCTGACAGCCAACACCATGACAGGGGAGGAAAGTGTGCACTTTCCTTCCCTGTTTTTTTACCCTGACTTGGCAAGACGAAAAAAATCCCCGACCTAGTCGGGGAAGTTGTTTGCGTTGAAGCGGTTCAGGGAACAGCCGGCAGGGAATAGGGTGTTATCAGAGGAAGAGGACGGTACGTCAGAAAAAAAACACGGTGCTGCGGTGTTCACGTCCTGTTATGTACGGTCGGACAACGGCGGCAGGGGACGAACTGTTTCGTCCCCGTGTGTTTTGCAGGAGGCATACTGCCCGTCAGATAAGGCGAATCCCCTTCGCAGAACGCAGGAAGGAACGACAGACCGATTTTGTCTCAACGCCAGCAGAGCGTGATGCTGACATCACCGTGAGCAAGCAGGTCTGCCATTTCGCTTTCGGTACGGTCGGTAATGTGTCCGAGTCGGGTGTAGCTCCACGAGTTGGAACCGTAGAAAACGACCAACTGATCGCCGGCATACAACACAATATCACCGGCGGTTGTGGTGATGGAGGTGTCTTCCTGTGGCAGTGCCGCACCGATGGCACCGACCTGTTCAAACCCGCCGTACATGGACATCGAAATGGTCAGCGGGGTGCTGCGGCACCGCTCTTTCAGGGCGGCAACGGCATCATTGTTCTCCCACATCACACGCACCGGTGTGTCATGGATGATCATTTGCATCATAGCTTCTCCTTCCTGTGTGCTGTTTTGCGACACGGTATCGGTGTCTGGTGACGGCAGACGGTTGGCTGTCTCCCCAGCGGAGACAACGGTACTGTCTGTATCGTCTGTATCTGACCGAGACACAACGGTGTGTTCTGTGTCTGCGGCGTCTGTGCTGGAGACGATCGTGTCTGCCGTGCCGGAAGACTTTTCGCTGTGCGTAGGTGTTTGCTGACACCCTGACAGACTGATTGCCGACACTATGAATATCACCCATAAGGTGTTGGGGATGATCTTTGTCTTTTTCATAAACTTGTCGTCTCCTTTCGATTGACTGACACCATTATACCAGAGTATCGCCTGAATAGCAAACACCTTTTTGTTCGGTGAAAGGAACGCCTGCCGTTTGGTTCCCTCTTCTGCCGTCTGTCAAAGAGATACACCCCTTCACGCTGCGGCGTTATCGTCACGATAGTCGTGTATCGCTGCTGTCCGCAACAGCAGATGCCGGTTTTCCATCAGTCGGTAACGGTCACTGTATCCAGATGAACACGGGAGAATGTTTTGCCAGTAAACTTCACGATGACACAGAAGCCATTTCGTTTGTCGTGTCAACGTTCATGGCGTGATGCGGTTCCTATCCGTAACGGTCATCTTCGGCACAAACCGCTTTTGTAGTGCTGCCGTGTGACCTACGAATTTTTTTTCAAAAATACGGCAAAAAACACTTGACAAAACACTAAAAGACAGGTATAATATCTCTTGTTGAGACAAGCGAGTGTGCTGGAACTGGCAGACAGGCACGTTTGAGGGGCGTGTGTTTCACGACGTACGGGTTCAAGTCCCGTCACTCGCATCATTGTCCCGTTCGTTGGACGGGACGTACTATGGGGGTATAGCTCAGCTGGGAGAGTGCTTGACTGGCAGTCAAGAGGTCACGGGTTCGAGCCCCGTTATCTCCACCAAAAATACTGATCGGGCAGGAAGTGTTTTGCTTCTTGCCCTATTAGTGTATGTGATTATCCTCCGATAAGAGCATAAAGTGTTGTACCCTTATCGGAAGATAATCTTCGGCAAAAGATCATCTTCTCAAGCACCACAAGACTATTTTGACCTTTACTAAGGTTCAGCGATAACCAGCCCACGCAATACAGCGATTTATGGGTCTTGCACATAGCCTGTCCTCCCGACAGTCACAGTTTAGCTTTTCGCCTACTTTGAAGTAAGTATGAAACAGGAGCAAGTCCTTACCCAGTCGTTTGGAAGGTAGCAATTATTTTCTAATTGGCTTGCTCGTTCCGAATTATATCGGAAGTCATGGCACGGCAGAAGCCGATACCCATACGGGTATAACTGTTATCCTGCGACCTTTGTATCTTCGGTCTTGTTGCTTGTATTTAGTTGTAGTTTTAGAGCAAATAAGATTGGAAGTTCTGTATTTGCTCTTATATCAAACCATAGCATGACTGTGATCTGATATAAGAACAAATGCAAGGGTGTGCAATTGTGGAGTACATAGAAGCCATGAACAAGTTGATGATGTCTATTTTTTGCGGTGGTGTATTGATTGCCGCAGAGTTTTTCATCGTCAAGATGATCAATAAGTTTTATGTAAAAAAATATGTCAAGTCGGAAAACACCTGTTTCATTTCACACTCGAAAAGGTATTTTTGACTTGACACAAATTCCAAAATAGGCTACAATAAGCCTATAAAATGGCATTCATAAGTCGGTAAGGTAGTGGTTATACCTTCTCGGCGGATGCCCATCGGATGTTTGGCGACAACTGGTGGGCTGTGGATGTCTTTTTTTATTGATTTTTTACATACTTATATTACCACTTTTTCAAATCGTTGTCAATAATTTTCATGTACAAACATATAGAAAATATAGGTATCTATATTATGCAATATAACGGTTGACCTTTTTGCATGAACTAAGTATAATTATCACAGGAGGTGGTCTGAGTGTACAATGAACGAGTGAAAGCAAATACAATGAAGTACCTGAAGGAACGCAGAGAAGCTCTCCGTCTTAACCTGCCAAAAGGGACAAAAGACGTATGGAAAGCCTATGCTGCCGACAGAGGTATCAGTGTAACAGAGTTAATCACACGGCTCATCACGGAAGATATGGAAAAGCACAACTGGACAAAGAAACCCGAATCTGAAATGGAAACACAAGATCAGACTGCACAGCCTGAAGAAGCTGATAATGAAAATGGGGCTTGAAGCCCCAAAAAGTAGGAAGTCATGAAGAAGATAGCGTATTTTTTATTGGTAGCATTGTTTGCAGTGTCAGTAACAGCCTGCAAACAACAGAATGAAAGCAGCAGTCAGACATCAGTTGAAGAAAGCAGTGTACAATCATCGGTTGATGAAATTTCAGAAACGGAAAGTCAGAACGAGCCAATGCCGGATATTTCTGAAGATTCCGCATCCGCAGATGAGATCAGTGAAGAGTCAAACGATACCGAAGTAACACCGGATGAGCAATTTGTCACAGGCAAGTATAATTTTGAATATATCGTTGTAGGCGATCACTGTGTACTGACAAAATATCATGGCGGATCAAGTGAATCGGACAAAAATGTTGTTGTTCCCGCCACACTCTCATTAGATGGAAATGATTATCCAACGACAATAGGAGCAGGCTGTTTTATGGACACGGAAATAAATACACTTGTTCTGCCAGATAACATAACAGAGATCCCTGATAATATGTGCAAAAATTGCATTCAGCTTTCCAGTGTTAGTTTCAATAATGTAGAATCCATTGGTCAGGGAGCATTTGATTCCTGTGAAAATTATCAAGTGCAAATGTCAGAACTGAACAACGGACATCCCGAAAAAATCAAAAGTATAGGAAAGAATGCTTTTTCTCTTTCAGGGCTATATGGTAAAGTTACCATTACACCTGATTTGGCGGTAGACAATGCCACTTTCACCTCCTGCAAGCACATCACGGAAATCGAAATAGCAGAGGGAATATCAATTGTACCGGATTATATTTTTTCTGACTGCGATTCTGTCACCAAAATAACCTTACCGGAATCATTACGTTCGATTGGTAACAGATCATTTTTTTGTACCAATATATCGTCTATAACCATTCCGAAAAACGTGGTAGAATTGGGTGACTATTTTGTCGGGTCAAACACCATCCATAACCGATTCAACTTTACTGGTGTGATTATCGGCTATCGAGGTTCTGTTGCAGAAGAATATGCCACAGAGCGGAACATCTCTTTTACGCCATTGGATTGATAAAGTAAAAATGGGGCTTGAAGCCCCAAAAAGTTATCCGCACAGGAAGCGTTAATGCTCCCTGTGCGGATTTTTTACGCATCGACTATATCCTTGTTCAATTA
>CACZZU010000136.1 GCA_902785765.1 uncultured Ruminococcus sp.
TGTAAATCAGTTTTCGGATTTTGTCCCCTATATGTATTGTGTAGTGTACAACAATTCCGGCGTTCCATTAGCATCTTATACTGGAACGGGCAATGTATCACTGAATACATATTTTGATGGAGGAAACAAGTATGTTGTTCGCATCTGGTGCAATAATACAGCTTATATAGGTAATACCGATAATGACACGCGAACGCCGTTCAAATATTACTTGAGGATAAGGAGCAGTGATTGATTATGAAGAAGAGATTGTTATTATGCTTATTGGCGGCATCGTTTATGTTTGCCTTGACCGCCTGCGGTGAAAAAGCATCGTCTGTTACAGAAGGCTCCCGAGAAGATACGACAGCCCAACAGCAAATCCCGATAGAAAACAACAGCACCCTGAGAGACTTTGAACGACAGGCGCTTGAGGTAGAACAAAAAACTAAAGAACGGCAACGATTGATGAGGGAAGGGTATCCCCGCTATCAGCAAGCATTGGCAGAGGGATATATCGATCCCAATGACCCTAAACTGACTTATCAGGATGTGAAAGACATTATCGAATCGGTAACCAACGAGATACCTGATGATGGGAAATTTGCATATATTGATCAGAGTGTAGCTATTATGGAACGCATCAGAAATATTCAGAAGTGTGCGGATTTATCTCACGAGAATTACAATAGTTATTGGACAGGCGAATACTGGCCAGATGCTAATACCGAAGAGGAACGAAGAACGTGTATTGCCATTACGGAATATGCTAGTATTGGGGAAGGACTTACTATTGTGTATCGAGTTTATGATGACAGCGGTGAGTGTGTTTCATCTGAAACGCTGTATGATACTGTACCTCGCTGGGAGAAATGGGTAGCAGATAAAAGTGCGGCAGAATTGTCCGACAGCAGTGAACAAGCGGCTGAATCTTCACTGAACACAGCAGAATAACCCGCACTGTTAACGCAAAATGGTCTGCACCATGAAGCAAGGTACGAAAGCTGACCCCCGAACACTGCCCTGACCCCATGAACGAACACACCCCCGCCCCGCTGACGGTGTTTTGCTGTTGGCGGGGTGGGCTATAAAAGGAGTGAACCGTGATGAAAAAGAAACTACTCATTAGCTTGTTGGCGGCGGTGTGTGTACTGTCACTGACCGCCTGTGCGAAAGCACCGGAGCAGGCAACAGAATCGAAGGAAGATACCACCGTTTCACAACCATCAGAAGTCACTCCTTCGGACACCAAAATAGAAGTTCCTCCTGAAGACCTCAACCCGCTTACGTTGGAGCAGGTCAAGAATGTCATCTCCTCTATGACTGCATCACAGGATCTCAGTGTTGGTGTCAGGCATATTAGGTCTGAATTAAACAAAATTCAAGAAGGACAACGTGAAACAAAAAGGATTCCTCAACGAGATATGAGTTTTGCTACCTATACTTATTATCTGTTTGAGGGTAATGAGCCAACCAACAATACTATTGTCGTGAAAGAGTATGCAGATTTTCCGGCAAAATATAATTATTCCATAGCGGGATATATTTACTACAATCAGTACGATGATAACGGTCAACTGTTGAATGAGGAAGTATTATATCAGAACCTCGACCAACTTTATGATCTTCTTCCTATGGAGACTGTACAGGAAATTCTTTCATCTTCTGAAAAAGTTGAAAACCCTGCCAAACAGCAAAACAAATTCATTTATGACGAGCTGTGTAAGTATCAGCCGTGGCATTTATATCAACTGGTGAAGGATGCAAAGAAGGCGATTTACGATGGACTTGGTTATTACTTTTGGGTGAGGTCAGGTAAAGATGACCAATTGACTTGGTTGGTATTGATAGATCCAAGTGCGGAAAGTAATTCCGCTTCCTTTCAAGGAGATACGACAGTGTATCTGGAAAAGATGGATATGGACTTCAACACCATCAGCAAGGAAATTATCTACGAAGCCAAGCATGAAGCCTGACCCCCGAACCCTGCCCTGACCCCATGAACGAACATATCCCTACCTCCATATAAATAACTCACCCCACCGGCTTTGAAAAAGACCGGTGGGGTGCTGTACGTTTTGGCAGGTCAACAGAACAAAGAAAGATAATCAGTCCTGATAGAAAGAGGTGATGCCGTAGTATTCCTCCACCGTAAGACCGCTGGCGGTAATAGCGGCGGCTTTTTCACGACCGACATAGCGAACGTGCCACGGTTCGTATTTGTAGCCGGTGATGTGCTCCTTTCCCTGCGGATAACGGATGATGAACCCGTATTCGGCACAATGGGCGGCAATCCATGCGGCTTCCGGCGTATAGGCGAAGGCATCGGAGGTGGTGTTGAAGTCGATAGCCATGCCGGATTGGTGCTCGGAGTGTCCCGGACGGGCAGAACACAAGTCAGCTAATTCGGTACCCCTGTCCCAAACGAAAGACTGATAGGTATAGCTTTGAGTCTCATAACTGCGGAACCCCGATTCTATCCAGAGGGAAATGCCGTCAGCAGCTGCTGCATAGATCATCTCATTGCAGGCCTGATAAGTTTCGTCTGTCAGACCGTATCCATAGGATTCCGGCAAACCGTAGGTTTTGTTGGCAATCAAGAGACCATCGACATAGGTGATACCGTTAATCACCTCAATGCTTTTGAGTACGGCACGATCGGTGGTGTACCAATCGGAGTAGACCTTTTCACTGCCATTCAGCCGATAGGTGCAGGCACGTACAAAATAGGTAGTGTTGGGAGCGAGGTCGTCAAATGTCATGGAACAGTCAGTTGTCTGTTGGGTTTTGGTGCGGTCTGTTGGAAAGTCGCTGTCACCGGAACACTGTATGACATATCCGTCCACGTTGTCTTGCGGCTGCCATTGTAAGTCGATGGCGTAGACCTTCGTCCACACATTTAAGAAACTGTTCTGTGTATCGTCCGTGTCGGAGGGGATTTCAGGCTGTGAGTCGGCATTAGAAACGGGGACGGCAGATGGTTCCGTTTGGCTGGTTTCACTTGCGGTGTTGTTTTCCTCATCGTCGACAGAAACATCGGCAGATTCAGAGGAAGTATCCGGTGCAGATGCTTCCTCTGTCGAACTGACAGAATGCTCGGTGGTGGACGGTGATATATCGGTATCTGCCGCACGGCTTTCCGTCTGTGGTTCGGCGGCAGACACGTTGTTTTTTGTCACAGAAGTTTGTTGTGAAGTGTCCGAGATGACGGAAGCGGTTGACGTATGGTGGGGTGCAGACGAATCAGCAGAGGTATCGGCTGCCGAGGAAACGTCATTGGCGGTTGATTGTGAAACAACGCTGTCTGTCAAAGGGGTATTGTCCGCTGTGGACGCATTGTGACAAGCGGCGGTGGACATGAGCAGAGTCGCTGTCAGCAAGAGTAAAGCTGTTTTCTTCATCATGGATATTCCCTTTCGGTCGCAGGGGATGACCTGCGGCGTTTTTTTGTAAAAATTCTGACAAATCGTTGTCAGAGAACTGTCAACGATTTGTCAGCGAACCGATACCTATTTTACTCGCAAAAGGGCATGAAGTCAATGCTTTTCGCCGGAAAAGCGTTTGTGAATTTGTTACATCTAACGGATGTGGTACAGCGAACGATGGAGTGATTATTCGGAAAGGGCGTGTAGTAAGAAGGGATACCGTTCTGCTTGTCTATGGCTGACATTTGCGGCTATGCAATACACGCTGACGGGAACGGATATGTTTGTGGGACAAGGGACTGCCGGATGGTATTTCACGGTAACGCACCTGACCGGATAACAGTATCAAGGCGATGAGGTTTGGAATCGCCATCAATCCGTTGAGCGTGTCGGACAGTTCCCACACCAATGACAGTTCCATCACACATCCCAGATAGGTGACAGCGGCATATACCAGCCGATACACGCGGATATATTTTCCGTTTGTCAGATACGACAAGCTTTGTTCCCCGTAGTATGACCATGAGATAAGGGTGCCGAAGGCAAACAGGATGATCGACACCGACATGAAGACGTGTCCGAACGGTCCCAGCACGGACGAAACTGCCTGTGTAGTCCACACGATGCCGTCTTCACTCTGTATACTGCCGTCGGATGTCAGCAGGCAGAGAGCCATGAGGGTACACAGCACAATGGTGTCGATGAACACCTGAAAGATACCCCACATTCCCTGTCGGTAAGGGTCATCGGTTTCCGCTGCCGCATGAACGATAGGGGATGTTCCCAGCCCTGCTTCGTTCGAGAATACGCCTCGTGACACGCCATATTTGATGGCCTTCGCCATACCATAGCCCATCAGTCCGCCCGTCATACACCGAACGTCAAATGCTTCTGTCAGGATACGCCCAAAAGCGGCAGGCAATTCACGGATATGACATAGTATCACTGCCAATACGCCCGCCAAAAACAATACTGTCACCACGGGAACGAGCTTTTCTGTGAGTTTAGCGATACGCTGAATACCGCCGAAGATGATGAAGCCCACCAACACAGACAGTACCACACCGCTGACCGTGGGCGGGATGCCAAAGCCGTTTTGAAGGGCACCCGCCACCGAATTGCCCTGTGTCATGTTGCCCATGCCAAGAGAAGCCATCGTACAGATGACCGCAAACACGACCGCCAGCCACTTACAGCCGAGTCCCTTTTCGATGTAGTACATGGGACCTCCGGAATAGTGTCCGTTGCGGCGGACACGATATTTCACGCCAAGCACATTTTCGGCAAAGACCGTTGCCATACCGCACAATGCCGCTATCCACATCCAAAAGACGGCTCCCGCACCGCCTAATGCAATCGCATTGGCGACACCGACAATATTACCCGTGCCGACTGAACCCGCCAGAACGGTTGCCATTGCCTGAAAAGGGGAGATGCCGCCGCTTTTCCTGCCGTTCTTCGGGCGATGAAACACCGACAAGGCAGTAGCACGCCACCATGTTCCGAACCGGAACTGAAAGCCCTTCAGCTTGATGGTATAGAATATGCCCACACCGATCAGCAACAACAGCATATATGGTCCCCAGATAATAGCGTTGACTTTTGCGTTCACGGCTTGCAGTTGTTCCATCCCGTACACCCGCCTTTTTTCACTTTGTGTGATATGAATATGCGGAAGCGGCGGCAAATACAACAAGAAAACGGCAGTGGGTTTGCCACTGACCGTTCAGGGATCCTTTTTCGTTTGTATCATCGGCAGTCGTCCACTGGTGCGTTCTTCATCGGACAATTCCAGAATATAGTCGGAGGAAACATGATACAGGAGTGCCAGTTCTTTTATCATGTGGGCGGAAATGTCGATCTTGCCCCGTTCCATTTGATTTGCAAAGAGACTGAAGAGAAGGACTCCTAATCAATCGCTCGGAGATACCTTGCCAATCTCGCTTGGATGATGCGTGTCCTTGTGCGGGGGGCTAGTAACAGCGGAGGTGATTTCTGACAAATCCTTACAGAATCTCTTGCCAACCGTGCTGAACTATGGTATAATAGCTAAAAATAACCCGTATCGGAGGTTTTTGTTATGCCAAAATGGTTAAAAGACG
>CACZZU010000137.1 GCA_902785765.1 uncultured Ruminococcus sp.
CTTTCCTTCCCGAGCTGCTCGGGGGTTTTGGCATAGATGCCCAGAGGACTCAAAATGCGGTCGAGTTCCTCGATTTTTTTTTGATTATGAGACGCTATTACAAAGATCATTGTTCTCTGCCTTCTTTCTTACGGATAGTGGGGAAACGGGAGCGGCGATTCATTCATCACCTTTCTTCCACTTTTCAAACCAATCGTCATCGGTGGTAGTATCGGCGGCCGGTGTTGTGCTCCAGTTATACTTGCTCTTGGATCGGTGCTGCCGCTCTTCAGCACGCTTTTCTCTCTCGAGACGTTCAGTTTCTTTCTGCTGTGCCACTTCTTCGGCAGTTGGTGCGGGCATGGAGGCGGCAGTATTCTGCTGTTCGGCATCGGCGGCCGCTTCTGCATCGATCTGTGCCCAGATAGCTTCCATCTCGGCAGAGACTTTGCGTTCTTCTGGTGCGGAGTCGGTCGGTGTCTCCTCCGGCTGTGCAGAAAGCTGTTCCACCGTGGGTACGGCTTCTTCCATCTCATCCGCACCGAACAAGGCACGAGCAAATTCCTCCGGTTCAAAGGGCTGGAGATCGTCGATCTGTTCACCCACACCAATGAACTTGACGGGCACGTCCAACTCTTCACGAATGGCCAATACCACACCGCCTTTGGCGGTGCCGTCCAATTTTGTAAGAACGATACCGGTAATACCGGCAGCGGTCTTGAATTCCTTTGTCTGGTTCACGGCATTCTGTCCGGTAGTGGCATCCAATACCAACAGCACTTCCTTATCGGCATTGGGCAGTTCACGGTCGATGATCCGATTGATCTTCTCCAGTTCGGCCATGAGATGTCGTTTATTGTGCAGACGTCCGGCGGTATCTGCGATGATCACATCGCTGCCTCTGGCTTTGGCAGCCGAGATAGCGTCAAAGACCACGGCAGCAGGGTCGGAACCTTCGTTCTGCTTGATAATATCTGCTCCCGCACGTTCTGCCCAAATCTGCAATTGGTCGATGGCTGCGGCTCGGAAGGTATCTGCGGCGGCCATCGTCACCTTTTTTCCCTCTTTGACAAAACGGGCTGCCATCTTGCCGATAGTCGTGGTCTTGCCCACGCCGTTCACGCCGATAACGAGAATGACCGAAGGCTTGGTATTCATCTGCAGTTCCTGACCGCCCTGCAGCATTTCGGTGATGACCTCCGCCAGCAGACCGTAGATCAGAGAAGGATCGGTAATGCCCCGCTGCTTGATGCGTTTCCGCAGTTCATCACAGATTTTCTCGGACGTTTCGATTCCTACATCGCCCATGACGAGCAGTTCTTCCAGTTCCTCGAACAATTCCTCGTCGATCTTGGTAAAGGACTTGAGCATCTGGTCGATACGGCCAAAGATAGCGTCACGGGTCTTGCGAAGTCCTTCTCTGATTTTGCTGAATAGTCCCATGTTCATTCCTCCTCTATGTCATTACGCCTTGATACCGAGTTTTTCTTCGATCTCACCCGCATGAAGTTCCAACAGTTTGGAGATACCTCTGTCCTGCATCGTCACGCCGTAGAGTACATCGGCCTCTTCCATGGTACCACGACGGTGGGTGATACAGATAAACTGCGTGTGCGTGTTCATGCGACGAAGATAAGACGCAAAACGGTAGACATTGACGTCATCCAGTGCGGCTTCGATCTCGTCCATTACACAAAACGGAGATGGACTAACCTTCATAATGGCGAAGTACAGAGCGATGGCGACCAACGCCTTTTCACCACCCGACAACAATTCGATGTGTGACACAATCTTGCCGGGCGGTTCCACGGAGATTTCAATGCCAGTTGTAAGAACGTTTTCGGGGTCGGTCAGCGACAAGGACGCTTTACCGCCGCCGAACAGCTCCACAAAGGTAGACGAGAAGTGTTGATTGATTTGCTGGAAGCGTTCGATGAAGATTTCCCGCATCTGTTTCGTCAGTTCGTTGATGAGTTTGAGCAGCTCGGCTTTGGAGCGTTCGACATCGCCAAGCTGTTCGCTCATAAAGGCATAGCGTTCGCTGACTTCTTTGTATTCCTCGATAGCAGCCACATTGACCGTACCCAACGACTTAATCTTCTGTTTTAATTCCGCCAATCGCCGCTGTGCCTTCCCAACATCGGCAATTTCCACGGCGACCTCCTCGGCCTCCCGCTTGGTAAGTTCATATTCCTCCCACAATTTGGCGAGAATCTCGTCATATTGCTTTTGCAAATTGGCACGTCGTTCCTCCAGACGAGCCACTTCACCACTGAGCCGTTCTCTTTCAGCAGTTTTTTCGCGTTCCAATCGCCGCAGATCAGCGGAACGCTTTTCTAGCGACAGCCGCTGTCCGTTCAGCTGCTCGATCTGTTGGGAAAGAGAGACAGCGGTCTGCTGCAGGGACTGCTGTTCCTGCGTCAGAGCATCGATCTGTCGGCGAATGGCAGTGTTGCTGCTGTGCAGTGTGGTAATCTCTTCGCGGCTGCGGGTTATCGAATCCCGCAGAGTACGCTGTCGCAGCCGTTCGTTAGCAATCTCGTTATTGGCAGCGGCAATATCCTTCTCCAGCGTGAGAACGGCCAGCCGCAGTTCCTGCAGTTGATCGTTGAGTTTTTCCCGCTTCCTGACATACTCGCTGCGGAAACCGGACAGCACCTGCATCCGTTCTTCCTGCTTGGCAATCTCGGCGGTATGGGCATCATACGCCGTGCGGGCTTGCTGACGGATGTCTGTCAGTTCCTGCAAACGGTCAGCCGCCTTTTGCTGTTCGGCGTTAATATCCTCAAGCGTCTGTTCGGTGGACTCCAACTCCGAACGGCGGCTGGCACATTCCGCCGTGATACGGATACGGCTCTCGTTGATCTTCGTCAATGTCTGACGGGCATCAGCAAGTGCCTGCTGCTCGGCAGACAGATCCTTTTGTAATTGCTGCCACTCGGCTTTTTTCGCTTCGGCAGCCTGCGATACTGCCGAAGCCTGTTGGCGTATTTGTTCAATCTCGGAAGCTCGTGCCAGCAGACCGGTATTCTTCGCCAGCGAACCGCCGGTCAGTGAACCGCCCGCATTCACGACCTGTCCGTCCAGCGTAACCACGCGGAAACGATAGCCAAAGCGTTTGGCGATGGCGGCAGCACAATCGAGATCTTTGGCAATCACGATCCTGCCCAACAAATTGTGCAGGATACCGGTATAACACGTTTCGCAGGTACACAGCGAGGAAGCAATACCGATGAAACCTTCGCAAGTCTCCAGACCGTTCTCGGTGAGTTCCCGTCCTTTGATCGTTGTCATCGGCAGGAAGGTCGCACGGCCGCCATCATGGCTTTTCAAAAAGCCAATGGCTTTTTTGGCATCGCTGTCGGTGGCAGTAACGATATTCTGCATTGCAGCACCCAAGGCGATCTCAATTGCTACGGCATACGCCGAAGAGGTCTTGATAACACGGGAGACCGGACCGTGAATTCCCTGCAGGGTTCCCCGTTTACTTTCTTTCATAATGAGCTTAACACTGTGGGTGAAGCCCTCAAGGTTGCGTTCGAGATCCTCCAACAGTCTGGCTCTGTCAAAGAGCTGACGGCTTTCGGCAGACAATCCTTCGGCGGCTTTTTTAAGTGTTTCACAGCGTTCGGCAAGCGTGTGAGATGCCGTTTCCTGCTTCTGTATTTCCTGCTGTTTGCGGACATACTGGCGGTCATGTTCCCCCAGCATATCGTCATATTCTGCGATGATACTCCGCAGTGTATCGATCTGGGAGGCTTTGGCTCGCCGGTCATTGTCGATGCTTTGGGTATGTACCGTCAGTTCGTCAATGGACGTGGCGGAAGTCATGTAGCGAATGTTTTCTTCGGCGGCTTGCGTCTGCAATTCACTGATACGGGCAGCGATGGCATCAACCTGTTCGCCTGAACGGTTTTCATCTGTCCGCAGAGAAATCAGAATCCTCTCTGTCTTTGACAATTCCGCTTGTCGGGTTGTCAGTGCCTTTTGATGATCCGCCACGACTGTTTCTTTTGCCTGCACAGTGCGGTCAAAATCCGTATCGGACTGCTGCCACTCGATCAGGTTGCCCTGCAGACGTTCGATCGTATTCTCGTTGTGACGAATGTCGTTCTCCAACACGGAGATCTCCGATTTTTTGGCAGAAGCCTGTTCTTCGGCCGCCGCAATTCGCTGACGCAGATCATCCGTTTGTGCCGTCAGACGGCTTTGCTGCGTGAAGATGGCTTCGCTCTCGGTCTGTACGTCCGAAAGTGCCTGCTCTACGGCATGGTACTGTGCCTGTGCCACAGACAGCTTGTCTTCCTGTTCACGTATCTGCACGGAGGATTTTTCTAGCGTCTTGAGCCACAAGGCGATTTCTAATCCCCGCTTTTCTTCCGCATAGACCAGATACGCCTTCGCTTTCTCCGATTGTATCCGTAAAGGCTCTACACGCCCCTCCAGTTCGCTGAGGATGTCCCGCAGCCGCACAAGGTTCTCTTCCGTTCTATCCAGACGACGTTCCGCTTCCGCTTTTTTGTAGCGGAAACGTGAGATGCCTGCCGCCTCTTCAAAAATTTCACGGCGGTCTTCGCTTTTGGTGGACACGATCGAGTCGATCTTGCCCTGTCCGATCATGGAGTAGCCGTCTCGTCCCAAGCCGGTATCCATGAACAGTTCATGAATGTCCTGCAAACGGACATTTGTATTGTTGATGAGGTATTCACTGTTGCCGGAACGATAAAAGCGTCTGGTAATGGCAACTTCATCCCCGTCAAAGGACAGACTCCGGTCACTGTTGTCGATCGACAGCGTGACTTGGGCATAGCCTGTTTTTTTACGCTGTTGTGTGCCGTTGAAGATAACATCCTCCATGCGGGAACACCGCAGTGCTTTGGCCGATTGTTCGCCCAGCACCCAACGGATGGCATCGCTGATATTGCTTTTGCCGCTGCCGTTGGGACCCACAACGGCGGTAATACCGTTGGTAAAATCCAGCCGTGTCCGATCCGGAAACGTCTTGAATCCCTGTACCTCTAATCCTTTTAACTTCATCTGATTCCTTCCCGGTTCGGGCTTCGCCCCGAACCTCAATAGGGTTACTCGCCCCTGCTCCCTTCGTTGTGCTTGATATGTTTTCACGAACCTGACACTTCATCCTGCTCATCAGGCACCCGTTGGTCAGAAATTGCCGTCACACCCGTGACACAGCGTACCTCGTATACCGAAAGGGAGGCATCGTACTGTAAACGAGCCGTAATACCGTGTGTGGACAGGCGGAGAAGATTCTGACGCTTTTGTCCAACAAAACGGGACACGGAAGACGGGTGGATACAGAACGTCACCGTACCGCCGGTAAGACCGTTATCCTGCAGTGCTTCCATCGTGTGGCGGTACAGAATCTCGCTGTCTGGCTTTTTGCGCATAGCCTGAATGCGACTGCGGTCGGCAGCAAAGTCCTTGCGCCATGCTCTGAATGCTCTT
>CACZZU010000138.1 GCA_902785765.1 uncultured Ruminococcus sp.
ACCTTGAAGTTACGCTAATTCAAGTAATTTCATCAGAGACTGAATGTTTTAATTACATAAATGGAATGCCATAACTGAATATGTTAGTTATGAAACCGCACAGGTCTAATCACCAAAAAACGCCTCCCTGTATAGAATGAATACAGGGAGGCGATGCTGTTATGCTGCGAAAAAGACCCGCCAAGAAACGACACCGGTGTTTATGGATAGCGGCGTTGTGTTGTGCAGCAATACTGCTTTTTTTTGAACTGCGGCTCAAGCCCGTGACGGCTTCTGTCGCAGAGGTACACGCTCAATCACTTACGACAACGGTCATTCACGAGAGTGTCAATCAGGTACTTAACGAAACGGGCTTCAGCACCGAGGATTTGGAACATCTGGTCTATGGTACGGACGGCATGGTGTCCGCTATTGCCGCCAATACCATCAACACGAACCGCCTGAAAAATGACATTACCCTGCGGATTCAGGAAAGCATCGCTGGTATCCGCAATCATCGGGTGGATGTACCCATCGGAATGATTCTTGGCGGGGAACTGTTCAGCGGTCTGGAACCTTCTATACCTATCTGGCTGTCACTGTCGGGCAATGTTTGCAGTGACTTTGACAGCCAACTGGAACAGGGTGGCGTGAATCAGACGGTACACAAACTATCCCTGCGGATCACCGCCGATATTACTATCGTGATGCCGATGAAGTCGGTCATGACAACGGTGCAGACCTCTGTTCTCATCGGGGAAACTGTCATTGTTGGTCATGTGCCGTCAGGGTTACTGCTTGGTCGGGAATGAGGTGGAGTGTCTCCGCTTTCACCCCGTTGAACATTACAGTCGTTGATTTTCTGCCGAATGTTTTCAAGCCGGTCAATGCGGCAAGCTGTTCATAGGAATCCGCCATCCAGTAGTGGCGGACAAACAGGATGCGGTTGAGCGGGTCTTGTTGTGCCAGAAAGTCATTGATGCTGGTTTTCAGCAGTTCTGCCTGCACCGTATCCTCCAGAGAGACAGTATCGGGAACGGTGTCGTTCAATTCTTCCAGACTGGTGCCATAGTTGCTTTGCCGCTTCTGTGCCTGTTCATGCTCGACCCGTTTACAGGCAAGGTGATGTACGATACGGCAGACAAAGCTCTTGAGGTGCTGCGGACGCTGCGGCGGGATGGTGTTCCATACGCCGAGATAGACATCGTTCGCACATTCCTCGGCTTCCTGCGGCTGGCGGAGAATGTTATTCGCCAGATACAGGCACAGCTTGCCGTATTTTTCGGATAGTACCTCAATTGCTGTTTCGGAGCGGTCGAAAAACAGCTCGATGATTTTTTCGTTCTCCATCAATTCGCCTCCTTTTGGTTGTGTCTCTCTATGGACTAACTACGGTTTGACGACAGTTTGTTACATGATTCGTGCCAAAAAATAAGCTCAAGTACCTGTCCGTTGTGGACGGATACTTGGGCTGAAATGTTTCCTGCGGCAGCAGAGGGAATGGTGAATAATGTGTGTGAAGGAAATCCTCAAGCCGAAGGATAAGGTAAAGCGGCGGTGCAAGAAAAACTGCCTGTACACGCCATGAGGAATGCTCGACTACGGAACGAAAGCAACAGATGACGATGACAGAGCGACACTCACCAACTAACGGTGGGTTTGGTAGTGAGAGTGAATGGTTGTGTGTTCAACAAGCTGTAGGGAGCGATAGCGGAGTCGACAGCGGAGGCACTCCGCTTAACCGCCGAGAGAAATCATGGTGTCAATGCAGCGGCGAGACTGGGCAAGGGTTTCGGAATCAAGCACGATCTCTTCGCCGCCAACGCCCTGACAGCAGTTCAGGACATCTACCAGTGTGGTCGCTTTCATGTTTTCGCACAGGAGGGACTTTGACAGCAGGTAGAACCGTTTATCGGGACAGAGATACTGCAAGTGTTCGGCGATACTGTTCTCGGTGCCGATGATGAACTCTTTGCGGTCAGACCGCACGGCATAGTCCATGATGCCGCTGGTGGAGCCTATGTAATCCGCCAGCTCTGCCACACCGGGTACACATTCGGGATGTACCAGCAGTAAGGCATCAGGATGAGATGCCTTGGCTTGCTGGGCTTCGGATACCTTCACGGCCGCATGAACGGGACAGCCGCCGTGCCAGAGACGGATATTCTTGTTGGGTACTTGTTTGGCCACATAGGCTCCCAGATTGCAGTCGGGGATAAACAGGATGTCCTGTGCATCCAGTGACCGCACGATCTTCACCGCAGAGGATGAGGTGACACACACGTCACAGACCGTTTTCAGGTCAGCGGTAGTGTTGATATATGCCACGACCGTATAGGAGGGGTTCTGTTCCTTGAACCGCAGTACCAGTTCCTTATCGAATTGTTCAGCCATCGGGCAGGCGGCGATGGTGTTGGAGAGCAACACTTTCTTTTCGGGGGAAAGTATCTTGACGGTCTCTGCCATAAAGCGTACACCGCACATCAGCATGGTGTGATTGGCCGCTTGAGCCGCCATCTTACTCAAGGCGTAAGAATCGCCGGTATAGTCGGCAACTTCCAGAATTTCCTGTGCCTGATAGCTGTGGGCGAGAATGCAGATGTCGTTTTCCTGCTTGAGCCGCAGGATCTCGTCTTGGATCTCTTTCACTGTCATGTTCATCCATCCGTTTCTTTGAGAGAATAGAAACCACCGATTCTGCCAAGTATCATGTGAAGATTGTCAAGTATGCTTGACATTGTGGCGGTGGTGTGATAGAATAGTGTCGTTAATCGGAGCGAGCCAAATGCCGCTGTTATTCCGTCTTGCGAAAGACAGACTTTGGTGCTCCACAGATCGGGCAGACCCAACTGTCCGGCAGTTCTTCAAAGGGAATGAGCGGGTCGGTGTAGTCGAATTTGCAGATGGTGCAGGTGTGCTTTTCGAGAGTTTCCTCCTCCTCGGGAAGGTAGGTGGGGGCATATTTTGGTGATTTGCCTTTGATGACGGTTGTGTAAAATTCATAGGTCATAGGCTTGCCCTTGATCGACTCGCTGCCGGCAATCGGTTCTGCGATGAAGATTGTGTGAGTCACCGTTTCGACAGAGTGCACGACTTTGCACAGGAACCAACAACAAATGTCCTCCTGAATGACAGGTACTCCCTCTTGGAGTATCTTGTGACGTACATTATCCAGTTTACTGCCGTCCCGTCCGGAGGTGAAGCCCAGTGCACCGATCACGGCACCGGAGGTTTCCTCGGAGAGAACACTGACCGTGAACAAGCCGCAGTGCTTGATGCACTCATTGGTGAAGTTGCTGTGGTTGATACTGACTGCTACCGTCATGGGGTAGGAAGAGATCTGTACCACCGTGTTCACGATACAGGCATTCGGAGCGGCAGGACCTTTGGCACCTATCGCACACATTCCATAGGACAGGGACGTCAGAATTTTATCATACATATACAGAACCCCCTTGTTACATCTTGCCTTTTATCATACCATATCTCTTCGGATTTTACAAGAAATTTCGTGAAAAAGACAAAGAAACGCAGGGGAAAGAATGGAACTGCCGTTAGTAATCGGCTGTGCCGGGCAGTGTCAGTTTTTACATCGGCACCAAAGAGCGAACGATTACACGTTCGGCAGCAGGGCGTACAGCACCAGCCCGTACAGGATGGAGCAGGCGGTCCCGTAGACGATCACAGGACCTGCGATGATGAACATCTTGGCACCCAGTCCCATGACCATGCCTTCACTTTTGAATTCAATGGCCGGAGCGACCACGGCATTGGCAAAACCGGTGATGGGTACCAACGTACCGGCACCGGCAAAACGGGCGATATTATCATATAGACTCAAGGCCGTCAGGATGGCCGAGAGAGCTACTAATGTGATGCTGGTAAAACAGCGGGCATCTTGCAGTGAAAGCCCCAAAAAGGCTTGGTAACTGTCGGTGAGTGCCTGACCGATCGTGCAGATCAGTCCGCCGACTAAAAAAGCAAAGAAGCAGTCTTTAACCAGACTGCTCGGTGGAGAAGCCTGCTGTACCATGCGGGCATATTGTTCTTGTGAGAGATTCATGATGCGTTCTCCTTTCAGGGAAAAGATCGTTATCCATAGTGTGCCGCAAAGCAGCACACATTATAAGTCAAAACCATACTTTAGGGTGATTTTTTTGAAGGAAATATATCTGGACAACAGTGCGACCACCAAAGTGTGTCCCCAAGCGGCACAAAAGGCTCTGTACATGATGACGGAAGTCTATGGCAACCCGTCCTCCCTGCATACGATGGGCTATCTCGCACAGAAGGAGGTCGATGCGGCAAGAGAAGCGATCGCTCACAGTTTGTCAGCCGAAAAAGAAGAGATCGTCTTCACCTCCGGCGGGACAGAAAGCAACAATATGGCGTTGTTTGGGGCGGCGAAAGCCCTGCACCGCCGCGGCAGGAAGATCGTGACAACGAC
The DNA here is from genome assembly GCA_902785765.1 of uncultured Ruminococcus sp. Classification (GTDB taxonomy): domain Bacteria; phylum Bacillota; class Clostridia; order Oscillospirales; family Acutalibacteraceae; genus UBA1213. The sequence goes on from CACZZU010000138.1 coordinate 4,427, forward strand.
CGTGGAACATTCTTCTGTGCTGGCGGCGGCACAAGTGCTGGAAAAACAAGGCTTCGAGGTTGTGTATTTGCCTGTGGATGCTGTCGGTCGTGTGTCTGTGGAACAGCTTGCCAAGGCAATCGACGCACAGACGATCGTTGTCAGCATGATGGCTGTGAACAACGAGACGGGAACCATTCAGCCGATCGAAACGGTGCAAAAGCTGATTGACAGAGCCAAGTCGCCGGCACTCTTCCATGTGGATGCTGTACAGGCGTTCGGCAAACTGCCGATCAAGGTGAAAAAATTGGGTGTTGACCTGCTCAGTGTCAGCAGTCATAAAATACATGGTCCGAAAGGAGCCGGAGCATTATATATCCGCAAGGGTGTGCGGATTGTGCCGCTGCATTACGGCGGTGAGCAGGAAAAGCGTATTCGCCCCGGCACAGAAGCGGTGCCGCTGTTGTGTGCGATGGGCGAAGCGGTCAGGGCACTGCCGAATATGCACGAAGAGTGGCAGCAGATGCAGAAACTCAATACCTATCTTCGGGAACGTCTGGCGGGAATGCCGCACGTTGTCGTTAATTCGTCAGAAGACGGTCTGCCGTACATTTTGAATGTGTCGGTGGTAGGGATAAGGTCGGAAACGATGCTGCACCGTTTGGCGGAGAAGGGAATCTATGTGTCCAGTGGATCGGCGTGTGCCAAGGGACAGAAAAGCCATGTACTGTTGGCGATGGGACTGCCGCAGGAACGTATCGAATCTGCTCTGCGTATCAGTTTTTCACGCGATACGACCCGCGAAGAACTGGAGCGTTTTTGTGAAGAGCTGGAAAATGCCGATCAAACACTTGCAAGAAGCCGCTAAAAGTGTTACACTGCTTGTATGCACGAATGTGCAGAGTAAGGAGAGTTTCCATGAACGAGATCATTTTGCTGAAACTCGGTGAGATCGTCCTCAAAGGGCTCAACCGAAAGAATTTTGAAGACCAACTGCT
>CACZZU010000139.1 GCA_902785765.1 uncultured Ruminococcus sp.
CTGGCAAACGTAATCTACGCTGTCAATATCTTTGCCCGGCTGATGTCCGTGCTGACGGCAAGAAAGATCGTTGACAGTATTGATCTGTTTAATTTTGCTTCCAAGAGCAATAATGTGTCCTACCTTTACACCGTCGCCGTTTTTACACTTGTTATGCTCATGGCAATCGTGTTCTGGATTGGCAGCTGCACGAAAAAAGAGCCTTACAGCAATAATGCGCAGCGCAGAAAGCTGCGGTCTGTATGGCGCAGCGGCAAACGGTATTCCGTGCTGCTGCTGATCTGTATGGTAATGGGGATCCTTTCGGCAACATGGTTTGTAGAGCTGAACAAAGTAGAGATCCGTGAAGCGCCTGTAGAAACCCCTGTGGTGCTCCAAAATGCAAAGGGAGAGGACGAAACGCTCTCCGTGCCGATAGAACTTGTCAGTGACGGTCATCTGCACCGCTTCGGCTATAAGACCGAAGAAGGGAATGTGGTGCGGTTCATTGTGGTTCTCAAGCAGGAAAACACCAACAACTATGGTATCGGTCTGGATGCGTGTGAGATCTGCGGCGAAGCCGGTTACTACGAAAACAACGCCGGTCAGATCGTTTGCAAGAAGTGCAACGTCATCATGAACCGCACCACCATCGGTATGAAGGGTGGCTGTAACCCGATCCTGATCGACTATGATATTGATGAAAATGCCATCACCGTACCGGTTGAAGAGATGGTGAAGAACCAGAAGGTCTTCAAGCTGTAAGACTTTACAGGCAGGATACGGGAAGGAAGGAGCAAGAGATGTTTTTCAGAATGATCACAGGGGCGTTTCGCCGCCAATGGAAAAAGATGCTGATGATCGCTATGACGGTGGCATTGGGGGCTTCTATCGCAACCGCAATGCTTAACGTCATGTTGAGTGTCGGCGATAAGATCAACGAGGAACTCAAGGCCTACGGTTCTAATATCACCGTGGTGCCCCGTTCGGAGGCAGTCATCAGCCACCTGTATGATGTAGATGAAACGGAAGAACAGGCAGAGTACCTGCCAGAAGAGACGCTGGGGGAGTTCCTTACCATCTTCTGGGCAAACAACATCGTGGATTTTACACCGCTGCTTGACACGCCTGCAACGGTCAACGGACAGGAAGTGCCGGTAGTCGGTGCTTGGTTCGACCATCATCTGGCGTTTGTCAAAAAAGGTACAACCTATGAACGGAATACGGGCATCATCAACCTGCGGAGTTGGTGGGACATTACGGACGGTACATGGTTAGATGAGGCAAAGCTGAAAGGGGATCGTTATGCGATGGTGGGACAAAAGCTGGCAGCAACCCTGTCGCTGAAAGCTGGTGACACCTTTACCGTTGCCACCGATCATGGCACGGAAACGCTGACAGTCACGGGTATCTTTGAGTCCGGCGATGACGAAGAAGGGATGCTTTTTACGACTTTGTCGACTGCCCAGCGATTGACGGGTGCTGAAGGACAGTACAAGAAGGCGGAAGTCAGTGCCATTACTTCTCCTGATGACGAATTGGCTGTCAAGGCAGCGAAAAATCCCGATCTGCTGACCGGCGATGAATACGATCTGTGGTACTGTACCGCCTACGTCAGTTCGATCTGTTTCCAGATACAGGAAGCCATCCCGCAGGCTTCGGCCAGTGCGGTACGGCAGATCGCTGATTCAGAGGGCAAGATTCTGGAAAAGACCGAACTGCTCATGGCACTCATTACGCTGATGAGCTTAATCGGGGCGACACTCGGCATCTCCAATCTGGTGACTTCCGGCGTGATGGAACGTTCGGCAGAACTGGCACTGATGAAGGCGGTGGGAGCCAAAAATGGTCAGATCACCCGACTGATCCTGACAGAAATTATCCTGACCGCTCTGGTGGGTGCGGCGGTCGGCTATTTTATGGGCTACGCATTTGCCCAGATCATCGGGCAGCGTGTTTTCTCTTCGTCTATCGAAATGAGTGGTATGGTAGCGTTTTTGGTGACGATCCTTGTGATTGCTGTGACCTTGGTAGGAAGCCTGCCGGCCGTTCGCATGATCCTGCGGCTGCGTCCGTCCGAAGTGTTGCACGGCGGTCATTGAGAGGGGGAAAAGGAACATGAACAAGAAACATCGTATGTTTATCCGCATGGTGATGGCATCCCTCTTGAGACGCCGCTCCCGCATGATCGTAGCTTTGCTGGCGATTGTGGTGGGTGCCACGATTTTGTCTGGTTTGGGCATGATCTACTATGACGTGCCCCGTCAGATGAGTGCTCAATTCCGCAGTTATGGGGCAAACGTGATCCTCACGCCCTCTGATGGAACCGCTCTCAAAGACAGTGCTGTGAACCAAAGCATGGCGTTTTTTCCGTCTGAACAGTTGGAGGGGTACACGCCTTATCGTTACGAAAACACCAAACTTCATAACCTGCCGGTGACACTGGCAGGAACGGACTTTGCGTCTGTACTGAAAACCAGTCCCTACTGGCATATTGCGGGTACTTTGCCCAATCAAAACGGTCAGACACTGGTCGGCAAGCACATCGCCGAACAATTCGGCCTGCGGGTGGGGGACAGTCTGGAACCGATTAACTCATTTGAAGTGACCGAAGACATGGATGTCACAGCGTTGCTGCCCGAAGAAGTTTATACCGATCCGGCGACCGGTGAACGCTACTGTGACCATATATTGTCGCTGACCGTAGCAGGTATTCTTGAAACCGGCGGTTCAGAGGAGGACTACATCTACGTCACCCTGTCCGACTTGAAGGACTTCACCCTCACGGACAGGGGCTATGATATTGTGGAAGTCAGTGCGGCAGCCCGGGAAGACGCCCTGAAGGGCTATTTGACTGCCATCAACCAGCAGGTAAGCGGTGTTTCGGCAAAAGTCGTCAAACGTGTGACGGCTTCAGAAAGTACGGTGCTCTCGAAGCTGGAGTCGTTGGTGCTGATCGTTACTATCGTAGTACTGGCACTGACGATGATCTGTGTAGCAACCACGATGATGGCCGTTATCACCGAAAGACGGCGGGAAATCGGTCTGCGAAAGGCACTGGGTGCCCTTGACAGCAGCATTGTAGCGGAATTTTTGTCCGAAGGTTTGGTACTGGGCGGTATCGGCGGTCTGATCGGGTCGATCTTGGGCTATCTGTTTGCCGATGTGGTGAGTATGAACGTGTTCAGCAGTGCGATTACCTTCCGCCCGCTGCTGCTGCCCATCACGATCGTGGTATCGGTCGTGGTAACAGGACTGGCGTGTCTGATACCGATTCGCAGTGCAGTGGATGTTGATCCGGCGTTGGTATTGAAAGGTGAGTAAAGGAGAGAAGGACAATGAGTTTACTGGAATTGAAGGACATCTCGAAGATCTACGGCAATCTTCACGCTCTCGATCATGTTAATCTGACAGTCGATCAAGGTGAGTGGATCGCCATTATGGGACCTTCCGGTTCGGGCAAGAGTACCATGATGAACATTATTAGCTGCATGGATAAACCAACCACAGGACAGGTGATTTTTGACGGGCGGGACATCACCAAGGACAGCCGCCGTAAGCTGACGGAGTTTCACCGTGACAAGATCGGTCTGGTTTTCCAGCAGTTTCACCTCATCAATTACCTCAACGCCGTTGAAAACGTCATGGTCGCCCAATACTATCACAGTATGCCCGATGAAAAAGAAGCATTGGAGGCATTGGAACGGGTCGGGCTCAAAGATCGAGCCAAGCACCTGCCCAGCCAGCTTTCCGGCGGTGAACAGCAGCGGGTGTGTATCGCTCGTGCTCTTATCAATTCGCCTTCGCTGATTTTGGCGGATGAGCCGACCGGCAATCTGGACGAAGCCAACGAAAATATCGTGCTGGATTTGTTCCGCCAGCTGCATAAAGAAGGTACGAGTCTGATCGTGGTGACGCATGACCCAGAGGTTGGCGAAGTCGCCCAGCGGATCGTGCGTCTGGAACACGGCAAGATCGCTTCGGACAAGAAGAACGAACAGTTTGCCGAATAATCAACAAGGAGGAAACTACTATGCGTCTATCACATTTTGTGCGTGTTCTGCTGTCAGTTTTGTCGGCGGCTGTCCTGTTGTGCAGTTTAAGTGGCTGCGGCGGAGGAGAGGGTGCCAAAACGGCTGACTATCGGGATGGTACTTATACCGGCCGCAGTGCCGACCATCAGGAAGATGAAGATGGCAACGGAGCCGGTTATGGTGAAGTGACACTGACGGTCAGCGGTCAGAAGATCACGGATTGTACCTTCAAGATGTACCATCTGGATGGTACCCTCAAGGACGAGACATACGGTGCCGACCTGACGAAAGAAAACCGCTTGAAGGCACAGAAAGCTGTACAATCGGCGGATAAATATGCCGACGCACTGGTCAAGAGCGGTTCTATCGAAGCTGTTGATGTCATCAGCGGAGCAACTATTTCCCACAGTGAGTTCAAGGAAGCGGTCGAAGCCGCTTTGCGTCAGGCCGAAAAAACAGCGTAACACGCAGAAAACGAGGTGAATCCGTATGAAGGCGGTCAAGATACTGATCCATCTGTCAGGCAGTCTGCTGATAGCTTTTTTGGCAGTCGGTGTGCCGTCCCTGATTTTCTTCCCGCCCTTCGGGCAAAACGGTGTCGACGTGGTATCCGGTGCCAGCCTGACCTTGCCGGACAAGCCTTCGGGAGAGTTCGTTGTGCTGCTGAACCGTTCGCTGCATGAAGAAGATTGGGACAAGTGGGTCGCATTTCTTCGTGACGGGGAGCTGGACGTCATTTTTGATGACATTCATTGTCTGGTGCCTTCTTCGGATATGGCTGCCCGGCAAATGGCCGAACGGTTTCAGGCACAACTGCCCGAAAACCAGTGGCAAATGCGGACGGAAGACCCGATGCTGTTGGTGTCGAAAGCCGAAAACGGCTGTCTCGATGCGGCGGTGCTTTCCAAAGAACTGGCAGATTCGCTGCGGCTGCGTATCACCGCTGACAATGTTGTGCAGGTTATCATGGTAAAGGATGGTGATGCGGCATGAGACGATTCAATCTGCTGTTGGTGATCGGTATCCTGCTGACCTTTCTTCTGCACGCTGTGATGAGCAGCTTCCGTTTGTTGGGAGCGGATGCCAACACGATGACATGGGCTGCCTGGCTTTGTGTGGGATTGGTAAGTCTCCATGTGGCAGTGACTGCTATCCTGACCGTGCGGACGCTGCGTGCGATTCATCAAAGCGGCAAAAGCTACTTCCGGGAGAATACACTCTTCTGGGCCAGACGCATCAGCGGCTTTGCCCTGCTGATTCCATTGGTCATGCACATCCTCATCTTCCGAGGGACGGGAGAAGAAGCCTATCGCTTGGTGTTCTTTCACAGCGGACGCTTTTTGTCTCAATTGCTGATGGTGG
>CACZZU010000140.1 GCA_902785765.1 uncultured Ruminococcus sp.
TGTTCTCGACCCCCAGCAGAAACAGGGCGAATCCATCCAAAAAACCGCCAACCTCCATATTGGCTTCGGACAGTCTGATCTGACCGTGACGGTGAACTGGCACGAAATGTTTCACGGTGACCTGCAAGCCGGCATACCGGACAGGGCACCGGACACTGTTTTTCGGGGAAGCTGGTCGGCGGGAGGTATTGAAGCAGTCGGTTCCGGAAGAATCACGCTGGAGACATTTGGCTATTGGCAGGGCAGAGAATACGCCGCCGGTCACATGATCTGGCCGGACGGTACCGACTCTGTCATCGGTCTGATACGACCATGAAAGGAGGGGTCACCATGACATACTGTCCCAACTGCGGCTGCCCGCTGGTATCCGGTCATCTTTTTTGTCAGGAATGTGGCTGTGCTGTTTCGGCAGTGAACTCTGCACCGCCTGTACAAACGACCAACGTACCGATGCAGACCACACCGTCACAAGGAACACCTCCACCCTATCCGGCAACACAGCCAATGAACGTCCCCACATCGTCCATGCCGCCGCTGTACAACTCTCCGCAGGCAGGCAGCACACCCGCACAAGTCACGGCTTTTCCTGCCCAAAGTGCACCGCCGAGACCTATCAGGAACACGAGAAAGTCGCCGTATCTGACGGTACTGGTGATCGTTTTGTCCGTGCTGTTGGCAGTGGAAGGAGCCATATCCGGCTTCTGGCTGCCGGGCTTTTTCGTGCACAGGAATGGCGGTACGTCAGCGGTTATGACCGATGAGAAGATTTTACAGTTGGCGAACGAACCATGGGAAGAAGCGGACGAGTCCTATACACCTGTAAAAGTTTCCGACATTGTCAACCTCTATACCGCAGAAGAACTTGCCAACGCACCGGAAACCAGAATGGCGGTGTCACCGGATACCCCAAAAGCATCTTCAGGGGCTTTCGGAGTGGATTTTACCGATTACAACCTTTATGCCGAAGACACCTTCGTGGTGAAGGAACTGCCCGTGCACGAAAACCCGCAGGAAGGCTATACACTGACGGGGTATGACTTCTCACTCGTCTCCGGTCAGGATGAATTTCTGACCGAAGTGGTCGTCCGTGTGCCAAGAGATGCCGAGAAGGACAGGAATGTCCGCTTTATCACCAAGGATAAGACAACCGGCCGCTATCGTTACGACTATTTTGAGGTGAGCGAAGACGGCTCCCATTACCTTTTGTACACCAATCACTTTTCGGAACACACCAAACTGACCTACTCGGCATTTACCGAAGGGGCGGTCGTGAATATTCTGGAAGCCGCTGCCAAAAGCGAAGCCGCTATTGACACGCTCGGCACGTTTTACTATCCCCGCAGCAGTGAGTCGTCACAGCGTATGACGGCGAAGGTAGGCTGGGACAGGGATTTCCTGTGGAATGTGGTCGCTCCCCGTTATACACGTCTGCCGGACGGCATCGACCTCCTGCCGGCTATTGCACAGCAGATCAAGAATACCCCCAAAGACCAGCTCCAGTATGCGGCACCGCTGACCGCCGTGATGTGGATGAACGGACTTGTCGATTATACCAACAACTCCGCCGCCGTGTTCGAGGCTTCTGTCGATGCCGTGATGAAGAAGCTGTGTCTGAAAAATATCTCTCCGCAGATACGGGAAGCCGCCAAAGGAGCTTCTGCCGCCGGTAAGCTGACGCTGTCACGCTTTGTGGGCGGAGCGGCAACCCTCATCAGCTACTTCCTCACGGTCGATAAGATCTGTCACGATGAAGAACAAGGCAAATATGCCTCGTGGGTCGATGCCTACAAACAGAACTGGCTGGGTATTCTGGGAATCGGTATCGGTGTTGTGGGAGCTACCGTCGCTACCGGCGGTACCGCTTTGCTGGCGGCTGCGGCAGGCATGACGCTATTCGGCTATTCCGCCTACTGTGCATCGAAAGAGCCCCGTGAGTTAAGTCAAGTGGAGCAGGTCTTCCGAGATTATTACAGCACCCCATCCGGAAACAGTCGGGTACGCATCTATTACGGCGAACCCCAATACAAAAATCAGTGGGAGCAAGGCAAAGGCTATATGAAGCCTCTTACGACCGTGGAAGAACCGGTCAGTTATGCTCTGCAGTATTTCATCAACCATAAGATGGGAGAGATGGGCTGCGGCACGGGTATCCCCGGAGATGACCCCATGAAGAACAAAACCGTCAGTCAGGCGTGGGGCGTGGTGGTCAGCGGCTTGTTCCACCTCATCAATCAATATGTGGAGGAACCGGACTACGAAACGATCTTCAAGGAGTTCTACCACAATTACGCCGAAGCCTGCTTCAATATGGACGATGCCGTGTACCTTGACTTCGCCCGATCAGACCTGACGGAACGCAATTGGGACAGCACCACGGCTGTTCTGCCGGAAGCGGCCGTTCCGGGCAAGTCCGCTGCACTGAAAGAAGAGTACATCAACAATCTGGTGGAAGAACTGATGGCCAAGCACCAGAAGCTGTTCTGGCTGAATGTGATGTACACCATGCACCTTGCCCAGGCAGAAGCCGAAATGATTATCGAAGAGGAGCTGATCCACAAGCTGAACACCATGATGGAGTTCCGTGTGGTCGACCCCTCGTTGGACGACCCAAAAGATTTTTCACAATCCGTCTATAACCGTCTCGGCAGGCTTCACAAGGACATTGACCCCTACCGCAATTCCTACTACGGCTATGCCGATTTGAGCAAGTGTGTGGACTATCCCATGTACTTTTCCGTGAAACAAGAGGACGGTACCTACCGCTATGTTGAAAAACCTGTCTTCATGCCGAGAGTTTATCAAAACAATCAACTGACGGCGGCTGCCTATACCGACTATTATCCTGCCCGAGGGAATTTCGTACCCCGAGGAAGCCAGCAGAAGGGAGACAATCTGGTGTTCCGCTGTACCTACTATCACTATCTGATGATGGGGTCACCGACTGCTGTCAGCTTTCGGGATATGAACGATACCGGCAAGAACGACAAGATCGCCGAGATGGTGTTTGCCGAACCGGATGCCAACGGCGTGATACAGGTGACAGTCGAAGCCCCGCCCCTTCGTCAGCCAAATGCCGCCGACATGAAGATCATCGAAGATGGCACCATGAACTACGGCATCGTGGAGGAGATTCCGGAGTACCTGTCCCATCCCATGCCCGCCAACTGCACAGTGACGATCAAGGAGGACGGCAAGCACATCGAAATCACCCTGCCCGCCGTCAGCCACAGCTTCCATCACTCCCCTGATTCTTCGGAGTACACGATCGACTATACCTATACCCATGAAAGAAGTGCCCTCAAACTGACGGGCAAGATCACGGATGTGGATTATAATGCCGCCGGTGAGGTTCTGACGAAAAAGGGTGTCCTGCTTTCCGCAGATAATCCCATCAGCGGCATGAGTCTGGATGCCTCTGCCAGAACAAGAAACGACGATGGTGCCCGCTTCGACTACTTCACCAAGAAGGTGATACAATCGAAGTCACTTACCTTCGGTGACGAAGACGATGAAGGTGACCCTGATGATGGTGTTTCCTGCTTTTACATTCACTATGATACCGTTCAGACAAAAGGACAGGAACGTATGACCGAGGTGTACATCCGGCTGTGCGGCAGTTTTTCTTGTGCCATCAGCGATCACCGTGATCCCGATGTGCCGTACAACACCACTTACAAGAGTCGGGACATCACCCTTGCTGGTGTAGACTAGGACACTGCCGAACCGTACAGCGGCTTGCTTTTTGGCATCCTCAACAGGGCTGAACCCCTGCGGAAATTCTTTCCTATCGCTTGACCTCTGTGACAGAATCGGTACATGATAGAAGGGAAGGAAGTGATGCCGATGGCGGATAAAGACAGCGTGTCCAAGAAATATTTGCAGGATAAGAACGGTTCGCAGACCTGTTCAACTTCTATCTGTATGATGGAGAACAGGTGATACAGCCACAGCAGCTTGAGGAGTTGGATATAGCGGCAATCACTCTTCTGTACGGAGATGACGGAAAGGTGTCTCCTGTTCAGAAGCAGCGGGACATTCTGAAGGTAGTCACAGCGATGACAGACGAGCACTACAATTACCTGTTGCTGGCCGTAGAATTGCAGTCCGAACTGCATTATGCGATGCCGTCGAGGAATATGCTGTACGATGCGGTACAGTACGCCGATCAGGTATATCAGGTATCGAAAGTGCACCGGCAGTATCAGGATCAGCCCGCCGATACCGGTGAGTTTTTGTCCGATTTCTACAAGACGGACAAGTTGCTGCCGGTCATTACACTGACGGTTTATCTGGATGCGAAAGAGTGGGATGCCCCACGTTCTCTGTATGAAACGCTGCTGGTGGAAGATGAAAGGCTGTGTCCTTTCATTCCCGACTACAAACTGAATCTGGTCACGCCGGCGGAGATGGCTGATGCAGATTTCCCGAAGCTGCATACGGAATTGAGTCCCGTGCTGAAGTACCTGAAATATTCAAGGAGCAAGAAAAAGCTGGCAGAAGTCGTTTATGAAGGCCCTGCATATCGCAGTATGTCAAGTTACGCATCCAGCACATGGGTGACCTAAAATCTCACAACACAAAACCCACCGTAATTTTGTGGAGTCGTTATGACTTGACAAGGCTGCGGTGGGTTTATCTTTGATAGGCAGGAGAGGAAAGAAGTGTACCAAAGGAAAAAGGAACGGCAAGTCTTCCGTGAAAGGGCAGTTTCGTCCCGTCATGCAGCCCGCGGCGGTGCGATGACATATTGTTTGTCAAAAAGAAACAAATCATCGCCTCACAGGGGCACTGCATCTCATCGTCACAGTTTGACTTCGGCGGCGGTTCATGGTACTATATGTATGGACGTTATGTCAACGATTCTTGACAGCAGACCTGTTCGGTAACTTTGTGTCTGTCCGAACATCTGCACAGAAGCTCCCGCAGAAACCCTCACGTTATCCGAAATGACTGGAATAAAATGCGGCTGTTTTCCGGTGTTATCGAACAGGTCTATCATAAACCCACAAGGGAGTGAACGCCGTTCGGTTCCGACCGTACCGCAGGAATAGGTGTGCCACGGTATTTTCCTGCCGTATCGAATCGGGATCGCATAAGAAACAGAGGCTAACGGTCTCTCTGCCTGTGGCTGACGTATGACAAAAAGATACTATAGAAAGACGAGGGGTACCGAATGTCCAAACATTTATCGAAATTTATCAAGTGGGAGCCTGTGATCGCTCTTGGGTTATCTGTTTTACTGCTGATTGCCGCCTATATCGTGCGGTCAGTACCCGAACAGGTCACCTGCTTTTTCCAAAACGGCGTGATCGTGAAACACTCCAGCCGGTCATTTTTTCAGTCCATCGCAGGAGGAACG
>CACZZU010000141.1 GCA_902785765.1 uncultured Ruminococcus sp.
TTTTTTAAATCTCCTACCTCTTTAGAATGCCATAAGGCAAACTGACGTAACACCGTGGGACGGTTGACAACGCCCCTTACAGCAAAGATTTACTCTGCTGTAACTGTATCAGGTACTAAATAATCAATTCCCATACGATACAGATTCATTGCACCTATACGGTCATCATTTGATTTGTAACCGCAGTTTTTGCAACAAAAAAGATGTATTTTCTTATTGCGGTTTGCTTTTTCTGTATGTCCGCACATAGGACAGCATTGACTTGTATAAGCAGGATTTACTTTTATCACTTTGTCATGATGCTGTATTGCTTTATAGATTAGTTTTTGTTCCAAATCGTAAAAAGCCCAGCTTACAGAAACATATCTGTTTTTCAGTTTGATTTTTTCAGCAAAAAGGGTATGCTCCGGATTGTTTTCAACGAGTGCCTTCGATACTTGATGGTTTATATCCTGCATCCAACGGTTTTCTCGCTGACCGATAGCCTTTAACCTTTTTCTTGATGACGGCGTTCTGACCTGCTGTAACTGTTTGCGGAGATTTTTATAATGTCCACGTTTTTGTTTGATAGTTTTACCACTGACAAAGCCGGATTGATGTTTACTGTTATAAGTTGTCACAACAAAATTGATTCCACGGTCAATGCCGACAACATTACAAATATCAGAATTAGCACATTCTGAAACTTCAAAAGTCACTGGAATGTGCAGAAAATATTTCTTATGTCTATAAACAAGTTTTGCTGTTCCGAATTTGTAAATCTCTTTATCAAAATATTTTTCCATACCTTGTGAACAGTAAGCTAATTTGATTCTGCCATTCAAAGTATTGACCGAAAAACAATCTTGATTGAGGGAATAGTCTCTGTTCCAAACTAAATCAAATTGAGGAACTTTAAATTCAGGCTGAATCCATTGATGCTGATTTGTTTGGATTGTTTTGTATCTGGCAATGACAGTTTTAAATACAGATTGTGTCATTTGAGAACCAAGTCCAAACTTCTCTCTAAGTTCATAATACAATTCCTGATTCAAAGAAAACTGTTTTAAATTATGAGTTTTGAACACATATTCAGATACAAAATTACAAGCATTACGATAAGTGTTAGCTGTGTTAATCAGATCAAAAGGAAACTAAAAGTTCTAATATTGAAAGGGGGAAGCGGCATTCCTCCCCGACCTAAGAGGTCGGGGTATCCTGCCGCCTATTGATGAAGGTATTCCTACGGAACAGCAGAGGCAGCTAACGAGACCAAAACAATACGCACCAATTGGCAACAGATAAGCCGTACAGCCAACCAGTGGAGTTGGCAGCGGCAACACACCGCCCAAAGTTTTTGGCAGCCTATTGACTTATCGGCAAAAATCCTGTATGATAAGGGTACATAAAGTAAAGACGAGGAACGGGAGGAGTAGTGCCGTGCCCTGTGTACAGAGATCTGCCGGATGGTGCAAGGCAGTCATAGAGCGGTACGAAGTCGTCCGGGAGTCCTTTCGCCGAACAGCATCCAGTAGGCGAAAGCGTGTGCCGCACGTTATCACGGCAGCCGCAGTCCGTGTCCGATGCCGGCATTGACTGCCTGCGGACATGACCTTGTCCGTACAGGAGTGGTATAGCGAACGTCAGCCGACTTCGTCTCTTTGTTCAGAGAGATGAGGTCTTTTTTTCGCAGCAGCCGCTCCCGAGAATAAAAAAACACGGCCGTTCCCACGGATACGGCCGCCAAACGGAGGTTGTTTTTATGCAATTGAACGGTTCGGAAATCATCGCAGAGTGCCTGCTGGAACAGGGGGTCGATACTGTCTTCGGTTATCCGGGCGGTGCCGTGCTCAACATCTATGATGCACTCTACAAGTACAGCGACAAAATCACCCACATTCTCTCGTCCCATGAACAAGGGGCAGCCCATGCTGCTGACGGCTACGCCCGTACCACCGGCAAATGTGGTGTCGTGATCGCTACATCGGGTCCCGGTGCCACCAATCTGGTCACGGGTATTGCGACCGCCTATATGGACTCCATTCCCATGGTCGCTATTACCGGCAATGTCACCAATGACCTGTTGGCCAGAGACAGCTTTCAGGAAGTAGACATCACCGGCATCACACTGCCTGTCACCAAGCACAACTTCATCGTGAAGAATGTCAAAGACTTGGCGAACGTCATCCGCAAGGCGTTTCGTATTGCCATGTCCGGCAGAAAAGGCCCCGTGCTCATCGACATCCCCAAGGACGTGACCGGTGCGGTATGTGAGTTCACACCCGAAGAGCCGGAAACCATCGTCAATCCACTCGTGTCGGCAGACGAAGACTTTGCCGCTGCCGCGGCAGCCATCCGTCAGGCCAAACGCCCGATGATCTATATGGGCGGCGGCATCGTCAGTGCCGATGCCGAAGCACAATTGCTGGCCTTTGCCGAGAAGATCGACTGTCCGGTCGCCACCTCGATCATGGGACTGGGCGGTTTTCCGGCCTCTCACCGTCTGTTCATCGGTACCATCGGTATGCACGGCGGCTATGAAACCGGCAAGGCCACCGATAACTGTGATCTCATCATCACAGCCGGTGCCCGTTTCTCTGATCGTGTGGCCGGTGACCGCAAAAAGTTCGGTGAAGCCGCCACTATTATCCAGTTGGACATCGACAAGGCCGAGATCAACAAGAACGTCTTGGTCGATTACAGTCTTGTCGGTGACGTGAAAGACACCCTTGCCCGTCTGACTGAAGCAGTCGCACCCGCCAAGCATGACGAGTGGCTCGCACAGATGCACGAATGGGCGAAACGATCGGGCGTGACAGAGACACCGGTTTCACAGGACTACGCCCATCCCTATCACATCATTGATCTGGTACGCTCCATGACAAACGACGATGATATTATTGTGACCGATGTCGGTCAGCATCAGATGTGGGTCTCCCAGCGGTACCGCTTTGAGCAGCCCCGCTGCTGGTGTACTTCCGGCGGTTTGGGTACCATGGGATATGGCATGGGTGCCGCCATCGGTGCGGCAGTCGCCCATCCCGACAAACGTGTCGTCCTCTTTACGGGTGACGGCAGCTTCCACATGAATCTCAACGAACTGGCGACCGTTTGTTCCTATCACCTGCCGATCGTCATTGTCGTACTCAACAACAAAGTGCTCGGCATGGTACGTCAGTGGCAGAAGCTTTTTTACGGCCGTCGTTTCTCCCAGACCGACCCGCACCGGAAAACCGACTTTGCCGCAGTCGCCGAAGCCTTTGGCATCAAGGGCATGAAACTCCGCAACGATGACGAAGCGGAAGCTGTCCTCAAAGCGGCTTTTGCGGAAAAGGAAGCGGTGCTGATCGACTGCAGCATCTCACCGGACGAAAACGTCCTGCCGATGATCCCCCCCGGCAAGACCGTAGACGATATGATTACCGAAATGGAGTGATACAGCGATGGAAAACAAACAGATCATTGGTATTCTGGCCCACAACCATCCCGGCGTCCTGCTGCGTATTACCAGCCTGATCTCCCGCCGTGGGTTCAACATTGACAGTCTGACCGCCAGTCCGTCCGGCCTCGAAGGCTATTCCCGCCTGACCGTTCGCATGAGCGGTGATGATGCTCAGGTAGAGCAGTTCATCAATCAGTTGATGAAGATCGTAGACGTGAAAAAGGCAGAAGTGCTGCCCGAAGAATCTTCCGTGGCGATGGAATTGATCCTCATCAAGGTCACTGCTGACACGCAGAACAAAAACGACATCATCGCCCTGACTTCCACCTACCATGCTTCCCTCGTGAATTTGGGGGAACACTCTCTTACCTTCCGGGCTTCCGGCACCCCCTCTCAACTGGATAAGCTGATCGAAGAACTGTCTCCCTTCGGCATTTTGGAGATGGCCCGCACCGGCATCGCATCGCTGGCGACCGGCGACCGTATCCTTGCCCTGTAACCACGCTGGATCGTTCGAGAGAGGGGACGTCTTATGTCACTGATACGTTCGTTGCTCTTTGTCCGCCGCTGTCCATATTGCGGGGAGATTCTGACCGATTCACTGCCGGAGTGTGAGCACTGCCGCAGGCTGTTCACCGATCAGATCCACTATCGGCAGTTGCCTGCCGGCACCCGCTGCCTCGCTCCCTTTCTTTACGAAGAACCTTATCGAAACAGCGTCCTCTCCATGAAAGACGTCGCAGTCTCCACCAATACCGAAAGTTTTGCTCTCCAGATGGTGCGTGTCCTGCATGACATATCCCTCACACCGGATGTTATCACCGCCGTGCCGCTTTACTGGCACAACAAATGGCGGCGTGGCTACAACCAATCCGAAAAAATAGCCCGCTGTGTTGGGCGTCTGATCGACTGTCCCTATCGGGAACTGCTGAAAAAGGTGCGGAAAAACAAGGTGCAGCACTACTTGAACCCCGAACAGCGAAGTGCCAACGTCATCGGCGTATACGCCTGCCGTGACGGCGGTTCTTTGGAGGGGAAAACCGTCCTGCTGATCGACGATGTATGCACGACCGGCAGTACCATCGAAGAATGTGCCCGTATCCTGCGGAAAGACGGTCATGCCGCCAACGTGATCGCCATGACTGCGGTTATGGTCTCCTCCTCCGCGGTTCACCCACAAGCCGACTTCCCCGAACAGGTACGCCAGTGGCTGACTTCTCTCAACAATACCTGACTCGAAAAAATCCCGCCGACTCACAAAAGTCGGCGGGATTTTTTTAGTTCCCACAGGATGTTCATGAATCATCCTTGCGTCAATTGTTTTCGATTGTCAGCACAAAACGGCACCAGACCGGCATCAGCGGCCGCATTTGTGCCTCCAGTTCCGCCTGCTGCCGCACGGTCAGACTGTCTGTGCAGTGAAATGTCAGCGTCAGGTCGCTGACATCCAGCCAAAAAGACCCATGAACCTGAAAACTGTCTCGGATCTTCTCCATCCCTTCTGCCGTATAATCCACGGCAGTGACGGATAACGCCTTGATCAGAGCTTCCCTGCGTCCGGCAAGGGTATCTTGCAGGTTCATCCGCCTCACCCAATTTTCCCGACAAGTGAGTCCATCGCCTTCGGCAGTCACAACAAAACACTCTCGTTTGAGTTCGTCCAAAGCATCAAACAGCGGGTCAAGTCCTGCTGCATACGCTGCCAATTCGGCTCCGATAAGGTGTCGGTCAGCGACCGTATAGACACCCGTCTCTTCCAACCGCTGTTTCATGATGTCCCATTCTGACATACGTTCCCTCCTGTCACGATGCACCGCTGACGGTCAGTGTATTCAATCGGCACAAAGAACTGCCGTTGACCACTTTGTCTTCCACGGCCGCATCGAACTGATAGTTTTCGACACCTTCTGTCTCCAGGATGGTCTTCCCAAGTGCCGCCCGATAGAAGGTTTCCCCCACACGCATATCCAAAAAGAAGGTACGGATACGTTCCTCGACAGCCGACAACACCGCATCATCCTCAAAACCGTTCTTCACCGTCACGATCACACTGATATTGACTGGCACCAGAGCGGTATTCTCGACCAGCAATTGAAGTCCCAATGGCTTGTGCTGCTGTAACAAGGCAGACACCTGCTGGAATGTTTCGGCGGCGATAGCCGCCCCTCGTCCGCCTACGACCACGATCACATAGCCCGGATTGTTACTGTCGCAAAAGGCATTGGCCGACTGTACCCCTTCCACACTCTCGGCCAATGAGATATAGAAGGCAGCGTTCGCCCCGTTGGGCGTATTGCGGTAACTCTCGGCCAATCGCTGCCGCAGGCTGTCATCCTCTTCATCATCGGTGCCGCCCGAAAAGCCGGAGGAATTGTTGATGCGGATACCGACCGACAGATATGTAACCAACGTCGTGATGGCTCCATGAGCAACATTGTAGATCGTACCGCTGTCTTCGGCTTCACAGCGTACCCACGCCAGGGTACTGCCCTGTTCGATGCGTCCCTCCTGGGTCGTCACGAAACGGAGAGCACCGTCTGCGGTCGTACAGATCGTCCCGATCGGCACTGTAAAGCTGTACTCCAGCGGCATTTCCAACATAAATACTACCATGCCCGTGGCCTTGTGTCCTTTGCGGCGAGTCAATCCTCTCTGCCGGGCGTGATAGTCCAGTGACTCCCCTACGGCTGTATGCGGGAACATCTGCCGCTTCAGCCATGTGATCTCCGACTGCAGCGAATAGATCTCTCCTGCCAGCACCTTCATGCGAATCGCAAGGTCACTGGCAGCCTCCGGTTCATAACCGGCCAGTTCCGTGAAGGTGTCACTCATTCTCGTCAAGATCGCATCATAC
>CACZZU010000142.1 GCA_902785765.1 uncultured Ruminococcus sp.
CATGAAAGCCACAGGTATTGTCAGACGTATTGACGATCTCGGAAGAGTCGTTATCCCGAAGGAGATTCGCCGTACACTTCGTATTCGTGAGGGCGACCCGCTGGAAATTTTCACCGACACCAACGGCGAAGTGATCTTCAAGAAATATTCGCCCATCGGAGAACTGTCGAGTTTTGCGGAACAATATGCCGAGGTGTTGAGCAAGATTGCTAAACAACCGATCCTCATCAGCGACAGTGACCATATTGTAGCGGCAGCCGGTCTGTCGAAGAAAGAGGTGCTGGAACGGCGTATCTCACCGCAGTTAGAAGAATATATGGAAAACCGCAGAACTTTTTTTGCCGCTAAAGACGGTGCCGGTATCTTGCAGCCGATTGAGGGACTGACTCGCAGTGCGGCGGTGATGTACCCGATCATTTCCGCCGGTGATGTGACGGGCTCGATCATGTTGCTGCATAATGAACAGGGCACACCGCCCACCGAGATCGAAAACAAGCTGCTTCAAACAGCCGCTGCTTTTCTTGGCAAACAGATGGAAGATTGAACTGTGGCTGCTGGATGCGGCAGCTCAAATAATGGATCTGTTCGATAACGCCGAAAAACAGCCGCATATTGTTTAAGTCATTCGCAGGTGATCTTGTTCAGCTGGGCGGAGAGATACAGCGTTGCCGCATAGGTCTAATGGGTGCGGAGGGTGACTCCTATACCGAAGAGATAGAAAAACTGCCCCACAGCTTTTATACGAGCTGTGGGGCAGTCAGGCGTGAGGGGAGATTTTGCAGCATACCTATGCTTTTGTGAAGTATGCCTGCTGTCGGGAAGGTCGACAGGGGGTCGATACGATGTTTGTCAGACGGGAAATTTCTTGCCTTTGTGTTCTTTTTTACAGCGGCCGGGCTGGATGAACTTGTAGGGGACTTCCGGCAGACCGGCAACAGGCTGGTAGTTCTCCGAGATGACATAGTTAAAAATGTCACGGTTGGTATCCAGATTGTGTTTCATGTTGCGGAAATCCATGTGGAGAACGTGCTGACGGATGATGGAGTAAATGTTGATGGCGTGAGCTTTTTTAGCAATATGATAGATAGCGGCCTTGAACCGCTCATACTCGCCGACACTCTGAAAGTAGTTGCGTTGGGAGAGAATAGACCGCCAGTAATCGCTGATCTTCTCGGCGTTCATCGTGCCGACAATACTGCCGAACCGCTTTTCGTAGTAGTACAGATGTCTGCCGGTGACGGTCAGTTTGTTGGCCTTGTGCATAACCCGCATGGTGGTGGCGATATCCTCGAAATACATATAGGGATAGCGAATGCCGCTCTCACGGAAGAGAGAGGTTTTATACAGCTTGTTCCAGGCGTAGCTTTGGAACATACTGTCGGTGATGAGGGCGATGAGGGCATCATCACGGCTCATCACGCCGGTTTTTGCTTTAGACGGACGGGGACATTTCAGCCCCGTATTGAAGTAGGAGTACATAAACTTGCAGTAGGCCATATCGGCACGGTTCTCCTGACAGGCTTCATACATGACCTTGAGAAAATCGCGGTGCACATGGTCATCACTGTCGATGAAGGAAATGTACTCACCTTTGGCACGGTCGATGCCGTAGTTGCGGGCATCGGAGAGACCGCCGTTTTCTTTATGGAAATAGCGGAAGCGGGGATCTTTGCGGCAAAATTCCTTGGCAATAGCAGCACTTCCGTCCGGAGAATCGTCGTCGATCAGCAGCACCTCAAAATCCATGAAGGTTTGGTATTGTATGGACTTGAGACAGCGTCTCAAGAATTTCTCTACATTATAGATCGGTACTACGACCGATATGATCGGTGTAATTTTCAAGCGATCACCTCATTGTTATTCTACGACAGGTTTATTAAGATCGAGTGTTTTCAGTGTTTGGGGAGCACAGCGTAGGCACAGCCGTACTTTGGCTCTGGCTCGCCGGATGTTTTCCTGTACGGAGAGCTGTGTGTCATTGGCACATTGTTTAACAACGGACGGCAGGGCAAAATACACATGGAAGACATGGTGGTACAAGTGCCTGCGATAAGCGGCATAGCAGCCCTGTTCCTCCAGAAACATCCGCAGCAGGGGTACGGTATTTACATAGTCGTTGGCACGTTCCGCCGTCATGCGGACTTCCGTATATTTGGAAAATGCCCGTGTATAGTAGTAGCAGGCATCGTGCACACTCACCACCGCATTGGCAAAGTAAAAAAGCTTGGGGGTAGTGACGGCGTCCTCATAGTACATATCGGGTATTGAAATGTGGTGCTCGGTTAAAAGGGAGCGGCGAAACAGCTTCCCCCATAGGTAGAATTTGATCTTGGTGTCCTGAAGGAGCAGCGAAAGAGCGGTTTCTTTGGCGTATAGCCTGTTCGGGACGGACACGCCGCCTTTGATCTGTTGTGTATTCAGAAAATAGTAGCGGAAGCTGCTCAAGGCAATATCGGCTTGTTTTTGACAAGCGGCCTGATACAGCAGGGACAGGTAGTTGGAACTCAAACGGTCATCACCGTCTACAAAGGCAACATACTCTCCCTGTGCGGCAGCAATACCAACATTACGGGCGGTGCCGGCATGACCGCTGAGATGGTCGATGACCCGAAAACGGCAGTCTTCTCGAGCTGTTTGTCGGGCGATTTCGGCTGAACCATCGGTTGAGCCATTATTCACGAGGATAACCTCGAAATCGGTCATGGATTGTTCCCGCAGAGATTGCAGACACAACGGGAACATCGTTCCACAGTTATAGACGGGGACGATGATACTGACAGGCAGTGCCATGTACCTGTTCACTCCTTTGTGTTAAGGTGCCGCCGTACCGGCTGCTTCGGGAGAAGCATCGGACGCTTCGGTCGTCTTTTTCTTACGGATCGCCGCAAAGGGCAGCGAAATGAGGATCGTCAGGTAGTAGGTGATGGTACGCCAGATCAGGATAGCCGACTTGATCATCTGTTCGTTGAAGATCGTGCCGAAGAAGGCACTGAAACAGTATTCGGCAGCACCCGAACCGCCCGGCAGCGGTACCAGACCGGATACCATGCTGACGAAGGATTGAGCACAGATCATATCGAACATCTGGACGCCATCGTTGCCGAAGGATTTAGCGATACAGTAGGGGATGAGAAACAGTACCGTTAGCTGAACGAAGGTCAGTACATAGACCTCGACCACGAGTTTCTTGTCCTTGTTGAGGTCTTTGTTGCAGTTGTGAAAGTTGGTGAGAGACTCTTCGAGTTTCTTGATTTTCTCATCCACGTTCTTCATCAGGTGGATCTTCGCCAGCAGGCGGTAGATTCCGCCGATGACTTTGGTGGTGACTTTTTGGTTAAAAGATGCCAGCAGCAGGACAACGATTGTCAGTACCTGTCCCATGAAACCAATGACCGTGAGGATCCACATGGCAAAGTCGAGACTTTGCACGAACATGGAGAACCGCAAGGTCATGGCGGCAATACTGTAGCCGGTCAGCGTGAACTGCCAGACCAAAAACTTTTGTATCAGGGCGGCGGTGGCATTTGAGGCCTTCACGCCCATGCGGGTCATGGTCAGCACCTGCATGGGCTGACCGCCGGAAGCACCGGGCGTGACGGCACAATAGAACTGTCCGACCATCGAAGTAACGATCGCTTCCCGTACCTTAAAAGTGGGGGTACTTCGTCGAACAAACAAATAGATGACCGCAGCGTCAATAGCGATATTCAGCAGGTGCATCAGCAGTGCCATGATCAGCCAGAGCATATTTATCTTCAGACCGCTGTTCAGCAGGTCAATAAAACCGTCTTTGGAGAAGATGAAGAAAACGACCAATCCGATGGTCAGACAAATAATAAACAGATTGAAAATCAATCCCCAAGGGATCGATGAGCGTTTTCTTGTTGTTTCACTCATGTTTTTGTCCTCCGTTCCTCCTTAAAGCAGACATAAAAGCCGTATTTTCTCATAACTTTTACTATAACATTATTTTCTGTGCAGGTCAACACCCTATTTTTGAAGGGACAGGAAATCCATGCTTTCCACAAATTTTCACCAGGTTTCAGACGGCAATCTATCCATAAACCACAGGGATATAGAAACGAAACAGCCGCAAAGGAACTGCCTTTTTTGGTTATCAAAAGGCAGGCGGCGGAGCGGGAGGTGCCGTGTAACAGGGAAGGATGTGGAAGGCAAACCGATCAGGACGGCTTTTTAGCAGTGTACGACAGCCATTGGGCGGTGCCGGATATGCAAACAGCCTGCACGGGGATTCCGTGCAGGCTGTTTGTTACAAAATTCACAAGGCGGAGTAGCCAAAACTGTTGACGAGAGCTTCGATTTTTTCGCCGTTGTGACAAAACGGGCATACTGGCGGTTTGTAGCTTTGATAGTCGCCCAAGTCGTTCGGATCGAAGACCGAGCGGACAGGATGTCCGTCACATTCTTCTACGGTAGCAAAAATAGATGCTACACCAACTACGACACCACCGTAGTAATTTACGGCGTCAATGGCCGCTAAAGCACTCCTGCCCGTGGTGACAGAGGCAGCCACGATCAAGACGTGTTTGCCGTTAAGCATCGGCAGGATATTATCACGGAACATGATTTGACCGCCGTTGACAAACTCCGGTGACAGTACATAGATCGTCTGATGGGCATTCATATTGACGTAGTCGTCTTTGGTCAGTTCATCGGCAATACAGGTGCCAACGACTTCCATACCGTCAATACACAAGACAGTGTCCACGATGGTGGTCATTTTATACTCATTGGCCAATTCTCGTGCCACCGCTCTGGCTTCGGACAGACGCATTTTCTGTGTTGTCACGTCAATATAGTAGTTTGTGTGGCTGTGCATGGTTGCAAAGTGTCCCTTCTGCACCCGCAGGAACACGTCTTTATTTTTGGTTCGTATTTTCATTTCTTTAGCCATAATCCACCTCGACAACAATAGGATCAGGAAGTGACTTCCTGTCAGTGATTTTACCACATTCTGGCTAACAATGCAAGTTTTTTTAGCGAGAATGTTGAGCTTCTGCCAAAAAACTTCCCTGACCGTCAGGTCAGGGAAGAGAAGGATGTCTTGGACGGTTACATGGATGAGAGAGTCGCAGGCAAAATCGGTGGGTACCAATGATAAGACGGTCGGTGGTGCGAATCAAGCAGGGCGAAGGGAACGTGTTATTCTACGCTCTTGAGCGATTCGACCATACTGATGCGGTTCATCTTGAAATACATCATAAAGTTCACGAGCAGAGAGAAGATCAGCGTCAGCAAAAAGCCGATCAGGTAACTTTGGAAGGATACCAGCTTGGGAAACATGACGTTGTCC
>CACZZU010000143.1 GCA_902785765.1 uncultured Ruminococcus sp.
GGAAAACCCTTTTTCCGCTAGAAAAGGGTTTTCCCCATATAACTGCCCAACCAGACTTGATTTTCGTGGGCAGAAATCCGACAGGCTATTCCTGTGTCGGACCGAACCGCACCACCATAGAACCGACACGCCTTGACAGTGTCATATAACAGCAGGCCGCATAGTAATACCCCAAAAAGACCATCGCAGCAAACGGGACGACCGCTGCCAAAGCGATCCAGCCAATGCGGCACAACAGCAGCACCGTGACAAAGAGCAGTGGTACCACATACTGTCCTATGGTTGCACAAGCCGCTGCCCGCATCCACCATGAAGGCAGTGACGATTGACCAGACAGGGTTTGCGGCAGCCGATGCAGCACGACCAGTTTCGACAGTTCCAACAGCAGCAGACACACAAGACACCCCACCGTCCATATCATCTCGAAGGAGGTCATGTACATTTCCTCCTGAAAATAGTTCAGCAACTGCTGACTGCCGGCAATCAAACCACACTGAACAATTGCCAGCACACACCAGACCACCTTACCGATATACGCTCCCTTCAACAGCCGCAGTCCTTTCAGCAGGTCGGTGCTCCTCAAATGTTCTCTTCGCCGGCAGAAACGGGCGTAGGCACAGATTTGCATGACCATGCCGATCAGCAGAGAAGTCTGCATACCGAACAACAGCAGCATCCGTTTTGTCCAGACGATGTAAGTCGTCACCAGCAGCGTAACCGTGACCGTCCACCGAAAAAGCATCCATAGCAGTATGGTGGCACACCAAAGACTCCCATAGAGACAAGCTTTCCGCAGATATTTTCGTGGCAGCAGCTTCTGCCGCCCCTTTGAGTCGTTCATGTTCTCACCACACTCCACTCACAAAAGAAAACGGACACATTCTGTGTCCGTACAACACTGTCAAGACCCACGCTGATATTCCGCCGTATAAGCTGTGCCGTTTTCGATCGATTGCTCGATCAGCACACCGTTTTGGAGCACAGCGGTGGCTGTCACACCGTCATTCCGCTGGAGGAAGATTCCCTCTCCGCTATACTGCCACGAGGCGGTATAGTTGCCGAGTTCTGCCTCTTCGTTATAATAAACAGCGGAGCCATCCGCCTGAATCACCAGCGTGGTGTGATAGGTCGTGTCGAAATACTCGTAGGTATGCACCCACGAACCGACAAAGGCACTGCTGTTGTCATTGATGGTGGGCGTGGACGGGTCAGCCGGTATCGCACCGATCGAAGTACCGACCTGCTGACCGGTATGTCCGGCTGCTCCCGGCAACACCGCCGCCGCACCGCCGGTACCCCCTGTACTGCCGGAACAGCCAGCCGCTCCACACAAGCAAATGCACAGTCCCCCTATCAAAAAGAAAAACAAGACAGTTGTCCGCTGCTTTCTCCGCATCCTGTTCCTCCCTTTCATTCGTCAGCCGACAGGGTACTGTCTGCCGACACCTCCTTAACCGATGGACGTTTCCGCAGGAACCGCCAATACTGCACCGCAAAGACGGATGTCATCACATAGTTCATCAGCAGCGGCACCATGCAGATACGCAGCAGTACACCGCTGCTCCATTCCGGTCGGAACCCCAGCAGGATCACCAACAAAGCGATCGCCGCCAAGCAGGAAGTGCCTGCCAGCAGCCACAGCAGCCACGAATGGAACTCCTTGTTACGATACTGCCGTTCGACCATGTGGCAGACCGCCAGCTTGCTGCCCGTACACATCATGGCACACAGTCCGAAACCGTCCCAAGCCGCCCGAAAGATCGTTTCGTCATAAGGAGCTCCCACTTTCATAGAGCCGTCCAGCATCCGCATCATCAAACAAAACGTCATGCTCATCAGCGGCGTATACAATAGCTGTAAGCCCATCGACAGATGGAAGTTCGCCATCGTCCGAGGGAATCGGATGGTCTTTCCGCTATTCCGAGCCAACAACTGCCTGCTGCTTTCCAGCAGCAGCACACACGATGCAATCGCTGCAAGAACGCCTACACAAATAATGACAAACCGTCCGTTCAGCACAAACAACAACAAAATCATCGTCAGGACATACCCAACGATGCGATAGATTGCCATGATCTGACTAAAATGCAGACAGAACCGTCCGGTCTTCCCTCCCAAAAATTGTTCCAAGGTATTGTCTCTTTCCATACGATACACCTTCCTATGTTACCTTTGAAAACCTCGTTGTCATTTTACCATATTTTTGCCCCTGCGACAACCTTTTTGGGGGAAGAAATAACCTAGCAGGATAGACAAGATTCTTACCGTCTCTTTAGGCAAAACGCAAAAATCCCCGCTGCCGCAGGGCAACGGGGATTTTGCATAAAAGAGTCAACTCACTTGTAAGCACATTACTTCTTGTCGGCAATAGCAGCCTGAGCAGCAGCCAGACGAGCGATCGGCACTCTGAACGGAGAGCAGGACACATAGTCCAGACCGATCTTATGGCAGAACTCTACGGAAGACGGGTCGCCGCCGTGCTCACCGCAGATACCGCAGTGAAGGGTCGGACGTTCAGCCTTACCGAGTTCGATAGCCATCTTCATCAGCTTACCAACACCAGTCTGGTCGAGTTTTGCGAACGGATCGTTCTCGAAGATCTTGGCATCATAGTAAGCGTTCAGGAACTTACCAGAGTCGTCACGGCTGAAGCCGAAAGTCATCTGGGTCAGGTCATTTGTACCGAAGCAGAAGAACTCTGCCTCTTTTGCGATCTCATCAGCCGTCAGAGCCGCTCTCGGGATCTCGATCATGGTACCTACTTCATACTTGAGGTCAGCACCAGCAGCAGCAATCTCGGCGTCAGCGGTCTCCACAACGAACTTCTTCACATATTTAAGCTCTTTGACATCGCCTACGAGCGGGATCATGATTTCAGGCTCTACCTTCCAATCCGGGTGCTTCTTCTGTACGTTGATAGCAGCACGGATAACAGCAGAGGTCTGCATCTTGGCGATTTCGGGATAAGTAACCGCCAGACGGCAGCCACGGTGACCCATCATCGGGTTGAACTCATGCAGAGAATCAATGATCGCCTTGATCTGCTCAACGGTCTTGCCCTGAGCATCAGCCAGCTTCTTGATATCCTCTTCCTCGGTGGGCACGAACTCGTGCAGCGGCGGATCGAGGAAACGAATGGTTACGGGGTTGCCTTCGAGAGCTTCATAGAGAGCCTCAAAGTCGCCCTGCTGTACGGGGAGAATCTTGGCCAGAGCAGCCTCTCTCTCCTCAACGGTGTCTGCACAGATCATCTCTCTGAATGCGTCGATTCTGTCGCCCTCAAAGAACATGTGCTCGGTACGGCACAGACCGATACCTTCTGCACCCAGCTCACGAGCCTTCTTCGCATCAGCGGGGGTATCTGCGTTGGTTCTTACCTTGAGCTTTCTGTACTTGTCAGCCCAAGCCATGACACGACCGAACTCACCGGCGATCTGGGCATCCACGGTCGGGATGATACCGTCATAGATGTTACCGGTAGAACCGTCGATCGAAATGAAGTCACCCTCTGTGAACTCTTTGCCGCCGAGTGTGAACTTCTTGTTTGCTTCGTCCATCACGATGTCGGAGCATCCGGATACGCAGCAGGAACCCATGCCACGAGCCACAACGGCTGCGTGAGAGGTCATACCGCCGCGAACGGTCAGGATACCCTGAGAAGCCTTCATACCGGTAATATCTTCCGGAGAAGTCTCCAATCTTACGAGGACGACCTTCTTGCCGGCTGCATTCCATGCTTCTGCATCTTCAGCCGTAAACACGATCTGTCCGCAAGCGGCACCGGGAGAAGCACCCAGACCCTTGCCGATCGGTGTAGCAGCCTTCAGAGCTTTTGCATCGAACTGCGGGTGGAGCAGTGTATCCAAGTTACGGGGGTCGATCATCGCAACAGCTTCTTCCTCGGTTCTCATGCCTTCGTCAACGAGGTCACAAGCGATCTTCAGAGCAGCCTTTGCGGTTCTCTTACCGTTTCTGGTCTGGAGCATATAGAGCTTGCCGTGCTCAACGGTGAACTCCATATCCTGCATATCTCTGTAATGGTTCTCAAGCGTAGCACAAACTTCCTCGAACTGCTTGAAAGCCTCGGGGAACTTGTCAGCCATTTCCTGTATCTTCATCGGGGTACGAACGCCTGCTACAACGTCTTCACCCTGTGCATTGGTCAGGAACTCACCGAACAGACCCTTGTCGCCGGTAGCGGGGTCACGGGTAAAGGCCACGCCCGTACCACAATCGTCACCCATGTTACCGAAAGCCATGGACTGTACGTTAACGGCAGTACCCCAAGAATACGGAATATCGTTATCACGGCGATAGACGTTTGCTCTCGGGTTATCCCATGAACGGAACACAGCCTTGATAGCTTCCATGAGCTGAACCTTCGGGTCAGACGGGAAGTCGGAGCCGATCTTTGCCTTGTACTCTGCCTTGAACTGGCCAGCCAGCTCTTTCAGATCGTCAGCGGTCAGCTCAACGTCCTGTGTTACACCCTTCTTCTCCTTCATCTGGTCGATCAGCTGCTCGAAGTACTTCTTGCCGACCTCCATAACAACGTCGGAGAACATCTGGATAAATCTTCTGTAGCAGTCCCAAGCCCAACGGGGATTGCCGGACTGGGCAGCGATGACCTCAACAACCTCTTCGTTAAGACCGAGGTTCAGGATGGTGTCCATCATGCCGGGCATGGAAGCTCTGGCACCGGAACGGACGGATACGAGAAGCGGGTTCTCTTTGTCACCGAACTTCTTGCCGGTGATTTCTTCCATCTTGGTGATGTATTCCATGATCTGAGCCTGAATCTCATCGTTGATCTTTCTGCCGTCCTCATAATACTGAGTACAAGCCTCTGTTGAAATCGTAAAGCCCTGCGGAACGGGCAGACCGATCTTCGTCATTTCTGCCAGGTTGGCACCCTTACCGCCGAGAAGCTCACGCATATTAGCGTCGCCCTCGCTAAAAAGATACACCCATTTTTTAGCCATTGGAATTACCTCCTGAATTTTATATTTCGTCTAAGACGCTACAAGTATTATATCACAGATTATTATAAATTTCTATTGTTTTTTGGAAAAAAATCTTAAAATTCAAAAAAAATTTACAAAGAAATTATGAAAACTCCCATGCTGCACACTGATTTGTGCTTTTCACGGGAGTTTTGGGGTCAATATCCAATTTTTGGTCAGTTTTAATCAGATGTTTTATATCTTCTCAGTGCTTCCTTTGCCCATGATTGGTCAATATTCAAAAACCCTTTTTTCGTGTCGATATCTGCAAAGTATTCTTTCACGATCCTCATAG
>CACZZU010000144.1 GCA_902785765.1 uncultured Ruminococcus sp.
GAGTGCGTGACCGCACTGGACAACTCCGCTATCGCTCCCGACCACTTGCGGAACATACAACATTTGGCTAAACTACCAAACCCACACCAATTGGTGAGTGTCGCTCTGTCATCGTCATCCGGCACTTCTATTCCGTAGGAGAACATTCATCAGCGTAGTGTCCCACAAGTTCTCACGAACCAACACAAATATGTCACGAAAGCGTCCGAGTAACACCATTATTTTGGCTGTTGCTGACTGCAAAAAGCCCAAGTACACAGCGGCGGGACGCCGCCCCAAGTACACAGCGGCGGGACGCCGCCCCAAGTACACAGCGGTGGGACACCGCCCGCAGGTGTTTTCTGGACTTTACATTCCGCAGCAGATGCGGTATAATGGGCAGGAAAGAATCCAAGCCGTAAGGAGACAGATGCGTTATGAAGCATTTTGAAAAGACCCTGCACTCGACCGATATTTTCAAAGGACGTGTCATCCACGTCACCCATGACGAAGTGGCATTGGAAGACGGAAAAACCGCCCTGCGTGAAGTCGTTGCCCATCCCGGCGGAGTGTGTGTCGCCGCCCTGACAGACAACAACGAACTGCTGTTTGTGCGTCAGTTCCGCTATCCCTACAAGGAAGTCCTGCTGGAACTGCCCGCCGGCAAACTCGAAAAGGGACAGACCCCGCTGGAAAACGGCAAGCGGGAACTGCTGGAAGAAACCGGTGCCATCGGACGTGCCTATATGACCCTCGGACAAGTCTATCCGAGTCCGGGCTACTGCGGAGAGATCATCCACCTGTATTTCTGCCGTGTCGATCACTTTGACGAACAGCGGTTAGACGAAGGCGAGTTTCTGGACGTGGAACGCATCCCCCTGGACAAGGCCGTACAGATGGTGCTTAACGGCGAATTGCCCGATGCCAAAACGCAGATCGCTGTCCTCAAGACAGCCCTCCTGTCACAACAAAATCAATGAACGAACCTGCCGCCTGCGGCAGTCAGTATGCCGGAGAGAGGACGTTCCCGGCAGCCGCACAGTCCGGCTGCCGTTTACACTGCCGCCGTGTGACACCCCGAAAGGAAGTGACCGCATGATAAACCCTATCGTGATCATTGTCAGTGCCGCCCTGTTCCTGTCTATGACAGCGATCGCGGCCATCAATAAGCCCAAAAAGCCTGTCGTGACAGGCACGGTCATTGTCATCCTCATCGCCTTTGTCGTTTTCACCCTTCTCATCGACAATGCCATCTCTACACTCGACAAAAGCACCCCCAGCGGGTTCATCTATTTTCTGACGATGAGCGACCACCTCACCTACGAAACACTTTCGCACTCGTTCACGACCTTCATGTGCATTGACATTGTTCTCATCGTCGGTGCCCTGCTGTCGCTGTTCATCGAGATCATGCTCATCCTGCGGAAGGGGACGGCAAGATGATCGGACTGTACCTGCATATTCCCTTCTGCCGCCGCAAATGTCCCTACTGTGACTTCTACTCGGTCAGCGGTCAGGAGCGTGCCTTCGACACCTACACACAAGCCCTTCGGGAACGTCTGCGGCTTTGTGCTGAAACATACCCCGTCCCCGCCGACACCTTGTATTTCGGCGGCGGCACTCCCAGCCTGTTGGGAGCGGAACGTCTGGTATCACTGGTACAAGCCGCCAAAGACGGCTTTGGTCTGTCAGAAGCCGAGATCACGCTGGAGGTCAACCCCGAAAAACAGGATCTCGACTTTGCCGCTCTGCGGCAGGGCGGCTTTAACCGTATATCCATCGGTCTGCAGTCCGCCAACGACCACGAACTGCAGCAGCTCGGCCGCCTGCACAATGCCGAACAGGCGGTTCGCTGTATCGCCCAAGCGAAAGCTGCCGGCTTCACGAATATTTCTCTCGACCTCATGCTGGCGACTCCCGACCAAACACGGGACACTCTTCTGCGTTCCATCGCCTTTTGTGCCGAACAGGAAGTGACCCATATTTCCGCCTATCTGCTCAAGATCGAACCGGACACGCCCTATGCCCATCGACCGGATAAAGCCCTGCTGTGTGACGATGACCGTCAGGCGGCACTGTACCTAACTGCAGTAGAAGCGTTAGCGTCCTGCGGCTACCGACAGTACGAGATTTCCAACTTCGCCAAAGAAGGCTATGAAGGCCGCCACAACCTGAAATACTGGCATGACGAAGAGTACCTCGGTCTGGGTCCCTCCGCCCATTCTTTCATAGGCGGCAAGCGGTTTTTTTGTGACCGTTCCTTTGATGCTTTCTACCGCCATGAACTGACGATGGACGGCACCGGCGGGGATGCCGAAGAATTTGTTCTGCTGGGGCTTCGCCTGACCGAAGGCATCACCCATGCCCGTTACCGTGAGCGGTTCGGCACAGATCTTCCTGCCCGTTTGCTGCAAAAAGCCCGTCAGCTTTTGCCGACCGGCTGCCTCACCCTCACACCGGAAGGGATCGCCCTGACCCCGCAGGGTTTTTTGGTATCCAATGCCGTGATCGGCCGCCTCCTGTCCGACTGACGGATAACACACGTCCCTCCCGATGGCATATTCCCAACGGAAGGGACATTTTTCTGCCGTATCCTGCGATCAATCGACCTCTAAAATGCCTGCGGCAAACCAATTCTGCCGCAGGCACCCCCCGACAGCGTGACCGCAAGCGGTATCACGCCCGACACCTACGCCAAAAACAGCCGGACAAACCTTGCAGCGAAGGCTTGTCCGGCTGTTTCCTGTTCAGTGAAAGGTGATCTCGTTAAAGAGCCGTTCATACTGCGTCCTGTCCTCGGCACGGCAGCACAGCACCGCCGCGTTGTACCCGCCGGAACGGACACGGATTTTCTGCTGCACATATAATGCGTGTCCGTCCGGATCGGTCATGGTCATCCTGCAAACGACATCTTTGGTGTCGGTGGTAGATACTCTCGCCGTAGGATACTGGTGTTGGAGGTAATCCGCCATCTGACGATAGGTCAGGGTCTTGTCCACCACAGATTCCAACAATAAGGTGGCTGTCTCATCCACATTTTGGAGGTAGATGCCGTAGGATGGATAGTAGTCCGTGTTCAGCACACAAAACTCCTCCGGAAAGACCACGGACAGCAACAGTACGCTGGTCGTGAACCGCAGCTTGCCGTTGCTGTACGGTGCCACTCCCACCGGATACTGTACCTCGTCTTCTTCGGAAATTTCCTGTAAGGATTGGTCTGCGGCAGACGGTTCCGATACAGTCGGGCTGTCTGTATCGGCGGCTGACACATCCGCAGAAGACATATCCGCCGATGCCATCACCGGAAAACTCTCCTGCGGCATACCGGATGGTACCGAAACCGTTTTCTCCTTGGAGGGCACCGTCGTACCGCTGCCGCTGTTCCGACAGCCGCTGCACCCCATCGCCAACAGGACAGCCACCGCCGCCCACACGACTATTTTCTTCATGTTCCAACACCTGCCCCTTCTGCTGACGGTGTTTTTCCCCATCCGACCGTCATTTTCTCTCCTCACGTTTTCTTTCCTGCCCCGCAGGGAAATCAATTTTCAAAATCTGATGGTCACAAGCATTCCGATTCATTGGTTTTTACGTTTTTTGAAAGCAAACTTCCTTCACGTAAATCCAGCGGTTTTAGGAAAGGGGTACGGGGAATAACCCTTTTTCCGCCGGAAAAGGGTTTTCCCCGTGTGACTGCCCCGACAAAATTGATTTCCGTGCCTGCCCTGCCGCACGCCTTGCCGCCGGCACACAAAGCCGCTTTCCGGCAGCAGCGTTTTATCCTCTGCGGCGTGAGAAGGGCTTGTGTTGGGAACGAGCGTGGCTGTCGCCGCGGCCGCCGGAGAACGAACGGCGGGACATATCCCGACCGTGACCGTGCTGTCCATAGGCAGACGAATGACGGCTGCCCTGCGGTTTTTCGGTAAAGGCACGAGCCTTCACCGGACGTCCGCACACCTTCGCACCGTACATACTGTCCAGCACCTCGTCCATGGCATCAGCAGGAATGGCGATGACGGAGTAGTCGTCATAGATCTCGATCTTGCCGATGTCCGAACCGTGCAGGATACTTCTTTCTGTCAGCGAAGCCACCAGATGGTTCGGGGCGGCATGGCTGGAACGGCCAATGTCCACCACGATCTTGGCGAAATTCGTGTCGGCACGGCGGCCATACTGCCGTTTTTCCTGCTTGATGTCTGCGATCTGAACCTCTTGAGCGGCAAAGTTCATCCGCAGGGCGGCAGCGGCAATATCGAACAGCGAATAGCCTTTCTCCAGCAGCAGGTTCACCATCTCGTGATAATCGCTGCCCTGTCCCGCTTCCAACGCGGCCATGACCCGTTCGGCGTTCTTTTCGTACAGACGGCTGCGAATGGCTTCCCCTGTCGGCACAGCGATCTCTTCGATGCTGCATTTGAGGGCACGCACAATGTCCTTGAGGGCGAACACCTGCCGGCGGCCGCTGCAGATCGTGATGGACGTACCGTCCTTTCCGACACGGCCTGTCCGACCGATACGGTGCACATAGTATTCGTTGTTTTGAGGAATGTCGTAGTTGAAGACGTACTGCACGTCATTCACATCAATGCCGCGGGCCGCCACATCGGTCGCCACAAGGATGGCCGTTGACCCATGACGGAACCGCTCCATGACGGTATTGCGTTGAGACTGCTTGAGGTCGCCGTGCAGAGCATCCGCCAGAAAGCCGCTTTTCTGCAGGCTTTCGGTCAGTTCATCCGCCATCTTTTTGGTGTTGACGAACACCATCGCCAACGATGGCTCATAGTAGTACAGCAGCAGCTTGAGAGCATCTGCCTTGCGTCCCATCGGCACATCTACATACTGCTGGACGATATTATCCAGCGTCACCTGCTTGCGGCTGACCTGCACCATCTGCGGGTTCTTTTGGAACTCGTTGGTGATTGCCAGAATAGACGGCGGCATCGTGGCGGAAAACAGTACCGTCTGACGGCTTTCGGGCGTATCCCGCAGGATCGTCTCCATGTCCTCCTTGAAGCCCATGCTGAGCATCTCGTCCGCTTCATCCAGCACGACCAGCTTCACGTTGTCGAGCTTGAGGGTTTTGCGTCTCATGTGATCCATGATGCGTCCGGGGGTACCGATCACGATGTTGGCACGTTTCAGGCGGGTGATCTGGTGTTCCATCGACGCACCGCCATAGACCTCCGCCGGACGGATACCGCCGATGTATTTGGTCAGTTTGCTGATCTCTTCGCTGCACTGCAGTGCCAGCTCACGGGTCGGGCACATGATGAGTACCTG
>CACZZU010000145.1 GCA_902785765.1 uncultured Ruminococcus sp.
ATTGACCTCAATGAAAAATGCAAGGGCATTCTGGAACTGAAAACAGGGGATGCCATTCTCGTCAAAGGCGATGCCCAGATGGATAAATACGACCACGATTTGGTGGTGATGGCCTCTGCTGTCTGCCGTGTCGGCATGACGAAGGTCGTTGACAAGGCACCTGTCAAGCGTGTTGAACTGCATTTACATACCAATATGTCTGCGATGGATGCCGTGACGAGTGCCGGCGACCTCGTCAAGCGTGCCTATGAGTGGGGGATGCCGGCCATCGCCATCACTGACCACGGTGTGGCACAGGCCTATCCCGATGCGATGAATGCCTGTGATGCCATCCGCAGCAAAGGTGGACAGTTTAAGGTTATCTACGGTGTCGAAGCCTATTTTATCAATGACGGTGAAAGCAACACCGTAGTCGGTACGGCACAGCAGCCTCTGGACGGCGAATTTGTTGTTTTTGACATCGAGACGACAGGTTTGAGCGTTTTGCAGGAGCGTATCACCGAGATTGGTGCTGTACGCATGGAGAATGGAGAAATTAAGGACACCTTTTCCACGTTTGTTGACCCGCAAAAGCCCATCCCGCCCAAGATCACGGAACTGACCGGCATTGATGACAGCATGGTTGCCGGTGCTCCTTCAGAAGAAGAAGCCGTTCGAGCATTTCTGGATTTTTGTGGGGCAAATGCCATTGTCGTGGCACATAATGCGTCCTTCGATACATCCTTCATTAAAGCAGCCTGTGAACGGAACGGATTGCCCTATACGCTGACCTACATTGATACATTGGCCATTTCACGCGGAATGTTCCCCCAGCTCTCGAAGCACAAACTGGACGTGGTCGCCAAACACCTCAAGCTAGGTGATTTTAACCATCATCGGGCGTGTGACGATGCGATGATGCTGGCCAAGATCTTTCAGGTTATGCTGCAAAAACTGCGGGACGAGTTCAAAATCGAAACGACGGCTGACATCACACAGGCGTTGCCGAAACCGAGCATCAAGTCCTACAAGTATTTCCATCAGATCCTGCTGGTGAAAAATCAACTGGGACTGAAAAATCTCTATAAGCTGATCTCCAAGTCCCATCTGGACTATTTCTATAAACGACCGCTCCTGCCTAAATCGGAACTGGTGAAGCTGCGGGATGGTCTGCTGATTGGCAGTGCCTGCGAAGCGGGCGAGCTGTACCGTGCGATTCTCGATGGCAAGAGTCGGGAAGAACTCAAGGCCATCGCATCCTTCTACGACTATCTGGAAATTCAGCCGGTGGGCAATAATATGCACCTCGTGCGGGAAGGCCGTGTGAAGGATGTGGAGGAACTGCAGCAATATAACCGCCTGATTGTGGAGTTGGGTGAGGAATTAGGACTGCCGGTGGTCGCAACCTGCGATGTCCATTTCATGGATCCGTACCAGAGCGAGTACCGCAAGATCCTGCTCACAGCACAGAACTTTAGTGATGCAGCCGAGCAGCCGCCGCTGTATTTCCGCACCACCGCCGAAATGCTCAAGGAGTTTGATTATCTGGGGAAAGAAAAGGCGTATGAAGTGGTGGTAACGAACACCAACTACATCACCGACATGATTGAAAACATCCGTGCGGTGCCCAAGGGCAACTTTCCGCCTTTTATTCCGGGAGCAGAAGAAGAACTGACCAGCATCACTTGGGAACGTGCCAAAAAAATGTACGGAGATCCTTTGCCGGAGATCGTACACGCCCGTATCGAAAAGGAATTGAACTCCATCATCACTAATGGCTTTTCAGTGCTGTACATGACCGCTCAAAAACTGGTAGCGAACTCGAATGAGCACGGCTATCTGGTTGGTTCGAGAGGTTCGGTCGGTTCCTCCTTTGTGGCGACTATGTCGGGTATCTCCGAGGTCAACCCGCTGTGTCCGCACTATGTGTGTCCGAAGTGCTGTAACTCGGAATTCTTCACGGACGGCAGCTACGGTTCCGGTTTCGATCTGCCGCCCAAGACCTGCCCAAACTGTGGTACGGAATATCTGCGGGACGGTCACGACATCCCGTTCGAGACGTTTTTGGGCTTCAAAGGCGACAAGACACCGGATATCGACCTCAACTTTGCGGGTGAGTACCAAAGCCAATCCCACCGTTATACGGAAGTGCTGTTCGGCAAGGAAAACGTCTTCAAGGCGGGTACGATCGCAACCGTAGCGGAAAAAACCGCTATTGGCTATGTTCGCAAATATGCCGAAGAGACCGGTGTAACGGTCAGCCGAGCCGAAGAAATGCGTTTAGCGGAAGGCTGTACAGGTGTTCGCCGCACGACTGGTCAGCATCCGGGCGGCATGGTCGTTGTTCCACGCATGAACGATGTGTACGAATTCTGTCCGATCCAGCACCCTGCGAACGACCAAAAAACCGACAACATCACGACCCACTTTGATTTCCATTCTATCCACGATACCGTGTGTAAGCTGGATGAACTGGGACACGATGTGCCGACCATCTATCGCTATCTGGGCGAATATACAGGGATTGACGTGATGAATATTTCCATGAGTGACCCGGATGTCATGTCACTGTTCACTTCGACCAAAGCCCTCGGTGTCACACCGGAGGATATTGACTCCCTGACCGGTACGTTTTCGCTGCCGGAAGTGGGTACTTCATTTGTTCGTCAGATGCTTATCGAGACACAGCCGAAGACCTTCTCTGATCTTTTGCAGGTATCTGGTCTGTCGCACGGAACGGATGTATGGATCGGCAATGCCTCCGAATTGATCGAGAAAAAGATCTGTACTATCTCGGAGGTAATCGGTACCCGTGATAACATCATGGTCTATCTGATGCACAAAGGACTGGAGCCGGATATGGCCTTCAAGATCATGGAGATTGTCCGTAAGGGCAAGGCTACCAAACTGCTGACAGAAGACCACATCAAAGCCATGAAGGAACATAATGTCCCCCAGTGGTACATTGACTCCTGCATGAAGATCAAATATATGTTCCCGAAGGCTCACGCTGCCGCCTATATGATTGCAACCCTCCGATTGGGATGGTACAAAGTGCACCGCCCGAAAGAATACTATGCCGCCTACTTTACGGTGCGCAGCGATGACTTTGATGCCGTGCTGGTATGCAAGGGACGAGGGGCAGTACGTGCCAAAATGCAGGAAATCAGCGGCAAGATACAACGCAAAGAAGCATCTGCCAAGGAAGGAGCCATGCTGGGCACCCTTCAGATTGTTAACGAAATGTTGGCAAGAGGCATCGGTGTGCTGCCGATCGACATTTATCATTCGGATGCCAAAAAGTTCCTCGTTGAGGGTGATAAAATACGTCTTCCGTTTTCGGCACTGCCGGGCGTCGGTGAAGCGGCGGCGATCGCTTTGGCCGAAGCCAGAGAGGGCGGTGAGTTCACATCCATTGAAGACTTTCAGCTTCGTGCGAAAGTGTCCAAGACCGTGATCGAACTGCTCAAGGATATCG
Organism: uncultured Ruminococcus sp.; assembly: GCA_902785765.1. Classification (GTDB taxonomy): domain Bacteria; phylum Bacillota; class Clostridia; order Oscillospirales; family Acutalibacteraceae; genus UBA1213. The sequence goes on from CACZZU010000145.1 coordinate 3,458, forward strand.
GTTCCTTTGCAGGACTGCCCGAAACCAGTCAGTTGACGTTTTTATAAACCACACAAGCAAGCCCTTTTTCAAAAAGCGGCTTGCCTTCCTAAACAGGACGGGAGAATGAACGTATGAAGGTCGTCAACTTTTTTGTTAGCGATCAACAACCCCACTGGCTGGCGGAAATGAAACAAAGTGATGGGGGAGTCGGTATATGTCGCATCGTGCAGCGTAAAAATGTGTTCTATCGAACACAAAAGACAGCGTGTGACCGGTTATACAGCCGTGTCACGCTGTCTTTTGCAGTTTATCGGGGGTGCGACTTGCTAAAGTGGGAAATGTGTGTTATAATCAGGGTAACGCTACAAAAAGAGAGATGAGACAAACAATGGAAAATGAAACGCTAGAAACCATGACGGTTCCGGTGCTGCCCTTGAGGGGGTTAGTAGTGTTTCCGGGGTCGATCCTGCACTTTGATGTGATCCGGAAACGGTCGGTAGCTTCCCTGACGGCGGCTATGGAGAACTACAATCAACGTATTCTGATTGCTACTCAGCGGGATTCCTCGGAGAATGAACCGCAGGCGGACGATTTTTATACAATGGGTATCCTTGCCCGCATTTTGCAGATTGCGAAAATATCAGACAACGTCATTCGTGTGGTGGTCAAGGGACTGCACCGTGCAGAAGCCCTGCAATTCCACGATGGACGGCGTTATATCACTGCTGAAGTACAGCAGGCCCCCATTACATCGGCACCCGAGGGGCAGGAAACTGAAGCTGGCATGAACCTGCTGAAAGAAATTTTCAACGAGTTTTCGGTCATCAACGGCCATGTGCCGCAGGATATGTACCTGACGGTGTACGAGATGAAGGAAGCTGGTAAGCTAGCGGATTATATTGCCGACAACATCATCCGTGACTACCACAAAAAGCAGGAGATCCTGGAACTGACAAACGAAAGCGAACGGCTGAACCGTGTCATTGAGATGCTCAGTTACGAGAATGAGCTGCTCGCCATTGAGGAACGTATCTCCGAGAAGACCAAGATCGGAATGGACGATAACCAAAAAGAGTATTACCTGCGGGAACGCATCAAGGCCATTCGTGAAGAATTGGGCGAAGGGGACGACCCGGATGTGGAAGCACAGGAGTACCGCAGCCGTATTGCCGCATTGAAGACAACGGACGAGAACAAAGAGCGTCTGCTCAAAGAGGTTGCCAAGCTGGAAAAGATGATGTCGGGTTCTGCGGAGGCAAATGTTGTCCGCAGCTATCTGGATGTTTGCCTGGAATTGCCGTGGGGTATCTATACCAAGGAAAAACTTGACATCAAGAAGATTGCGGCCCATCTGGAGAAGAACCACTACGGTTTGAAAAAGGTCAAGGAAAACGTGATCGAAGCACTGGCTGTCCGGAAGCTGAACCCTGACATCAATGGACAGATCATCTGTTTGGCAGGACCGCCCGGTGTCGGTAAGACTTCGATTGCCAAGTCTATCGCCGAAGCTACCGGTCGCAGCTATCAGCGTATTGCGTTGGGTGGTATCCACGATGAAGCGGAGATCCGCGGTCATCGCCGTACCTATATCGGGGCGATGATGGGACGTATCATGAACGCCGTCAAGCTGGCGAAGTCGGCGAACCCTCTTATTCTGTTGGATGAGGTGGATAAACTGGGCAGTGATTTCCACGGCGACCCAACCTCGGCTTTGCTGGAAGTGTTGGACGGTGAACAGAACGCCACTTTCTACGATCACTATATCGACCTGCCGTTCGATTTGAGCAAAGTGCTGTTTATCGCGACTGCNNGAATGATTTGAATACCATCCCTGCGCCGCTGCGCGACAGGATGGAGCTTATCGAGATTGAAAGCTATACCCGAGAGGAAAAATTCCAGATCGGCAAGCAGCATTTGCTCGCCAAACAATTAAAGCGGCACGGTCTGACGGCACGGCAGTTCAAGCTGACAGACGAGGCACTTTATGATCTCATTGACAGTTATACCCGTGAATCGGGTGTTCGTTCGCTGGAAAGAACCATCGCCAAACTGATGAACAAGGCATCTGTACGTATCGTATCGGGAGAGGTCAAGTCGGTGAAAATCGACAAAGATCATCTGGAAGACTACCTCGGATCCCGCAAATACAAAAACGACACCCTGCAAAAAAACGATGAGATCGGTTTGGCAACGGGTCTGGCATGGACATCGGTCGGCGGAGAAACGATGCCCATCGAAGTAGCAGTGATGACCGGCAGCGGCAAGGTGGAACTTACCGGTTCACTCGGCGATGTGATGAAAGAATCAGCACAGGCCGCTTATACCTGCGTTCGCACGATGGCCGATGAACTGCACATCGACACAGACTTCTATAAGACCAAGGATATCCACATCCATGTGCCGGAGGGGGCTGTGCCAAAGGATGGGCCTTCCGCTGGTATCACCATGGCAACCGCCATTACCTCCGCTTTGACGGGTATCCCCGTCAAGCATGATATTGCCATGACGGGAGAGATCACCATTCGAGGCAGGGTATTGCCCATCGGCGGCTTAAAGGAAAAGACCATGGCGGCCTATCGGCTGGGTATCAAGACGATCATCATTCCAGAAGACAATCGTTCTGATTTGGATGAAGTCGATGAAGTTGTTAAGGAGTCGGTCAAGTTTGTTTTGGCGGATAATATCCATACGGTGCTGGATACCGCACTGGCTGCTCCGGCACCCATAGCATGAGGTGAGTTATGAACTTTCAGATTGCAGAATTCAAGGCGGCCTACGGGAAATCTTCCCAGATACCGCCGTCTGATCTGCCGGAGATCGTCTTTTCCGGCAAATCCAATGTGGGCAAGTCTTCGCTCATCAATAAGCTGCTGTACCGCAAGTCGATGGCACGTGTCAGTGCCAAGCCCGGAAAAACCGGCACGATCAACTTTTTCTCTCTGCAGGAAGCCTATCTGGTTGATCTGCCCGGCTACGGTTATGCACAGGTATCTCAAGCCGAAAAACGTCGTTGGGCGGAGCTGGTTGAGGGCTATTTTGCCCAACAGCGACGTATTGCTCTGGTCGTGCAGATCTGCGATATGCGGCACAGCCCCACCGAAAACGACCGCACCATGCTGGATTTCCTGTACGAAAACCACTACCCTTTCATTGTGGCATTGACGAAGCAGGACAAGCTGAAAAAAACACAGCAGCAACAGCGTCTGACCGCCTTGCAGGAGGAATTGAGCGACTATCCGGGTATTGTTCTCTGCCCTTGTTCGTCCCAGAATGGTGATGGTATGGATACGATACGCCAACATATTGAAAAAATGGCAGCCGCAATCCCGTCGGCTTTAGACGGTGGGTTAAGGCTGCCAAAAGCGTAGCTTTTTTGTTATAACAACAGTAGGGACGGT
>CACZZU010000146.1 GCA_902785765.1 uncultured Ruminococcus sp.
TGCGGACAACGAAGTCATCGAAGCTTTCTCCACACGGAACGAGCCCCTCTCGCATTTCCTGCGACATATCGGGTGAAAGAAGGAGTGAACCGATCGTTTTCGGCGTCAATTCATTGAGGCGTTCTAACGAATCGCCGTCATTATGGATACCGACAATAATGGCGGCTCGTCCGGTGTTTTCCCGCTCGGCACGAACGATTTCACGGGTGTACCAACAGCCGAAACGGACGGTCTCTGCTTCAAAAAGGTTCTGACCGTCTGTCATATAGACCACGGGCAGTGTCTCGCCCTCTTCATGGGCAGGAACATATACACGGACAGTTTTCGTCCGCTGCTCATACGGCAATGTGAGAACGGTGAGTGATTCGTTTATCATGGTATTGTCCCTCCTGTCAGAAAAATGGGGACGCACATCCCCTTCTTGGATAAAAGTGACCTTTTGGTCGGCTAGGAGCGTGACGCTGTATCGCCTGCCTGTCCACTGCTTTCTAGAAAGAGATGAAGAAAATCGGCGAAGTATTCTCCCCATGCCGACTCATGGTGCGGCTGGTCTTCGTCTTGTACCTTCTTGATCCGCTCGGCAGGGTAACAATCCAGCAATACTTCGCAGGTGTGGTCAACATAGTCTGTCAGCAGCCGCTCCTGTGCCGCTCCTGTTGATCGCCGCCGCCTACATACCAAAACAAGAATGGCTTGTCTTTGGCTTGAGCCGCTTTGTCACGCGTCCATTGGTCGAGATCGTCACGGATGTAGTACATCAGTGCCGGTGAGAACATTCCTCCATACGAAAACCGATCAGGGTGGGTCATGGTCGTATAGAACGCCTGAAGACCGCCGGAAGAACTGCCGCAAAAGGCTGTATGCTCACGCCCCTTCTTGACCGGAAACTGTTCTTCGACTGCCGGCATGACCGTATTCACCACAAAGGCATCGAAGACCTCTCCGGCCGGTTGGAACAATGCCATCTGCTGTTTTTCGATTTCCGTCATCTCGTCTTCCGCCGGTACATCCAATGCACCGATCGACAACGGCGTCAAGTCGTTGGTGCGTTCCTCGGCACTGCCGTCATTGTGAATGCCTACAATGATGGCCGCACGACCGGTGAGCTCCTGTTCGGCACGCACTGCCTTATGAACGTTCCACGAACCGAAACGAGTGATCTCCGACTCGAAAAGATTCTGTCCATCCGGCATATAAATAACAGGCAGTGTTTCGTTCTCTTGGTGAGCCGGTACAAAGACCCGCACGGTTACGTTTCTTGTTTCCGAATAAGGCAGCGATAAGGTGGTGAGTGTTTCCTCGACCAGCGGTTCGGCAGGAACAGAAGGGCTGCTTTCCTCTGTCAATGATTCCTCTCCGGCAGAGACGGCAGAAGAAGTGCCGCCCTGCGTGGCAGCAGCGGAAAAGTCCGGCGTGTTGCCGCTGCCGGACGAACAAGCGGCAGCAGTACCAAGCAAAAGCACGCCTAACAAAAGGGACAGCAAGTATTTCATGGTGAACGACCTCCTTGTGATGATGGTTCTATTATACACCACCCGCACCGATTCGTTCAATCAATGCTTGCGTGAATGGCACAAGGATAACGTCACCTTTTCAACGGAGCGTTGCATGAGCCAAACGTTGTTTTTAGAAGAACGGCTTCTCTCGCTTAAATTCTCCCATGAAAGACCGCAGGTCTTTTTTAGCGATTTCATCGGCAAAGCACAACAATGGGATGGCAAAATGTTCCCGCCGCAGTACATAGGCATTGATGTCTCCATCGGCTGTTGCAATCACCGAGCGGGTGGCAAGATTACACGCACAAAGACGTTCCATACACCGGTCAGTCTCTGCCGGATCAATGCCCGTGTGTTTGCTGATGAGGGAGGTGTCCATCGGCTTCATACAGACCGTATGCAGAAAGAACACGATCTCCAGCAGTTTTTTGTCTGCAAACAGTTCAAACACCTGCCGCAGGCTTTCCCTGTCTTCCAGTTGGTCTTTAAGACATCCCTGCGGTTCCTGCATGAAAAAGAAGTAACCAAGATCGGGCGACATACGAAGGTGTGCCATACCGCTGTCGTGCAGGATGCGGGCAAAATAGTCCCCCTTCCGGTCGTTCATCGGTTCGGAATATTCGATCATACGGTTCATAAAATCATCGAAGACAGACAAGTCTCCGATCAATCCCAACAGGATCGCCCAACAGATATTGAAAGCATATTGATGTGCCTTTTTCTGCGGGAGTTGAGCCAATTGTCTTGCCAGCGTCAAGGCAAGGCTTTTTTCCTCCCTCCCGAACAATGCGTCAATACTCACCCCGAGCACTTCGGCCAGTTTGGGCAGCAGTTCGGCATCGGGCGTTCCACCTCTTTCCCAACGGGACACCCCCTGCGTGGTTACCCCGATCATCTGTCCCAACTGTTCCTGCGTGATGCCCTTTTCCATACGGTACTTTTTGATCTGTTCTCCGAGCACACTCATCTTATCACTCCTCCGCTGCACAGTCTCTTTCCATTCTAACACACTTCTGCGAAAAACTGCAAGCGGTCAGAGGCATTTGTTCCGCAAAAGTTCGTCAGTCATCCTCCAACGCCAGTTTTTTGATTTCGTCAGAAAGCTGCAGTCCCCTGTCGTGCACCAGCAGTTCCTGGCTGTTGGCGAAGTAATCGGCGGGCTGATAGAGATGGATGTACTCGGTCGTGTGGCGGCAGGACATCAGTTCTGTCATCAGAATGACACGTTCCCGACCGCTGGAGAAGGTCTTCCTGAAGAAATGCAACAAGGCGGACAGGTGCCGATTGACATCAGCCGACTGATCGTTCAAACGCTTCACACGGGACTGAAAGTCTTTTTTCAGGAGGGCAAAGGCCTTGGCGTGGTCTTCCTCCGACTGTATCCGTTCTTTTTCCTGTGTCAGGATTTGCAGCAGAAAATGGGACCGCCGCTGACGCTCTTCTGAAAGCACCCCTGCCTGACGTCCTTTATCAAGGGCGTTTCTCTTGTGATCCATCACCAACTGCAGTTCTTCGCCCGGTGCACGAACAGGAGCCTTCCATGATTTTTTGATGGCAGTCAGGGATGTTTTCAGCTCACGGAGTACATGATAGCTGTCCATCACTTGTCCCATTTCGGTACTGATCGCTTCAAACAACAGACCGATAAGCGACAACCGTTCGTCAAATTTGGCAGCCGCCGCTCGTTCACGGATAACGTCATCTTCCGTTCCGTCCAGAATACGGTCGATCTGGTAGTCGGTACGATACTTGGTGAACAGGTCATAATAGGCCGCAAAGTCTTTGGCGATAGCATCGTTCTGCAAATACTGGGTCACCAATCGGCGGTCAACCGGATGCTGCATTTCTTCACACAGTACGATCATATCGCTCATGTCGCACCAGCCTCTGGCGGTGACAAAACGCTTGCCGTCCACCGTACTCTCGATCTTGTAGAAGTTTTTGGTCTTGATCTCGAGATAGGTCATGACAGCGGCATGAATATGGCGGGTGTGTGCATATTCCTTCCAGACGGTAAAGTCCGGCTCGATGTCGATACGTTTGAGCCTGTCCCACGTTACAATATCAAACTCCCTCGCCGAACGGTTATATTCCGGCGGATTGCCCGCCGCTACAATGATCCAACCATCCGGCACACGGTGACGTCCGAATACCTTGTACTGCAGGAACTGCAGCATCACCGGTGCCAGTGTTTCTGATACGCAATTCACCTCGTCCAGAAAGAGGATGCCTTCCTGCCATCCCGTCTGCTCCATTTTGTCATAGACAGACGCAATGATCTCACTCATGGTATATTCACTGACAGCCACTTCCTTACCGCCATAAATTTTGTGCTCGATAAAGGGCAAGCCCAAGGCACTCTGACGCGTATGGTGCGTCATGGAATAACTCACCAGACCAACCCCCAATTCTTGTGCCACCTGTTCGACAATAGCGGTTTTGCCGATACCGGGCGGTCCCATCAAAAAGATGGGTCGCTGCCGCTCGATGGGAATCCGATAACTGCCAAATGCGTCCTTCCGAAAATACGCCTGCAGCGTCCATACAATCTGTTCTTTCGCTTCTTTGATATTCATGGTTGACTCCTCCGCCTCTATCCTTTCTCACACACCAAAGACTGTTCCCTGCTTCTTTGTCCTATATCTCATCCAACACCAGCTTGATCGCCCAAGGGGGTACTTCCGGTTCTTCGTAATCATCCCGCAGATAGACAAAAGCCGTCAGATAGTCCGGCTGTTTTTGTGGGAAAATGCCCAACAGGTCAGTAAAATAGATCATCCCCCGCAGGTTGGTGAACTCCTTCTGCTCGATGAGCTGGTCAACATAGCTGAATACCGGACGAAAGTCTGTTCCGCCCGCTCCGTGCAGTTTCATGGTCTTCAGGTACGCATCAAACTCCTCCTGTGAAGTGATCTTCACATCCTCTTGTATCTCGGCATCACATTGGATGATATGGATGTTCACCTTCGAGAAAAATGATTCGGTCGTCTTCAAAATATTGTAGGTCTTCTGCACAAACCGCTGTGCCAACGAGAGTTGGTCTTCGCCGTGCCAACAAGTAGAACCGGAGGTATCCAGTGCGATGACAAATTCGCGTATCCGCTTTGTTTCCTTGTATTCCAGCGGCTCAATAAGCGGCACGTTGTCATACAGCTTGAGTCCGTAGGTGTAGTAAATGTAGTCGAACGCATCGTCGTTGATCTTCATCGTTTCGCCCAATACGGCGAACTTTTTAAGGAAGGTCGTATAATCATACCGTTCACGGTTGACCTCCCTGATATTCATTGTCAATCCCAGTGAAACGGTGCCCCTCTCACGTTCCAGCGTTTCTAATGCAGTCTGCATATACGCGGACACTTCCTGCCACGTTTGACGTACCTGTTCCCGATGTGCCTGCCATTGTAAATAGGCTGCCTGATCGGCTTCTTCGTCCGCAGAAGGAACGTCCTGTTCTAATTGCCATCCCTGCCGGTGGACATAACCGTATCCTTTTGCTTCGTCTTCCTTCGACCGGAACCATGCGGAATGGTCGTCCTGCCGGAACAGGTCTTCCAGATTTTTCAGCGTATCCTCATCCAGAGAAGCCTTCTTCAGATAATCGTAGATCACCTCCGCCGTCAGGTACTTCACACGATGAGACAGGCGTGCTGACGCTTGTTCCTGCTCAACGACCTGCTCCGTCTGCACAGCATCCAGCCGCAGTTCATTGATGGTGTTTTCGACCGCAATATCACACGCCAATTCCCACAACCGCAGGTCAATGGATTCATTGACGAACATGTGGCGATAGATACAGTGGAACAGCGTGTGCAAATAGCTCCTGACGGGATATTCTCGTCCCTTTTGGTACTGCCGCACGATGGTCAGGGGATCATAATAGTAGGATTCTCCATCGGTAGAAGCATCTGTGCGTTCCTCCGACACCAGTTCCAGACGGTGGATGGCCGCATCCATGAACCGCAGACGCATCGTCAGGATGTTTTTCGTCAGTTCCAAGACACGCTGTGCCAGTTCCTCCACCTTCTGTTTTTGTGCCTCTGTCAGCATCTTCCGCCTCTCTCCTTTCACGTTGTGCTGTATTTTCCATAGTAGCACCACCGCCGAAAAAAGTCAACAAAAAGCCCCTTCCTTCCACGGAAATCAAGTTTGGTCGGGCAGTTACATGGGGAAAACCCTTTTCTAG
>CACZZU010000147.1 GCA_902785765.1 uncultured Ruminococcus sp.
CAAAACGATATTGCCCGTCTGGGCATTCGCAAACACACCGCCGCGGGCGATATAGGTATAGGCATCAAAATAACCGCCGACAATCGTGAGCAATACACCGATCGGAAACGTTTCCGACATCGGTCTTTTAAGCACATAATGTTTCACCCCAACACCCCCGACCCGTTGACAGGCGGCACGCTCCACAAGGGTACTTCCTCCGGCCGCCGCCCTATCGCATCAACATTCTGTCACTTTTTTACGAACCTGACACGTTTGTGGACGTTCCCCGTAAGACAGAATCTTTCCAACGGCACTTCTGTTGCCTGTTTCTAGTCCCACCAGAAGTACCAAACTCTCGAACCGATCAGCCGGCTTGCCAAACGCTTGATCGTTCCTGTTCCCTGCTCCACCGCATCATTGCAGAAACCATACTGTTCCTCCGCCAGTGGGAGAGCCGTGTCTTTATCGCGGACAGGGGCAAAGCAATACATCTGCAGGGTATCACCCGACAGAACGGCAGGCACCGCGTGATATTGTTCGTACCAATAGCGGCACACCCCCATCATATCCTTGTCCGCCGGACATTCGTTCCAGCCGCCGAAGGGAACCCAGGCAAAGATGTTCCACGGCTCTGTCACCGGTACTCTTAAAAGAACCGGGTACCCGTCCTTCGCATCATCGAAGCGATCGAGCGGCGACAGCCTGTCATCATATTCGCCGTAGAGCTGTTCCCGAAACTCGAAATCTGTCTGTAAGCACTGCATCTGCTCCGTAAACCTTTGGTGCAGGAACGTCCTGCCGCCGTCCGAAGCCAAGGCACACATACTGTTGTGGTATTCCGCAACATCCGGTATATTATGAAAGGCATCCTCGACAAGTTCCGTCAGCATCTTGTCTATCCAAACGATGACCGGCGTATAGCCTGCGGTCTTCCCCTTTTCGTATTCCTCAAGATAGAGCCTCATCTGTTCCCCGCCGGAGATATTTTCCGGAAGGAACGTGCAGTCACAGCCGATCCATTCCGGCACTTTTTGCATCTGTGGCGTTTTTCCATCCTCCGAAGAGGGCTTCCTGCCGAACAGCCGTGAAAGGAAAGACATTTTCCTTCTCCTCTCTTTCTCTCATCAGGGCACAGCGAACCATGTGCCGCCGCTGTTGTGTGGGCACTCTGTCACCTTCTCACCAATCCAGCACTTTTGGTACCCCACCATGTTCCCTGTTTCTTCGATGCGAGACTATCCTCTGCTCACTGAAACGTGAGGCAGGTGACAGGTTCGTCCGCGAGACGGTCAACGGATTCAGCGGCCTCATACAGCGGCACCGAGCCACCTTTACGGATAAACAGCGGTACTTCGTCCAACGCCACGGAAATGAAGTGATGTCCCTGCGGGAGGATCTCGCTCTTGACAAGTTTTCCGCCCTTGAACAAACAGAACCGCATCTCTTCGGGCAGATAGACGACCCGTCCGACCGCATTCTGCTCATACACAGGCGTAACCATCAAAGAGTCGCCCAGCAGCAACTGGTCTTCAACATGACGAGTGACAATATCCTCCGGATAGTCAAATGCCAACGGTCGGAACAGCATCTCTCCGTTCTCGCAAGCCCGTACATACTCGCTGTACAGATACGGCAGCAGACGATACCGCAAAGAAATAATGCCTCTGAAGGCTTCGGTATCACCAAAAGCATAGCACTCCTGCTGACGGGTACCGAACGCACTGTGGTTACGCATCAGCGGCGTAAAGATACCAAATGCCAACCACCGCAGCAGCAAATCACGGGTACAGTTCGCCCCAAAACCGCCCAAATCGGCTCCACAGTAGAGGAAGCCGCACATATTGAGGGAGGGCATCATCTTGATATTCAACAGCAGGTGTGACCACCACGATTGGTTATCGCCCGTCCATAAGCCGCCGTAACGGTGCATCCCAATGTAAGAGGAACGGGAGAACAGCAGGATCTTCTTGTCCGGCACCAATTCATGGAAAGCTTCGGCAGCGGCACGGGTCATGTTGTAGCCGTAGAGGTTATGTACCTGTTCATGGCAAAGTGATTCGCCGTTGACGGTATGGTACATGGCCGCATAGTCTTTCCGGCGGTTTGCCAGACCGCCGACACGACTGCCCAACTCGAAGAACTTATTGGAGTCGTTGCAGGCAAAGTCGAAGTCCTTGAGGTAGTCCACCGCCTCTTGTATTCCTTCATCCGTATAGAACATAGCGGGTTCGTTCATGTCATTCCAAAAACCTTCGATGCCGCTGTCCAACAGTCCCTTGTACCAATGACCAAACCAACGCCTGACTTCCGGATTGAGAAAATCGGGGAAGTGTGTCCTTCCCGGCCAGACCCCCGCTACAAAGTCCGAACCGTCCTTCCGCTTACAGAAATAGCCTTTGGTCTTGCCTTCTTCATAAACGGCATAGCCGTCTTCGATCTTGACACCAGCATCAATGATCGGCACCAAATGGACGTGCTGTTCCTTCATCTCTTCCACAAACGCCTTGAAATGGGGGAACCGCTCTTCGCTGACGGTGAAGTCCTTGTACGCCTCCATGTAGTCAATGTCCAGATAAACCGCATCCAACGGAATATGGTGTTCCCGATACTGCCGCACCACCTCCCGCACATCCTCGGCGGTGAAGTAACTCCAGCGGCACTGCTGAAAACCGAACGCCCACTTCGGGGCGATGTAGCTTTGACCAATGGCACGGCGGAACTGTCGGATAATGTCATAGGCGTTGTCGCCCTCGATGATATACAGTACAAAATCCTCGGCAGACGGCGTGATCGTCAGCCGGTCGTATTGGGTATAACCAATGTCAAACGTGACGCTGGCACCGCTGTCAACAAAGAACCCATAGGATGACTTGCCGCTCACTACCAAGAAGTTGTGCGAACCATACAGCGAACGCTTTTCTTCGGTGTGATAGGGGTCGTCACTATTGAAGCTTTCGTAGATATGTCCCCGCTTGTTGATCCCTCTGGGGGCTTCTCCCAAGCCGTAGACAATATCCTCTTCTGCCAGCGGAAGACAAAATGTCCGCTGTCCCTTCTCGTTGATGTTTTCCGTGAGATACGGCAGCGTCTCCTGACACAGCGGGATCTCCTCCACAATTGCTTCGGTCGGGAAGGGTGTGCCATACAAAAATTTCCTGAACATCATACCGCTCCTTTCATGGGCTTTTCTCGTATTATAACATACGATCTGCCCAAAAATCTACTATCTGCCGCCAAATTTTCGTGCAGACAAAAAAATAGAGCCACATCCATGTCTCCAAGACCCCCTTCTTGATCTCGTTAACACCAATGTGACCATATTTTTGCAAGCAATAACAGAAAGGCCCGTTTCTATCCATTGATTGTGCACTACTATCTTACCCCAAATTTTGGTGAATGTCAACCGGATTCTTGGAGAATATCCACAAAACCGCGTGAAAATCTTCCCACACTGCCACAAAATCAGGTTTCGCTGTACCCTTATGTTCTCTTCTTCGCTCCGCCTGCAGCGTCCGGCGTGGCTGATTTTTGAGAATATTTTTTTGAAAAACCTCTTGACAACCGCAAAATACAAACTGTTATTTTGCGGGGCAAAACAGTTACAATCTGTAACTGTTTTATCAATGTTGAAAACAAGGAAAAGTCTTCCACCGCCCAAACCTTGATTTATCAACCATTTCCACCGAGTTTTCAACCGTTTTTAACGTATCTTTCCACTTTTTTCACCGAGTTTTCAACATTACAGAATGTATAATCCCCCAAAAGGCAACCGGCGGAATAAACTCCGCCGATTTTGTCCATGCTGAAAGCAAATCTCATTGGTTCGGGAGGTATCACCATGATCAAAGGCATCCACCACACCATGATCGAATTGTCCGACACAGGCAGTGAATACTACGAGCGTGCTATCCTCATCGTCAAGCCAACCTATGCGTCCGCCCAGCGAACGGTCTTGGAACAAGAAGCCCGCCGTATGCTCAAGCAGTTGGATGCTCCTTCAGCCTTTCGCCGTCAAAAATTCTTCCTGCGTCCGCTGCTGATCGGCACCGTCTGCCTGCTCACCGGCCTGTTCACCGGTCTGTTCCTGAGGTAAGTTCGGCAGAAGTTTTACGAGCCTCCGACACCTCAAAAAGCGATGTTCATCCCGCTCCCTTCACAGCGTTTCCCCGACACCGTAATTCTGTCGGTACCCTGCCCTTTCTCCGTAACGAAACACCGTTCCGCTGCACTGACAGTTTTTTACTCACAGAGGAACTTCCCACCCCGCATGGCTTTACGCCGCTTCGACCTACGGCGTATGTTTTCGCCGCTGACATCATAAGATACACCGAGTATCTTTTGACGGAAACGGAGTGGTGCGGTATGCCCAAAAAAGCCCTGCCGGTTCATGTTCTCGGAATGTTCCTGTGCGGTATGGTGCTGCAGGGAGCCTATCAATACGCTGAACAGCCCCCATGGAGCCTGTTGATCTCGTCGATCAACCATAGTCCATGGGAGCTGACAAAGCCCTTCCTGTGGGTGTACATTTTCTGGAGTTTCATTGAAATGTCCTGTCACCGGCCGCACTTGCTGCACTACGTCAGTATGCGTATCCTGTCACTGCACCTGTTCGGCGGACTGTCATGGCTGGTGCTGTCATGCCTGAAAGGAGCTTCGTCTGCCGAATGGCTGCCGCCTGCGATCCTGTTGGTCACACTGACGATCGCCGAAATCGTTCTGTGGCAGGGTTACCGTTCTCCGTGCCGCACAGAACTGTTTTTCGTGCCGATCATGGTGTCGTTTGTCCTGCTGTTTTTCTGCCTGCTGTTCTGTACGCTGTATCCCCTGCCGCTATCTCTGTTTCGTCCGTAAGCAGGAAACCGCAGCAGACTGAAACCTGTGCCCAAAAGGGCAGCCCGAAAAGCAGACAACAGCCAGACGTGACACACAAGACACCCTCTTGACACCTCTGGCACCTTTATCCTGTCTCACCTCTTTGACAAAAAGCGGCGGGACAGTTTGTCCTGTCCATCTGCCAAAGACCTATCCGCCGCTCCCCGCGTGCTGAGAGCCTGTTTAACATCTCGACACCGAACGGCTGCTGCTGCTTCCGCCACATCTTGCGGCGTGTTGCTTCTCTCTGTGAGGA
>CACZZU010000148.1 GCA_902785765.1 uncultured Ruminococcus sp.
CACAACAATTGACTAAACTACCCAACCCACTGTTAGTTGGTGAGTGTCGCTCTGCCATCATCATTCGTCACTTTCATTCCGTAGGAAAACATTCATCAGGACGTGTACAGGTAGGTTCTCACGAACCACCACAAATACGTCACGAAAGCATCCGAGTAACGCCGCTGTTGTGGCTGCTACTAACTGCAAAAAGCCCAACTACACAGCGGTGGGACACCGCCAAAAAGCCCAAGTACACAGCGGCGGGACGCCGCACCGCCCTTGCCGCTCGTATTACAGAGGGGCAAGGGCGGTTGTGCTTTTATCGGCAAATAATATCGGGCGGGACAAATCGGTGGACGATCAGTCCTCGTCAAAGAACTTGGCGTGGATAGCCTTAACAGCCGCATCGGCATCTTTGTCGCTGATGAGAACAGACACCTTGATCTCGCTGGTAGAAATCATGCGGATGTTGATCTGGGCATCATAGAGAGCCTCAAACATCTTGGTCGCTACGCCTGCATGACTTTCCATGCCGGCACCCACGATAGAGATTTTGGCAACATTCTCGTCTACGAGAACGGATTTGCCGCCTACGGTCGCTACATACTCTTCCATCGCTGCCGCAGCTTCCTTGGCGTTGTCCTTGGCAACCGTAAAGGAAATGTCCTTTGTGCCGTCTCTGCCGATGGACTGCAGGATGATGTCAACATTGATGTTCTTCGCAGACAGCTTCGAGAACATCTTGAACGCCAGACCCGGATTATCCGGTACACCGACTACTGAAATTCTTGCCACGTTGGTGTCTTTTGCCACACCGCTGATCAACATTTTTTCCATTTTGTTAGCCTCCTTAACGATCGTACCGGGTGCTCTTGTCATCGAAGACAGCACTTCCAGCTCAATGTTGTACTTTTTCGCCATCTCTACACTGCGGTTGTTGAGTACCTGTGCACCGAGGGTCGCCAATTCCAGCATCTCGTCATAGGAGATGGTCTTCAGCTTGCGGGCGTTAGGTACTTTTCGCGGATCGGCGGTATAAACGCCTTCTACATCGGTGAAGATCTGGCAAATGTCGGCGTGCATCGCTGCTGCGATGGCTACGGCACTCGTATCGGAACCACCGCGGCCGAGTGTGGTCACGTCTTCATAGCGGTTCAAGCCTTGGAAACCAGCCACGATGACGATGTTCTTCTTGTCCAGTTCTTTGGCGATACGGTCAGTACGCACACGCTTGATGCGGGCGGAAGTATACGCCGAAGTCGTCTGGAAGCCTGCCTGCCAGCCGAGCAGCGAGATGACCGGGAAGCCCAGTTTCTCAATGGCCATCGCCAACAAGGCGACGGAAATTTGCTCTCCGGCGGCCAACAGCATGTCCTTTTCTCTTTTGGATGCGTTCGGATTGATCTCGTTGGCTTTCTCGATCAAGTCATCGGTGGTATCACCCTGTGCCGATACAACCACGACAACATCGTTGCCCTGCTGATAGGTATCGGTCACGATCTTCGCCACGTTGAAAACTCTCTCTGCATTCGCTACCGAGCTGCCTCCGAATTTCTGTACGATAAGACTCATTTTCTCTCCCCCATAAATTTATTACAAATCCGAAATACGGATTTTTGACAGAACCTCCACGCCGTCTTCCTTTAGAGCGGCAATGGCTCTTTCACGCTCTGCAACCACCATATCATCGGTCGCAAAGGCGTACTCATCAGATGCCGCATTGGCACGGACGATCTCACGGACATTGACAAACAACTGCTGCATCTTGTTCAGCAATTCCTGCTTGGGCATGGTGGTCTTGAGACGCAGATATACCGGAAAAGCCGTCTCCTCATAGGGCTTGACGATGGACCCATCGCCATCTGCCCAGTCGAAGTACTTTCTTCTCTTGAGGTGCTTCACGCAGTCGATAATATCCGCCACCACGGCACTGGCCGTCGGCAGTTTGCCGGCACCCTTGCCATAGAATACCACATCGCCGGTAGCGTCACCCCGCACAAGAATACCGTTGAAAACGTCATCGACATTGGCGAGCTGACTGTTCCTTTCAATCAGCATCGGCTCAACGGTAATATCCAGCGTATCGTCTTCCAACCGCTTGACCTGACCGATGAGTTTGATAACACCGCCCCACGAAGCCGCATAAGCAACATCGGCTAGTGTGATGTGGGTGATGCCTTCGGTATGCACAAACTGCGGGTAAACGTGCCTGCCATAAGCCAGCGACGCCAAGATGCTGATTTTACGTCCGGCATCGTGTCCTTCAATATCGGCTGCCGGATTTCTTTCGGCATAGCCCAACTGCTGTGCCATCGCAAGAGCGTCCTCGAAGGACATATTCTCCCGAATCATCTTGGTGAGAATAAAGTTCGTGGTACCGTTGAGGATACCGGCAATCTCGATCACGTCATTGGCCGCCAAACACTGACTCAACGGACGGATGATCGGCACACCGCCGCCCACACTTGCCTCGAAGAGATAGTTGACATTGTGCTCCCGTGCGATCTTCAGCAGTTCGGCTCCCATCGTGGCGACCAGTTCCTTGTTGGAAGTCACGACGCTTTTGCCGCTTTCGAGCAGCTGCTTGGTAAATTCATACGCAGGATGTACACCGCCCATGACTTCCGCCACAACTCTCACTTCGTCATCATTCAGAATATCCTCGAAGGACTTCGTGAACTTCTCCTGAAAAGGGCTATCGGGGAAGTCCCGTATATCGAGGATATACTTGATACCGATCTCTTCCTTGGTACGTCTGGCGATGCTGCTTTGGTGCTGCATCAGCACCTCCACTACACCAGAACCCACTACACCATAGCCCATTACCGCTGCCTGTACCATACCTTCAAACTCCTTTTGTCTTCTGAATTCATTTGGCTGTTCTCTATCTGTACGCCGTACCGCAGCGGAGGTCATTCACCGCCATCTTCCGATACGTCTGTTACCTCGCTGTTTTCCGGCTCATCCGGTGCTTCCGCACTGCTCTCGTCCGGTATCTCGTAGCTCACCTCATCAGACGACTCATCCGGTTCCTCTGACGGTTCGTCCGGTTCCTGCGGTTCATCTGATGATTCATCCGGTTCTTCCGACTCGTCCGGTTCTTCTGGTTCTTCGGGTTCTTCGGGTTCTTCCGGCTCTTCCGGTTCATACGGCACATACGGCTCGTCGTCGTCATCGTCGTCGTCATCATCGTCGTCATCATCGCTTGTTTCCACAGGTTTGGTGGGGATTCTTGCGTAGTTGGGCAGGTTGTCGGCGGTATAGTAGCCAATCCACATCTGGTCACCGGCATCATAAGTCAACAGCTCGCCGGTCGTCTTGCTGAAATAGTGCTGCTCGACCGTACCGGCCAGCGAATAGGTCTTCTGCTCCTTACCCTTGAGCCATTCCGCCATAATATCACGCCAGACGTAGTGCACACTGCTCTGTTCGGACTCGGCGATCGCCGCCGGTGTACGGTGTCCTGTCCAGATACCGGCCACAGCATAGGGCGAAGCACCTACGAACCAGTTATCATACGAGCTGTCGGTTGTACCGGTCTTGCCGATGATGTCCCAGCCATCAATTTTGCAGCGATAGCCCAAGGCTTCCGATTGGTCGGAGTTGACGACATCGGAGAGCATACGGTTCATAATGCTGGCGGTCTCTGCCGACAGTACACGGTCGGGCAGACCACGGTCACGGTTATCCAACAGGACGTTGCCTTCCCGATCTTCTACCCAATAGTAGGTATATGGAGCGAAGTAGTAACCTTCGTTACAGAAAATGGCATAGGAAGCGGTCATCTCCTCCACGGTCGTACCGCCGGTGAAACCGCCGATCGACAGACCCGAGAGGTTTTCTTTATCGTTGTCTGCATCCAGATGCGTGAAGTGCAGGCTGTTTGTCAGGAAGTCATACGCTTCGGGCAGACCGACCATCTTCAAGATACTGACGGCGGCACCGTTGGACGACAGATTCAACGCACGGGTCGCCGTAATGGGACCGTAATAGGTACCGTACCAGTTTTTAGGACCAGCGATAGGGTCGCCGTTTTCGGAGTAACTCCAGTTCCAGACGGGTTCATCGTTGATGAGGGTCGAATAGTTGATCTTGCCGGCCTCCAACGCGAGTGCATAAGATGTCAGCGGTTTGATGGTCGAACCGGGCTGCAGTGCCGAGCGGGACGCATTGTCCCACAGCAAACGGCCGTCTCTTTCCTGCCGTCCTCCGACAGTAGCCAACACACGGCCTTCAAAGTCCATCATGACATAACCAATGTCCAGCGTGGGGTCATCGGGCGTTTTCCATGCCAAGACCTTCTTTTCGGCGATTTCCTGTGCCTTCTTGTCCATAGCACTGTAAATCTTCAAGCCCTTGCTGTAAATCATGTTTTCGGCTTCGTCCACATCAATGCGGAGAGCCTGTGCCAATTGCTTCGATACGTCGCGGAACAGACGGTCATCGTACCAGTTCCAGCTATCGGCCTCATCCTCGTCTTCTTCGACTTCGTAACCGATGAACTTCATATTGGCGGACTCCTTCAGGGACTCGTCATATTCCGCCTTCGTGATCATCTCCTGCTCATACATCTGATCCAAGACCGTTTCACGGCGGATACGGTTCTTTTCGGGGAAGTTCAACGGGTCGAAGGCGTAGGGGTTCTGGGTGATGCCGGCAATAGCGGCACATTCCGCCACCGTACAATCCTGAATATCCTTGTTGAAGTAGAGGCGAGCCGCCGATTGTACACCACGGCATCCACTGCCGTAGTTGACAATATTAAGGTAGGCTTCGAGAATATCATCCTTGGTGTACTCCTTTTCCAGCTTGAGGGCACGGAAAATCTCCCTCAACTTACGGGTGATACTCACCTCGTTATCCTCGGTGATATTTTTGATGAGCTGCTGGGTGATGGTCGAACCGCCGAAGTCCCCCCGCCCGGTCGCCAGACTAAACACCGCACCGCCGGTGCGGTACCAGTCAACGCCCTCATGGTCGTAGAAACGCCTGTCTTCGATAGCGATCTGGGCATCTATCATACGTTTCGGAATATCCTTATAGCTGACCCACACACGGTTCTCGGTGGAGTACAACTGACGGTAGTCTTCCCACTCGCCCTTTTCATTCAGC
>CACZZU010000149.1:0-14427 GCA_902785765.1 uncultured Ruminococcus sp.
GTCGGCTCGGTCGGTGCTTCTGCCTTCGGCAGAGGTGTCCACTGGACACCCGCACCCGCACTGGACGTGTTGGACTTTTTGCAGTCAATAACAGCCAAAACAGCGGTGTTGCTCGGACATTTTCTTGACATATCTGTGTGGAAAAAACTGTCTGACACGCCCATTATCGTGTGTACTGGAACTTTTTGGCGGCATCCCGCCGGTGCGTGGTCTCGGTCGGTGCTTCTGCCTTCGGCAGAGGTGTCCACTGGACGCCCGTACCCGCACTGGACGTGTTGGGCTTTTTGCAGTCAATAACAGCCAAAACAGTTGTGTTTCTCGGACACTTTCGTGACATATATGTGTTTGGTTTGTGAGAACTTGTTGGACGCCATGCTGATGAATGTTCGCCTACGGAATAGAAGTGCCGGATGACGATGACAGAGCGACACTCACCAATTGGTGTAGGTGTGGTAGTTTAGTCAACTGTTGTGTGTTCAACAAGTCGTATGGAGCGTGAGCGGAGTTGTCCAGTGCGGTCACGCACCGGCGGCACTCGTTGACAAAAATGTAACCATTTTTCTGGGGAAGTTTTCTTGATATTCGTGGGGGGATGGAGTACAATAGAAAGAGTCGTAGACCGAAAAAAGATGCCAAAGGAGACATGAAATGGTTTCGTGGGGGGATGGAGTACAATAGAAAGAGTCGTAGACCGAAAAAAGATGCCAAAGGAGACATGAAATGGTTTTTGCAGATTTGTTTTTCCTATACTTTTTCCTGCCCTTGTGTTTGCTGGGCTATTTTATTTGCCGCAAACTCAAGGCCAAGAATGCGATCCTCATCGTCTTTTCCCTGATTTTTTATGCGTGGGGCGAACCGTCCTACGTTATTTTGCTGCTGTTCAGTGCCCTGCTTAACTGGTACATGGGACGGCTCATCGGGGCTCATCAAGATACCAAAAAGGGCAAAACCCTTTTGGGAGTCACCATTGGTATCGACTTGCTGCTTCTGGTGATCTTTAAGTACACTGGCTTTTTGGTCGAGAATATTAACGGACTGCTGCACATCGGCATCCCTGTGCCGCAGATCTCCTTGCCGATCGGTATCAGCTTTTTTACCTTCCAGGCAATTTCGTATGTCATCGACTGCTATTGGGATACCGTCACGCCACAGCGTTCCTTTCCGAAGTTCCTGCTCTATTTGTCGCTGTTCCCTCAACTGATCGCCGGTCCGATCGTGCGTTACAGCGTGGTCGAGAAGGAAATCGACAAACGGAAAGTCACAATCGCAGATGTGAGCGAGGGAGCCATGCGGTTTATCGTGGGTCTGGCGAAGAAAGTCATCATCGCCAACAATCTCTACGCTATTGTCAAACAGTTCTATGGCGATGTCAACGCCAACCAGTACAGTGACATTTCCAATCTGTCCTTCCTGGGCACATGGTTTGTTGTGATCTGCTACTCACTGTATGTGTACTTTGACTTCAGCGGCTATTCCGATATGGCGATCGGTCTGGGGCGTATCTTCGGCTTCCACTTTGACGAGAACTTCAAGTATCCGTTCATCTGCAAGTCGATCAGCGAGTTCTGGCAGAGATGGCACATCTCCCTCAGCTCGTTCTTCCGTGACTACCTCTTTTATGTGCCGATTTTCGGCAAGCCGAGAAAGTATCTCAACCTGTTTCTGGTATGGTTCTGTACCGGACTCTGGCATGGTGCAGCCTGGAACTACATCTTTTGGGGTCTGTACTTCGGTCTGTTCCTCCTGCTGGAGATCAAGATCGGTAAGAAACGCATGAAAAAATGGCCGAAGGTGCTGTCACACATTTACAGCAAGCTTGTTATCGTGGTGGGCTTCGGTATCTTCTGTTTCTCCGACATGACACAGCTTGGCAACTTCTTCGTCAATATCAGCGGTGCAGGTATGATCGCCCGCGGCGGTGCTTTTGCCGATCCGGTAACGTGGAGTGCCTGCCTCAAGAACCTCTTCCTGATACTGACGGCCATCCTTGTTTCGGTACCGGTTCTCCCCAAACTCAAGTACTTCTTCTTCGAGTGGGGCAATAACACGGTCTATACCACGGGTAAAATGCTGGCAACGGCAGGGTGTCTGTTCCTGCTCATCATGTCCAGTATTCTGTTAGTGGATTCCACCAACAACCCGTTCCTGTATTTCCGTTTCTGATGTCGGAAACCGCAAGATAGGAGGTATTTATGGAAAACAAGCATCAAGAGCCGTTCCCCGCTCCTGCAGAGCAGGGACAGCCTATAGAAGAAACCGTGCCGCGGGAAGCTGCGGAAGATACTGCTGAAGTCTCCGCAGAGGCGGCGGATGCGGCACAGGAAACGGCAGAAGTGTCCGAAGCGTCAGAAACGTCTGAAGGCGTTTCATCGGACAAGCAGCCAGTGGTGACGACAGAGGAGAGGGCAAAGATGCCTGACAAGAAACAGGCCGTACCGTCTGCATCGGTCGAAAACCTGCCGCCGGAGGTTACATGGGCGGCAGCTCATGTGAAACCGTCGGCAGCACACAAAACGGTCAATCCGGCCGCCAGCCGCAGCACCGTTCCCACGCCGCCTCCGGCTCATGCTACGGTGAAAGCGGCAGAGGTGTCTCATCAGATGGATGACCATGAAAAGCGTCCCGCCAAGAAAAAAAGGTACAACACCTACAAGCGTTCGACCGTGCGGCAATTCTCGTCTCTGATCTCGCTGCTTATCATGGTGCCGGTGTTCGCCCTGATCGTCCTGTTCAACTGGTTCTTTCCTCGTTCACAAGAGTCGATGATCGAGAAAAGAAAGCTGGCGGAGTTTCCGACCTTTTCAGCGGAAAGCTATTTCAGCGGGGCATTCACAGCAGGGATCAACCACTGGTTCACCGATACCGCCCCGTACCGTGACAACTTCAAAAATGCCGGCAACGGCTTCAAAGGGCTGTTTGGCATCACCACCAGCGATAGCGTGAACTTTGTAGGCGATGTCAAAAAGGTACCCAAGAAGGCACCGCAGAAGACGACCTCTAAAGCACCGACCGAAGAGAGTAAGCCCGTCCAGACCAGTGAGTCGTCCGCCGTATCGCCGCAGACTTCCCGCACGGAATCATCTGTTCCGCAGGAAAGTTCACAGCCGGAAACCAGCACCCCCGCTCGTGATTATCGCAAAGAGGATGCCGAGTATACGGTCGAGAACGGTGTGGTAGTTGTCTATCAGGACGGTCACTACCGTGGATTGGAAATGTTCGGCGGCGGTTCGGGCAATGCCTATGTCGATGCCCTGAACGACTTGCGTGATCGTTTGGACGACAGCGTGAAAATGTACTCGATGATCGCACCGCTGGCGAGTGAATACTATACGCCATCCAACTGTGAGGAGTACACTGTCAACCAGAAGGAGTACTTCGATGATCTTGCCTCTCGGCTGCACAGCGGTATCACCAGCGTGGATATCGACTCGGTGTTGGCACAGCATACCACCGAGCCGATCTACTGCCGTACCGACCATCACTGGATGCCGCTGGGTGCTTACTACGCTACGCAGACTTTCGCCAAGGCCGCCGGTGTTGATTTCAAAGAATTAAGTACCTTCCAGCCGAAGACTATCGAAGGATTTGTCGGTACGATGTACGCTTTTTCGGGCGGTGACATCAACATCAAGAACGATCCAGAGGACTTCACCTACTATGTGCCGGACAACTATGAGCAGTGCCGCACGGATTACTACGACACCGCTTTCAACTATACCGGTTCCGGTTATTTCTTCCAGGGAGTCGGTGACCCGCAGACGAATGCGTACCTGACGTTTTTCGGCGGAGATGAGCAGATCGTCAAGGTACACACCAATGTGCAGAACGGCCGCAGGCTGGTTATCATCAAGGATAGCTACGGCAACGCCGAACCAGGATTTTTGATGAACTCCTTCGAGGACATCTACATTGTGGATATGCGGTATTTCCAGCCGAATCTGGTGGATTTCATCCAGCAGCTGGGCATCACCGATGTGCTCTTTACCATGGTGACCTATTCTGCCTTTGGCGACAATTCTTATAACCTGCCAGAACTGCTGACCCAAAATGCAGGGCTGACAATCGTAGACGGCTATCATGCTGATGAGTCATAAAAAAGTCGGTTTGGGTATCGGCTTTCAGTAAACAAAATGGAAGGGAAACCGAGAAGGGTTCCCTCGTGCGGCTATCCGTGTGGCATCCTCCCGCGATGCGGGACATGTCACAGCGGACGACCGCTGTGCATTTTTGTAAGGAAGGGGAGAGAACCACTCGTGCAAGAGTTAATGTACCCGTTCGACGCGGAATTTATCATCAAAAAAAGGAAATCCCTCCGCCGTACTCTGCTGGCTGACGGCAGCAAGCGGCTGAAAAAGAAAATCGCCGTCTTCGGCGGTTCAACGACCAATGACATTGTGGTCTATCTGGACTTATTCCTGTTGAATCAGGGCATCGAGGCGGTGTTTTATCAGTCTGAGTACGCCCAGTATTGGCAGGATGCGATGTTCCCCAGTGAAGAACTGTTGTCGTTCCAGCCTGACATCGTGTTTATCCACACCACCAACCGCAACATCAGCCACTATCCGACTGTTAAGGACGACAAAGCGACCGTTCAGTCGCTGTTGGACAGCGAGTATGCCCGCTTTGAGCAGATGTGGACAAAAATCGCCGAAACGTATCACTGTCCGATCATTCAGAACAATTTCGAGATGCCGTTCTATCGTCTGATGGGCAACAAGGACTGCAGTGACTACCGTGGTCGGATGCACTTTTTGACGGCACTCAACGAGAAGTTCTACGAATATGCCGACAAGACGGAGGGCTTCTACATCAACGACATCAACTATGTGTCGGCTTCCTATGGCTTGAAGGCGTGGAGTGACCCGTCCTACTGGAATATGTACAAGTACGCGATGTGTGTGGAGGCGATCCCCTTCTTTTCGTTCAACCTGTCGTGCATCATCAAGTCGGTGTTCGGCAAGAATAAGAAGGCTCTTGCCCTTGATCTCGATAATACCCTGTGGGGCGGCGTCGTAGGTGATGATGGGGTAGAGGGAATCCGTATCGGTCAGGAGACCGGCGAATCCCAGTCCTACTATGAGTTCCAGAGCTATATCAAGTCCCTCAAGGATTTGGGCATTATCCTGACGGTTTGCTCCAAGAACGATCACCAGAACGCCATCGCCGGACTCAATCATCCCGAAGGGGCACTCAAGCCGGATGACTTCATCATCATCAAAGCCAACTGGGAGAACAAGGATCGCAACATCCTTGAGACGGCGGCCGAGTTGAATATCCTGCCCGATTCCATTGTGTTTGTAGACGACAATCCGGCGGAGCGTGCCATTGTCAGTGCCCAGATCCCCGGCATTGCCGTACCGGAAATGGACAGTGTAGAGAACTATATCATGACGTTGGACGGCAACGGCTTCTTTGAGGTGACAACTTTCAACGAGGATGACCTCAAACGCAACGAAATGTACAAAGCGAATGCCCAGCGAGCCGCTCAACAGGCGACGTTTGCCGATTACCACGAGTATCTGCAAAGTCTGGATATGACGGCCGTCATTGATGACTTCCTGCCGGTATACCTGCAGCGTATCACTCAGTTGTCCAACAAGAGCAATCAGTTCAATGTTACGACCAAGCGTTATACCCCCACCGAAATGGAAACTGTCTTTGAGAGCAGCGAGATAAGTTCGGTGACAATGGGGTGGTGTCGGTTGTTATCGGCAAAAAAGATGCGGAAGATGCCACTGTGCTGCACATGGAACTGTGGCTGATGAGCTGTCGGGTACTCAAGCGTGACATGGAGCTGGCGATGCTCGACCGACTCGTGGAACGCTGTCGGGCACAGGGCATCAAGACCATTCGGGGTTACTATTATCCGACTGCCAAAAACAACATGGTACGGGAGTTGTACGGTTTCTTCGGTTTCACGAAAGTAAGCGAAGACGCATCCGGCAATACTGTTTGGACGCTGGACACCGACACCTACCAGCCCCGCAATCATGTCATCCGAGTGACGGATAACACCGCCCTGTCCGCCGAATGACCGCCGCTGATCGGCTGTCCCTTTCTGTACTATATCAATATCAATTCCAAAGGAGAGAAAGAACATGGATACCAAGACCCTCTATGCAAGACTGAACAAGGTGTTCCAAGATGTGTTTGACGATGACAGTATCACCGTGAACCCGAAAACAACCGCCGATGACATTGACGATTGGGATAGCCTGGAGCATATCACCCTCATCAATGCGGTGGAACGGGAATTCAAGATGAAGTTCAAGATGGGTGAGATTTCCTCCATGAAAAATGTCGGCGAGATGGCACAGATTATCGCTGCCAGAGCCAAAGCGTGACCGCTTTTTTGTGTGACAGCGATCTATCCGCTTGAAAAAATGGCAGCCGCAATCCCGTCGGCTTTAGACGGTGGGTTAAGGCTGCCAAAAGAGTAGCTTTTTTGTTATAACAACAGTAGGGACGGTTCAGCCCGAATTTACGCCTGTGGAGTTAGTAGGTTACGAGGACGATGAAGCAGGAAGCCCATTGGTTACGAGGACGATGAAGCAGGAAGCCCATTGGCTTTAGACAATGGGTAGTTCACGGAGACCGCCTTCTTGCTCGATGAGAGTGGCTTGCGACCGACAAGTATTTTCACTTCAGAGGCGAGTGGCGTTCTGTTAAAGACATCTTTTCATTCGTTTCGACCGAAAAGGTTCCCAATGATCGGTATGTGAGATCATAACCACCACAAAACAACGTCCCTGTACCATCGTCACGAAGTGTACAGGGACATTTTGGATATTGCAGACGCTGTGAACCATGCGAAAAATGTGCTTGCTGCCCAAAGGTTTATCGCATCAAACTGTTTCTGTGGTGGTACACTGCTGTACATGGCGGCACAAAGCTTCAAAAGTTTGCTGGCTGAGATCGTGCTCGACCCGACAGGCATCCTCTTTGGCAGTGGCTTCATCAACGCCCAGTTTCATAAAGAACTTGGTGAGCAGTTTGTGACGGTAGTACGTTTGGCTGGCGATGGCCAGCCCCGTCTCGGTGAAAGAAATGAGGTTGTCTTCGTCCATCGTGATATAGCCACGTTCCTTCAGGCGTTTGGTCGTATAGGTCACGCTGGGTTTCGTCACGCCGAGATGCACCGCCACGTCAATCGAACGGATGGTTCCCTTGGCCTCTTTGATCATCAGCATCGCTTCCAGATAGTCTTCTATGGTTTTATCAGTTGCATGAGTGTCCTTCATGTGGGTACTGCCTCCTGTCATCGTTGTTTCTGACATTATACCAAAAATAGAGACGTTCCGTCAATAGCTTTTGTAAATTTACTACGGAGTGATCGCCGGAACCCATGACGAAATCGCCGCTGCCATCCGGCACGAATTTTCTCTATGAACGGCATACACGTCCTCTCTTTGTGGAGGAGGCATAGTCTGCGTAGGATGTTGGCACACTTACCAAAACATTTGCTCACGCTAGATTCTTTTCTCGCAGAAAAAAAGAACAAGGTGGGGGAGTGGTGAGAAACAGGAGAAAATAGGACGATAAGCTTGACACGGCCATTCTTCAAGAGTATAATGCAGATGCGAACGTCACAGATATGGTGTCCGTTTTCGGATGGCAAAATCAGCACAAGTCGGCAACGGATTTTGAGTAACAATAGGTTCGCAAAAATTTTATAGGAGGAATGTATGTGAAGAAAGCACTTTCTTTGATGTTGCTGTTAGCCATTGCGTTTTCGGCTTCTTATTCTGCTGTGTTAGCAAATGGGTCTTCGCAGGCAGACAATTTCCGTTCTCACGATGATCTTTATGAGAGAGGCGGCAAGGTCGGTACGCCGGACAAGGCTCTTTTCGAGGAGGGTACAGGCATCATCAGCCTGTCGGAACATAACAACGGAGAAACGACACCAGTCAATGCTTCCAACGCAAAGTATGTTGAAGGAGAAATCCTTGTTGGATTTGTCAAAGAAAAAAAGTGCCTTGCGGACACACAAAACGGCACGTTGTTGATGAGTGTAAGCACATCAAAAGAAGACATCGGTGCCCAAACCGCTGACGATGTTTCTGCCCCTTCGGATGTTCGTTCAGAGGAGGAAGATATTGAGATCGTACGCGTCAATACCAACGGTCAGTCTGTCGAAGAGGCGATTCGAGAGTATTCCGCTATGCCGAACGTTGTGTTTGCCGAGCCGAACTACATTATTCAAGCGGCAGCGGATACGCCGGATGATACACCGTATCAGTATTATCCGACAAATGTTGCCGGAGGAATTGACGTTCCGGACTGGAATACGGATGCTGCCATCTCGGCCGATGACGTTGTGGTGGCAGTAATTGATTCTGGCGTTGATTATACCCATGAGGACCTGAAGGATGTTATGTGGGATGAAGGGTTGAACTATCAGGAACTCGTGGAAATGGGCGGCGGAAAATATGGCTTTAACGCTGCGGCGTATGTGGACAGTGCTAACGGCAGAACAGATGACCCCATGCCTTCACCGGGTGTTTATCACGGCACGCATGTTGCGGGTACGATTGCCGCTTCGTGGAATGATAAAGGCGTGAGCGGTGTTGCGAAAAATCCGAAACTGATGGCGATCCGCACCTCAACGGTTGACGGTTCTATCACAATGGACAATGTTG
The DNA here is from genome assembly GCA_902785765.1 of uncultured Ruminococcus sp. Lineage (GTDB taxonomy): Bacteria > Bacillota > Clostridia > Oscillospirales > Acutalibacteraceae > UBA1213. Next base: position 8,640 of record CACZZU010000149.1, read on the forward strand.
TGGCCGCTTTTGATTATTTGTGCAAAGCCTATGATGCAGGTGTAAACGTGGTCGTTTCCAATAATTCTTGGGGCGGGCAGTATATTTCCTATGCGGCTGTTTGTGCGATAAAAGAAGCCGCCAAGCGTGGCATTGTGTTGGTTTTTGCTTCCGGAAACGATGGAAAGAGCATCGACACAAGGAACGACACGGCATACATGATCCGGTCGTCATCCAACGTGGTTTTCGTTAATGCCTCTGACAGCCAAGGCAGGCAAACCAGCTTTTCCAATTACGGTCAGTATACCACCGACATTTTTTCGCCCGGTGCTGAAATCGTATCGACCATGCCGAGTACGATGCTGTACGCAGACCCGAGACATTCCGAGCCGGTTTGCCTGAATGATTTTGAAGGTGACAGCAGCCTGAAAATAAAAAGCGATGTCAGCCTTGAAGTTCCTTCGGATCACAGCGGGTTTAATGGTTCTGCCGGTTACTTTTTCACAACGGATGTTAACACCATGATCACGATCACCTGTGACGAAGACCTTTCCGTTTCTTGTCCGAAGTATCTGACGTTTATGATCGAAAAGGACAGGGTTTATGGCAAGATTCAGTTGATGTTGCTGGGTAGCAGAACAAACGGAGAACAGTTCATACTGTCTGATGCGGGAGTCGTAGAAGAAGGCAAATGGAATGCCGTCAGCTTTGCTCTTCCGGATGATATGGATTATGCAAATTTTCAGGTGCAGATGATTATTACGAGGTCATTTCCGAATGTAGCTACAAGCCCTGAAGATGATGCTGACACGGTTCGGATCGACAACGTGATGCTGACAAACGATGCGTGGCCGTACTATAAGTTAAGCGGAACATCCATGGCGGCACCAACGGTAACAGGAGAGGTTGCTATGCTTGCGGCGGCCTATCCCGAAGACAACAGCAGAAAACTCATTGCCAGAACACTCGGTTCCGCCAATAAAAAAGGGGCACTGGCCGATTATTGTGTGACGGGCGGAATTGCCAACCTCAGAAATGCACTGGAGGGTAAATACTCACCGGTTATTTTTGATGCTCAAATGGACGGCTCTTCGTTTGTTGTGGATGGTGAATTCTTCTCGGAGTCGGGCGAACTATATGTGAATGATATTCCTGTTCCCACAACGGAATGGAGCGACAGCCGTATTGCTGCACGCTCACAGGACATTGATTGTTCCAGCAGAATGTTAAAGGTCGAGGTGAGGAACGCCAATATGGACGGCTTTAATACAGGCACCCGCTACGTTCCCTTGAAGGCCGTCAACAGCGACTTTACAGAGATCGACATACCGGAAGAAATGGACAAGTTGGTCTATATGAATGAGAGTGCTGTTTCTTTGGGAGACAGCATATACTTTGCGACTGCGGACTCAGAAGAAACGCAGATATACATCACCGAATACAACACCAAAACAGGTGAATGGAACGAGATCACGAAGGGTTCGTCGTACGGATTCATCACCGGTCAAATCGTTCCCTATAAAGGCAAGATCGTTACCATTGCAGGCAAAAAGGTGGGGGACGATTATCAGCCCCAGCTATTCTTATATGACCCTGCTTCCAAAGAAATCAGTTGGATGTCATTCGACCATATCGGAATGTACACGGAGTGTTCCTTGGTCAATTATTACGGCGAACTTCTGATTATCGGCGGAGGAAAATTCGATTTCACGGACTTTCAGCCGAACAAAGAAATCATCAAGGTGGATATGGAAAACAGAAAGCTGATTTCCGTTGGCAATGTTGGTGATTTGGTGGATGCTTCAAGCACTTCTGTTCCTTTCTATGACGATGCGGGAAATGTCTATCTGGGATACACGCACAATATATACTCTATCACCCGAATCATAAAAACATCAGAAAACTCATTTGAGCTAGCGAAGGTTGCTGCAAATGTATCTCCGCATGATTTTTCCGGTGTATGGGATTATCCGACCGTTGAAGTGGCTCGGAAAGATTATGCCTGACGCAAAGGTCGTTTTCTCGGATGTTGGAAAGCTTTACAACTCTACCTTCATTATAAGACCGATGTCTGTTGTAAACGGTGACAAGTATTACGTCCTCTCCTCCTATACTGACAGCAAAGTCGGAGGGAAGACACTTCGTTATTTAGCCGGTTTCACAGAACTTGTGCCCGAAGGTACCTTGGCTGATGAAAAGCCCGACCACGAGCCGAGTGACGAGCCGAGCGGTGAGCCAAGTGATGTGTCCCGTGAACCGAGCGACGAGCCGAGCGGTGAGCCAAGTGATGTGTCCCGTGAACCGAGCGGCGAGCCGAGCAGTGAGCCGAGTGATATGTCCCGTGAACCGAGCAGTGAGCCGAGTGATGTGTCCCGTGAACCGAGTGATGCACCAAGTAAGGATATGGACGAAAGCGGCTCAACGAGTGAGGTTTCCTATTGTGACCCGAATGACCCAAAAGCGGTACATCCGGCTACCGGTGATAATGCCGGAAACGACATTCTCTATCTGGTGGCTTGTTTGGCGGGGGGACTGTTTGTCTTTCTCCTCCTTGCCAAGAGAAATCGTAAGAGCAGAGTTCAGAAGTAAGCGGCAGCCACTTAAAGAAGGTTAGCCGGTGATAAAACAACCGCTGTTCATGGAGATCGATTCTTTCCAAGAACATAGAAAACCTCCGTCCGAAATTATATCGGGCGGAGGTTTTGTTGTTATCTCATGTTGAGAACCATGTTCTCTGCTGTACCATGGTACATGGTTTAGGGGCTTACGGTTTTGCTGCGAGAGATTAATCGTCGTCACCAAAGAGAACGAGACCGTCCAGAAAGTCCTGCACGGCTTCGTCGGCATCTTCGTAGAAACCGCTGTAAAAGACGATGCCTTCGTCATGCAGGAGATTACAGGTGCTTTTGTCGAGGTCGCCGCACAAAAGCCCATCGGCTTCCAGCATTTGCAGGAGACCAATAATGTCTTCGGTTGATTCCGCCATCGTGCCGACCAATTCCGTGGAGTCGATCTCACCGTTTTCGATGGTGTACAGCTTGAGGACAGGCGTTTCTTCCAACACACGGAAGACCTGTCCGCTCATGGTATCATAGGGCACTGCCAATTTCATGGAGTTCCTTCCTTTCGTGGTAAGATGGTACCATCTTACCACGAAAGGAGGTGTTTGGCAATATTGTCAAATCCGCCGGAATCTGCTATAATAAAATCCTGTCCCCCTGTGGGGACGATTTTTGGAGAAGTATTGACTAAAGGAGTGTATCCGCATGACAGACAAGGAAATTGCAGAGATCAAACGAAGAATCCGTCACGACAAGAACAACATCATGACCTTGAAGGGCTGCTATGTCAGTGCCGACAGACAGATCGCAAAAGAATTTTCCCAGACGGTGGGAATGCTGCCGTTGGAAGAGAGTGAAAACCTGTTCAAGGTGCTGAAAAAGACCCTTTCGGGACGTGTGGGAAAAAATCTGGTAGACATCGCCTTCACGACCGAACAAGTCAGCAACAGCGACGAGCATCGTCTGTTGATGCGTCTGCGGGATTCCGAACTGAAAGACGAAGAAGCCCTGCATGAACTGTACGGCAAGATCATCGCCTCGTTTCCGAGCGATGAGTGTTACATGATCGTACTCGGCTGCGATAAGTACGATGTTCCGCAGCGTTCCAAAAATGAGGAAGAGATGGACGATGCTTCAGAAGAAGTGTTCCGCTACGTTTTGTGCAGTGTGTGTCCGGTCAAGCCGACCAAGGTGGGCATCGGTTTCTTTTTGGACGGGGATAAACCGTTCCGCAACATTGGAGCGGATATGGCAATTGCCGCTCCGGAGATCGGTTTTATGTTCCCGTCTTTTGACGACCGAGCCACGAACATCTACAACGCCCTGTTTTACACCAAGAGTGCGGCCGATGATTATAAAGCATCCGCCGAAGCTCTGTTCGGTACGGAATATCCCATGCCGGCCGAAGAACAGAAGGAGAACTTCCGCACACTGATTGCCGAAACGGCTGCTCAAGAGTGCAGCTATGCGTTCGTCCAGTCGGTGCACGAGCACATCAATGATATGATCAGCGAGCATGAAAATACCCATCAGGAAGAACCATTGATGATCGGTAAGCAGGATGTGAAGCGTATGCTGGAAGACTGTGGTGCTTCCGAAGAGCACATCGCTGCCTTCGATGAGACTTACGACAGTGCTTTTGGCGAAAAAACGGAGATCAGTCCGCTGAATATCATCGACCGCAAACGGTTCGAGGTCAAGACCCCCGATGTCACGATCCACGTCAGCCCGGAAAAGAGTCACCTGTTGGAGACACGCATCATTGATGGCACCAAGTATGTGATGATTCGTGCTGAAGAGGGGGTAGAGGTCAACGGTGTGGGGATACGGTTTCGCAAGGACACCGAGGAAACCGAGTAAAAATTCGTCCGAACGGACGACGGGATGCTTGCTGACAGGCATGATGTTCCAAGGAACACCACATCTATCAGATAGTCGGCTTGTCAGACAGAATGTACCGTGATAGGATCCTGTCGGAAAGACAAACGCCCGCTCTGCAGCTGTGCTGGCCGCCGCAGAACGGGCAGATTTTTATCACAGGTCGTTTTTATCCCCTACGCATAGCGTAGGGGATTTTTGGCGTTGAAAACAGCTTTTTTGTGCAAAAACACGTTTTTTGTTTACGGATGTTGTGAAAGCAGCACAAAAAGAACCTCGTTCTTCGTGAAAGTGCCTAGTGAACATGGTGGATAACTGGTAGATATTCCTAAATGTTAATTTTTTTGAACAAATTGTTATCAAATTATGAACAAAATGACGGCTTTACAAAAGCCGTCCGTTGCGATACAATTTAGACAGAGTATGACGCTTCTCCTTTCTTTCCTCAAAAGTGACCTTGGCTGGCACAAAGAAAGGGAAGGAGACGGAGCGATCTCGATGTTCTGAACGATAACTTCACTCAACGGAAAGGAATGATTGCCACATGAGCGTTTTTTCAGCCAAGATGAAAAAAGCAGTCAAAAAAGCAGCCGCTTGGTCAATGAGTGCTCTGACCGCACTGACTTGCACCGCTGCACTGCCCTTGGTCACGAATACAGCCGTGACGGTAAATGCCGCTGGCGGTATTTTGGACGATGCGGCGAGAGGTGTGATCTATGCCAACTCCCGTACCGACTTCCGTGACGAGAGTATCTACTTTCTCATCACAACAAGATTCTACGATGGTGACCCCAGCAACAATGCAAGAACATCCGAGGATACCAAAGCCAAGAACCCCGAAAGTGACCCCTCCTGGAGAGGTGATTTCAAGGGCTTGATCGACAAGCTGGACTACATTAAGGCACTGGGCTTTACGGCCATTTGGATCACGCCGGTTGTTCAGAACGATTCCGGCTATGACTACCATGGCTACCATGCCTACAACTTTAGTGCGGTAGACACCCGTTATGAGTCGAACGGTGTGACCTACCAGACCTTGATTGATGCCTGTCATGCGAAGGGTATCAAAGTCATTCAGGACGTTGTTTTCAACCACACTTGTAACTGGGGCGAAGAGAACCTGCTAAAGATCACAGATGAAGTATATGGCGGCGGCCGCAGTGACTATGTGATGGCGTCCGGTGCTGCGAAGGACCCCGAAAATATCTACCATCACAATGGCTTCTGCGGCGGCGGTGACTGGGATAACTTTGAGGCTCAGCGGAAAACGATCGCAGACGACTGCTTCGACCTGAATACCGAGAACCCGAAAGTCTATAACTACCTGATCGACTGCTACAATAAGTACATTGAGATGGGTGTCGATGGCT
>CACZZU010000149.1:14445-27178 GCA_902785765.1 uncultured Ruminococcus sp.
TGCCTTCCGTGTGGATACGGTTAAGCACATTTCCCGTCTGACCCTGAACTCTACTTTCGTGCCGGCCTTCAAAAAGACTGGCGGCGACAAATTCTATATGTTCGGTGAAGTTTGTACCAAAGGTCACGATGTCTGGTATCGTGACGCTCCGCCGATCTCCTGTGCGTTCTATACCTGGGCGGAGGATTCCAGCTGGCTGAGCAAGTGGACGACCGATGCTGCTACGAATGAGGCTCTGACCGAAGAACACTACAATGCTCATCTCAGCACCAGCAGCCAGCCCACCAGCGATAACGCCTTCCTGAAGGGGAATGAGTACCATACACCGGACTATTCCCAGCGTTCTGGCATGGATGTCATCGACTTTCAGATGCACTGGAGCTTCAATAGTGCCAACGGTGCGTTCAACACCGCTCTCGGGGAGGATCGTTACTTCAACGATTCCACTTGGAACGTGGTTTATGTTGACTCCCACGACTACGGTCCCGATGAAGCACAGACTATGCGGTATAACGGCGGTGAAGAAGCATGGGCAGAAAATATGTCCCTGATGTTCACCTTCCGTGGGATTCCCTGTATTTTCTACGGCTCTGAGATTCAGTTCCAAGCCGGTAAGCCTATCGACGTAGGACCCAATGCTCCGTTGAGTGAAACTGGTCGTGCTTACTACGGCGATAATATCGAGGGTACCGTACAGTCCTCTGACTTTACTGTGTGGGCAGCGGACGGCAAGGTTGCCGAAACCCTCGCAGAACCGCTTTCTCAGCACCTCATGCGTCTGAACCGTATCCGTCAGGCTGTTCCTGCTCTGCGTAAGGGTCAGTATTCCACCGAAGGATGCTCCGGCAATATGGCGTTCAAGAGAAGATATACCGACAGCAACACCGACAGCTTTGCTTGTGTTGCAATCTCCGGTGATGCGACTTTCTCCGGTATCCCGAACGGTACTTATGTAGATGCGGTGACCGGCGATACCAAGACCGTTTCCGGCGGTACGCTCAGTGTGAGCTGCTCCGGCAAAGGCAACCTGCGTGTCTATGTGCTCGATACCGCCAAGACACCTGCTCCCGGTCGTGTCATCCCGAACGGTAAGTACCTGACCGATGGCGGTGCCGACAGCCCCATCACTTCTACCACCATCAATGTGGTTGCTCCGACCGGCATTACCCTCAACAAGACCAGTGTTTCTCTGCTGGAAGGTGAGACCGCTTCCGTTTCCGCAACAGTGAAACCCGACAATGCGACCAACAAGGGCGTTACATGGACAACCAGTGATGCGTCTGTTGCGACTGTCAGCGGCGGCACCATCAAGGGCGTTGGCAAGGGTACCGCTACCATTACCGCCAAGACCTCCAACAACCTGACGGCTACCGTGAGCGTGACGGTCAAGGAGAACACCAACATCGTGAAACCTACCGGCGTTACCATTACTCCGGCAACGCTTTCTCTGACAGCAGGTGAGACCGGTACACTGACCGCAACCGTGGCTCCGTCCAATGCGACGGATAAGTCTGTGACGTGGACTTCCTCTAATGCGGCTGTTGCGACCGTTTCCAACGGTACGGTTACCGCTGTGGCGGCTGGTTCGGCTACTATCACGGCGACAACCTCCAACGGCAAGACCGCTACAGCAACCGTTTCTGTCGAAGGCAAGTCCATGACCTACATCGAAAATGGCGTGTACTTCGAGAAGCCGTCCGACTGGGGCAATACCATCAACATCTATATGTATGACGGCGGTTCCAACACCACCATCGGTTCGGCTTGGCCTGGTACAGCCATGAAGTCAGACGGCAACGGCGTATACTACTATGAGTACACCCCGACTGGCAATCTGACGAAGGTCATCTTTAATGACGGCGGCAGGCAGGTTCCCGGTGCCAACCAGCCCGGCTTCGACTTTGAGAACAGAGGTTACTACACCTCTGCCGGCTTCCAGTATGTTGTTGAGAAGCAGAATAATGTTGATGTGACCTCTGTGACACTCAACAAAACCTCTGCTTCCGTGGAGAAAGGCAGCACGGTCACACTTTCGGCAGCCGTGGCTCCCTCCAATGCTACCAACAAGACCATTACATGGAATTCCAGCAATACCGCAGTCGCAACCGTTTCGGGTGGTGTTGTTACCGGTGTTGCCAAGGGTACCGCTACCATTACAGCAGCTTCTGTCAATGGTGTCTCCGCTTCGGCGACCATCACTGTAACAGACAGCGGCAGTACAACGGCATTGACGAACAGTGCCTCTGTCTCTGCGGCAAGCGTGAAGACAGGCAGTACGGTGACGGTCAAGGGAGCGGCTTCCGGCGGCACCAGTCCGTATCAGTACGCTTACTACTATAAAAAGAGTACCGCCTCCTCCTTCACAACACTGAAGGCTTACAGCACCGCCACATCGGCTTCCTTTACGCCCAGTGCGGCAGGTACCTATACGGTACGTGTCAGCGTGAAGGATGCTCAGGGTACGGTCAAGACAAAAGATATGACCGTCACGGTGACCAGTGATACCACTACGCTGACCAATAAATCGACCGTTTCTGCTGCATCCATCACACTCGGCAAGAGTGTGACGGTGACCGGAGCTGCTTCCGGTGGTACCTCTCCATACTCTTACGGTGTGTACTACAAGAAGAGCACCTCGACCTCCTACACCACTGTACAGGTGTACAGCACTACCAAGATTGTCACTATCACACCGGCTTCTGCAGGCACCTATGATATCCGTGCTAAGGTCAAGGATAAGACCGGCACTATCAAGACCAAAGATTTCACCGTCAAGGTTACTGCTGCCGTTCTGTCCAACAAGTCTACGATCTCCGCTGCCTCGATCACCCTCGGCAAGTCTGTGACCATCACTGGTTCAGCGGCCGGCGGTACTGCTCCGTATCAGTTTGCTGCTTACTACAAGAAGTCTTCCTCCAACAGCTACACGCTTGTTAGAGGTTACAGCACCACCAAGACCATCACCGTGAAGCCGGCAACCGCCACGACCTATGACATTCGCGTTAAGGTCAGAGATAATCTCGGCACTGTGGTCAACAAGGACTTCACCCTGAAGGTCAACAAGGCTGCTGCAACAGCTCTGTCCAATACCTCTACGATCTCCGCCACCTCTATCACACTCGGCAACTCTGTGACCGTGACAGGTAAGGCGACCGGCGGTACGGCTCCGTACCAGTATGCGGCGTACTACAAGAAGGCTACCTCGGCCGAGTATACCAAGGCACGTGCGTACAGCACCACCCAAAAGATGACCATCAAGCCCGCTGCTGCGACCACCTATAATGTTCGCATCAAGGTCAAGGACAGCAAGGGTATCGTTTCTAACAAAGACTTCACCGTGAAGGTCACGAATGCTTCGACCACCGCCCTGACCAACAAGTCCACAATCTCTGCTACTTCGATTACGCAGGGCAAGAGTGTGACGGTGACGGGTGCAGCTTCCGGCGGTACCACACCGTATCAGTACGGTGTGTACTACAAAAAGAGCACTTCGACTTCCTACACCACTGTACAGGCGTACAGCACCACCAAAACGGTGACGATCAAGCCTGCCTCCGCAACTACCTATGATGTCCGTGTCAAGGTTAAGGATGCCAAGGGCACCATCGCCACCAAGGACTTCAAAGTGACTGTGAAGTAATCTTTTTGAAAAAATGGCAGCCGCAATCCCGTCGGCTTTAGACGGTGGGTTAAGGCTGCCAAAAGCGTAGCTTTTTTGTTATAACAACAGTAGGGACGGTCCCGAATTTACGCCTGTGGAGTTAGTAGGTTACGAGGACGATGAAGCAGGAAGCCCATTGGCTTTAGACAATGGGTAGTTCACCGAGTAGTAGTGACAAAGGAACATTCTATCCCTATGGGAGGAAGAAGCTCCGTCCCATCGCATGATGCCTGTTAAACCAGAAAAGGTGAGAAACACGTCCCCCGCTGACGAAACGAATCGTCAGCGGGGGACGTTGTCTTTCGAGAAATGTTTATCACCGAGGCAGTATAGGGATGCAGCCGAGAGCGGCATTATACCGGAAGTGGAAGGGCATTCTTGCGTACCCGTGTGACGTGCGGGACAGAATGTGATTATCCACCGAAGAGTCCCTTGAAGTAGTTGACAGCGTAGCAGATACCGAAGATGAGGGGCTGATGCAGAAGGTAGATGAGCAGGGAGTGCCGTCCCATGAATCCGAAGAAGCCCAGCCGCTTCGTCATGAGCCATTTCGGGAACTTCCGCTTGACACCGATGCGTCCGAGATAGGTACCGGCAAAGAACAGGAATAGCCACGGCAGAAGTGGGAAATAGTCCGTTGAAACAAAGTCGCTGCGGCAGAAGCCGAACATGAATAAGAAGTGGGTACTATACCAGCTGTCAGGGATCGTCACAGAAAACAGCGGCGGCAGACCGAAAATATGGTGTGTCGTCTGATAGGTCAGGACGAACAGAACGACGTTCAGCAAGATACCAATCCACGAGGGCACGAGTTTGAGGTATTTGTTGCTCAAACCGTACAGCAGCATACAGCAAGACAGCATATGCAGGATACCGAACTGTATCATGTTTTTCTCACCGACCGTGAGGTAGGTCACCAGTGTGACACCAAGGGAGATCAGCAGCAGCTTGACGCCTCTTTCCAGATTGGAGTGGCTCAAGTTGCAGGCGATGCCGGAGAGGACGATGAACACGCCGGCAAAATATGGTTCGGCAGGAGTGAAAAAATTCACCAGCCAGATGCCCCAATCATACTCGAAAAAGTAGCCAATGGTGTAGAATGCGTGAAAAAAGATCATACAGAAGATCGCGATCCCCCGCAGCTCATCCAGTGCGTGAACACGGGGACGTGATTTAACCGCTTCGCCGCCCGAAGCGGGGGCGTTTTTTTCGGTGTTTTTGTCGTTGCCCTTGTTTTTGTCTGCCATGTAGACCCCTTCTTTGTCCTAAAATGATAGCGGTACCTTCCTTTTTCTGCGAAAAACACCTGTTTTTTCGTCCGGCGTATTTTCAACGCCGCAAAAGTGTGGTATAATGAAGCCAACACTATTATAGCAGTATCCGAGAATTTTATCAAGAGAAGAGGAAGCAATATGCAGACATTAACTATTGGAATAGAAACAGTTCTTCACCACGCTGTCACAGAGGAAGATACCGCTTGTCACATGGGCAGCGGTTCCCTGCGGGTATTGTCGACACCTACGGTGATTGCATGGATGGAGGGAGCCTCCTGTACCCTGTTGGCACCGTATCTGTCGGAGGATGTTACCACTGTTGGCACGAAAGTAGATGTCGATCATATTCGTGCCACACCTGTAGGAGGAAAGGTGACGGTCAAGGCAGAACTGACCGCTCTGGAAGACAGAAAGTACACCTTCCGTGTGACGGCAGAAGATCAGAGAGGGATTATCGCCCAAGGTACGCATGAGCGTTTTGCCGTCAAAACGGAACGGTTTCTTGCCAAAACTTATCAACAGCAGGAAGCAGGTGAAGCCCATGCCTGACAAGCCGATGGTTCGCTGCAAACGGCTGTCGGTTGTTGTCTGTTTGATTGCAGTGCTTTTGTCGCTGCTTCTTGTAGGATGTCGGTCACAAGAGGCGGTATCCGCTTCGCATCTGACCGATACCGAAACACAGTCTAGCCTGAATATGACACAACTGCGTCCTATACTCGGCGTTTGGACGGCACAAACGGTGACAGTAGGAGAACAGGTCTATACCGTTGCGGAATATTCCGAACGGATGCACGAGGACATCTCCAACACCTATACTTTCCGTGAGGATGGTACTGTCATTCTTTCGTATATGAACCAATCGTTGGAGGGCACCTATACCTACGATGGTCAGTCCATCGAAACACTCTTCGGCGGTTCCCGTTACCACCTTGTTTATGAGGCGGGCACCCTTACCCGTACCAAAGAAGCGACTGACGAACTCATTACCTATCAAAAAGCGGGAGGATGAACCGCTGTGAGTTTGCAGCGGTTCAAGGGGGAGTCATGATCGTAAAGCAAGGAATGTGTGCGGCGGATAGTTTCTTTCCCGAAGAGATAGAAAAGGTGGCAGGGCAAGGTAAAAACGGCAGGCTGGTGAGAAAGTTGCCGAAAACACGATTGACAGTGGTTGTCAAATCTATGGAGCCATACAAAAACCTCCTGCGTCAACGGAAGATATTTCGCTGACGCAGGAGGTTTTGTTTTGCGTGAAGGTGTCGCCTTCACATCTGACAGGGAAAAACAGGGACAGAAAGTAAAACCGTCCGTAACGATGACGATCCTCTCCTTACAACGACGGGTGCAGGGGCGAGAAGCCCCTGCTGGAGTTTGTGGAGAAGCCCCGATCAGTCAAGAAAGTCTTTGAGTTTTTTGCTGCGGCTGGGATGGCGGAGCTTGCGGAGGGCTTTGGCTTCGATCTGACGGATACGCTCACGAGTGACGTTAAAGACATCACCGACCTCTTCGAGGGTACGGGAACGACCATCTTCCAGGCCAAAACGCAGACGCAGTACTTTTTCTTCACGAGGCGTCAGCGTACCGAGTACTTCGTTCAACTGCTCTTTCAGCAGCGTATGAGAAGCGGCATCCTGCGGAGCGGGAGCATCATCATCCGGGATAAAATCGCCCAGATGGCTGTCTTCCTCTTCACCGATAGGTGTTTCCAGTGAAACGGGCTCTTGAGCGACCCGCATGATTTCCCGTACCTTATCGGCAGGCATACCGATGTACTCCGAAATTTCTTCGGCAGTTGGTTCGTGACCGGTCTGATGCAGGAGTGTGTTGGACACCTTTTTGACCTTATTGATCGTCTCGACCATGTGTACAGGAATACGGATGGTTCTCGCCTGATCGGCAATCGCACGGGTGATGGCCTGACGGATCCACCAAGTGGCGTAGGTCGAGAACTTGAAGCCTTTGGTGTAGTCGAACTTCTCGACGGCCTTGATAAGACCGAGGTTACCCTCTTGAATCAGGTCGAGGAACTGCATCCCTCTGCCGAGGTAACGCTTGGCAATGCTGACAACCAATCTGAGGTTGGCTTCTGAAAGACGCTTTTTGGCGGCAATATCACCGCTGGAGATACGCACAGCCAGTTCCAACTCTTCTTCGGGGGTCAGCAGCGGCACACGACCGATCTCTTTCAGGTAGATTTTGACAGGGTCGTCAATAGTGACGTTTTCAGCGGTCGGTTCGTTTTCTTCTTCCTCTATCATATCGCTGCCTTCGGAGATGGCGGTGAGGTTAGCATCATCGAGGTTGATCTCATCCGGTGCGTCAACAACATCCACGCCGTTTTTGGCGAGGGCATCGCAGAGCGTTTCCATCTGTTCCAGATCAAATTCGATCTCGCCGATGGCATCCCAGATCTCTTGATTCGAGAGTTTTCCCTTTTGCTTGCCAAGTTCCATCAGATTGCTGAGGACGGTTTTTTTGTCAGGTTGTGTTATCATAGTATCGTACCTCCTGTGATTTTTCTTTCCTTCTCTTGGCGGATAAGTCATTTATGTCAAGCGGTCTGCGGCAGTCGGATGACCGGCCGCCGCAGGCAGCTCTCAATCGTTATTCAGAAAGTAGGTCATCCCTTTGCGGCGATGGAGCGGGCGGTGGTGCAGCTTTCGTAAAGCGAGATACTCAAGCTCAATGACCCGCTCTGGTGTAAACTTCAGGTATTGGGCGGTTTCCTCCAGCGTATGGGGTTGTTCGCCGTTTAAGCCATAGTGGAAAAACAATGCATTTTGTGTGCTTGTGGTCAGGCGGTTCATCCAGTTATCCCAGAGTTCTTTGTCGTTTTGAGCTTCGTGAACTACCCATTGTCTAAAGCCAATGGGCTTCCTGCTTCATCGTCCTCGTAACCTACTAACTCCACAGGCGTAAATTCGGGCTGAACCGTCCCTCTACTGTTGTTATAACAAAAAAGCTACGCTTTTGGCAGCCTTAACCCACCGTCTAAAGCCGACGGGATTGCGGCTGCCATTTTTTCAATGGTCTGGCGAAGGTATTGCTTAAACATTTCCGAATGCATCATACTGTATGCCTCCTTGTGATGTTAGAGGATGATGTCATTGTTTTTTACTGCGGAGTTTCCGCATTTCCTTCAGTAAGGTATCGTCGTCTGCGGAAGCTGCCTTTTGAGGGGAAAGGCGTTCGGCTTCTTCTTGGAGAACACTGATGTACTCTTTGGCGGCAGACGCAGGATCTTCTTCATAGGGATGCGTGGACAAAATCTTCGCCAAACGGCTGACCTCTTGTTCGGACAGTGTATCCGACATATCGCTGATGGCAAAGTCATAGCCTTGTGCGGCACGTTTCTGGAGCATTTCACACAGCATCTTATGGAACGAAGTGACAAACAGGTCGGGGGAGAGGGTCGGCAGTATCGTGACAGCTACATCGGGGTTCCCGATCAGCAGAGCGATCAGGGCTTCTTCGGTATTGGCTGTCCGCAGGTGATAACCGTCTTGTGCTGTACCAAGCGGCAGCGGGGGAACGGTCAGGCTGCGTTGGATGGTCCGCTGTGCCTGTCGGTCATTTTTCCGCTGACGGATATGCAGGTACTTTTCGACTTGCTGCTTGATAGCGGGCTTGTCCACCGACAATTCTTCAGCCAGTCTGGAGGTGTAAATGTCTCGTTCGATGCTGTTGTCGAGGGTTGCGATCAACTGACAGGCTTCTGTCAGAAAGTCCACCCGCTGCTGTGTGATGTCCAGTTGGTAGCTTGACCGCAGCTTGTTCAGGCGATAGTCCACATCGTTGCCGCTTTTATTAAGCAGCATCCGGAAGCGGGCGGGACCTTGTTCTCCGTGAGACTTGATGAACTCATCGGGGTCTTTGCCGTTGGGGACTGTCAGGATACGGATATTCAGTCCGAGGGGACGCAGAATACCGATCGCACGAGCCGTGGCTCGCTGACCCGCTTCATCGGCATCATAACAGATAACGACCTCCGTACAGTGACGGCTGATGATGACTGCCTGTTCTTTTGTCATTGCCGTGCCGAGAGTTGCCACGGCGTTCTCAAAACCTGCTTGATGCAGGGCGATGACATCCATATAGCCTTCGACCAAGATCAACTGACCGTTGGCTTTGTTCTTCGCAAATTGGAGGGCGTAGAGGTTCTCACTTTTGTTAAAGACCGGTGTTTCTGCCGTATTGAGATACTTCGGTTTGAGGTCGGACATGATGCGTCCGCCAAATCCCAGAACACGCCTTTGCAGGTCGATGATGGGGAACATGATGCGGTCGGAAAAGCGGTCGTAAGGTTTGCCGCCCCACTGCGATTCGTTGGCGAGGTTCGCCTGTATCAGTTCCGTGCCGGAAAAACCTTTGTTTTTGAGGTGGTTGACCAGCTCAAAGCGGGACTTGGGAGAGTAACCTAACCCGAAATGGGTGATGGTCTTTGGCAGAAGATGACGTTTCGTAAGATAATCGAGGGCTTCTTTGCCTTCTGGTGTATAGAGCTGCTGTACATAGAAGCGGGCAGCTTCCCGGTTTGCTTCAAAGATACGCTGACGCAGACGATAGGAGCGGTTGTCGCCATCGTTTTCGGGCACATTCAGACCAGCCTTTTGTGCCAGCCATCGGATGGCTTCCATATAGTCCAGATGTTCCATCTGTTCAACGAAACGGATGGTATCGCCGGATTCGTTACAGCCGAAACAATGGTATACGCCCAGTTCGGGCGACACACTGAAAGACGGTGTATCATCGCCGTGAAAGGGGCACTTGCCCATCAGTCCTCGTCCGGACTTTTTCAGCGTGACATACTGTCCGATAATATCGGCGATGTTGATGCGGCGTTTCAGCTCCCGTTTGAAATCTTCGGATATGGCCATGACATTCCTCCTTTATCGTGGCAATCCAACGGAGCGGCAGGGTTAATTGACCTTCCAGGCACCCGGAATGAACAGTTCCTTAAATTTTTCAGTTGCATAGTGATCGGTCATACCAGATATGTAGTCACACACTGCACGGGCTTCCCCTTCATGCTCTACCACCTGTTGCAGTTCCTCCGGCAGTTTATCGAGGTGCTTCATAAAGTAAGTGAACAAAAGGTAAATGAGGTCGGGCACCTTTGTTTCTTCGTGTTTGGCGTAGCCGTTGGAGTAAACACTCTCGAACATAAAGCGGTGGAGACGGTCATAGACCGTCTGCACATCCGGTGCCATCGACAACTGTCCGTCTTTGGAGTAGTGGATGACCGACAGCACCATCGTATTGATACGAGAGGTTGTTGTCGTGCCGAGAATGTCTGTGATCTCGGTGGGAATGTCTTCCGCCTTCATCACGTTGGCACGGATAGCATCGTCAATGTCATGGTTCATGTAGGCGATGCGGTCAGCAATACGCACGATACGTCCCTCCACGGTATCGGCTTCAGTGCCGGTCGTATGGCAGAGGATGCCGTTGCGTGTCTCGTAGGTCAGGTTCAGTCCCCGACCGTTTTTTTCCAACACGTCCACCACCCGCAGGCTTTGTTCGTAGTGACGGAACCCACCAGCCATGAGCTGATGTAAAGCACGCTCACCGGCATGTCCAAAAGGGGTATGACCGAGGTCATGTCCGAGGGCAATGGCTTCCGTCAGGTCTTCGTTCATCCGCAGGGCACGAGCGATGGTGCGGGCAATTTGGGCAACCTCCAGTGTGTGAGTGAGACGGGTACGGTAATGGTCGCCTTCGGGGGAAAGAAACACCTGTGTTTTGTGTTTCAGCCGCCGGAAGGCCTTACAATGTATGATGCGGTCACGGTCACGCTGAAAATCCGTCCGTACCGGACACGGTTCTTCCGGTCGCTGACGACCTTGTGTGTTCCGGGACAAACACGCATCAGGCGATAGGGTCTGTTCTTCGATGGTTTCGAGTTGTTCACGAATCAGCAAAAGACACACCTCCCATTTTTCTCGGTACTATAACTATACGCATTTTTTCGGGCGATACCTTTTTCACGCCCCAAAAAATTTATTTTTTGGGTGGAAGGGGCGAGTTGTTTCGTTTTTGGGATGATTTTGACAGCGGCAGGAAAAATATGCCGGACAGCATACGCCAACACACAGAAAAGGGGTGTTCCTGAAGGACAGGAAAATAAGCAGGAGAGAGGCGGTTGCTGTATCTTATTGGAGGAGTGCCGTTTCACAGGGAGTGGCTCCTCATCCACCTTTTCAGAATATCGAACTGCTCTTAATGATAGGTGTGCTGTCAGGAACGGGCAAAATACCGATAATCGGTGATCTCCGCCGTGACAGTGCCGCCGGTTGCATCTGCCAACTGCTTTTGGAAGAGGTCAACCGCATCAGCAGGAAGGTGATAATACAGTTCGACGCCACTGTGATACACAGTATCATCAATCACACCGCCGTGGGCGGGAATCAGCCCTGCTATTCTGCCGTATTGTCCGTAATCACAGCAGAGATGTGCGGCGGCACAGCGTTCCATGGTGACGATGCCGCCGGCCGACAATGCGATTTTCGCTCCTTTGGTATAGGCACGCACCAATCCGCCGGCACCCAGCAGGATACCGCCGAAATAGCGTGTTACGACCACGACCGCATCGGTCACGTCCGATTTTAGCAGAACCTCCAAGGTCGGCATACCGGCGGTGCCATGCGGTTCGCCGTCATCACTGAAACGCCGCTGTTGACCGTCCCGCAGGACATAGGCGTAGACGTTATGAGTAGCGTCCCAATGCTTTTGGCGTTTTTCGTTGATAAAATCCAGTGCCTGTTGTTCGGTTGTGACAGGCTTGACATAGCCGATGAAGCGGGAACGCTGTTCCACAAATTCATCAGCGGCCTCTTGAGCGATGGTGCGGTAGGTGTTCATGCGGTGCCCTCCTTCACAGAAAATGGTCGGCGTATCTGACCTGGGAGATAAGGGGATAAGTGTGGAGCACGGTCAGTGGGGATGAGCGGCATATCTGGCTTGTTGGTGGATGGGGTGGCAGGTCGGTTGGTGGGGGGGAAAGGTGTGTGCTGCGGTCGGCTGGACCTTTCCGTGGCGATGGGACAGATACCGGAAAATCGTAGGGAAAAAAGGGACGACACACTGCTGTGCCGTCCCCGATCGGAGTCAAACCGATGTTTACTTACCCATACCGTAACGCTTTTTGAACTTGTCGACACGACCGCCCGTATCTACGAGCTTCTGTCTGCCTGTGAAGAACGGGTGACACTTCGAGCAGATTTCAACACGAATGTTGCTCTTCGTAGAACCTGTTTCAATAACATTACCGCAAGCACAAGTGATGGTGGTCTGCTGGTAGTTCGGATGAATGTTCTCCTTCATGGTACCTCACCTCTTTCGTTTCTCCATAGATAACAAATGGATTATACCATATACTTTCCGAAAAAGCAAGCGGTTTTTGCATTTTTTCGCAAAGATTTTCTCCAATGAGGGGAGAAGAGACATTTTGCCGCTGTTTTTTGGCGTTAGCGGAGAAGGTTGACATAGGATGACAACGGAATCAGGCGTTTTTTCGGGTGTTTTCCTGTTCTGCTTGTGTCTGTGTCAGTTGTTCAATGAACAATTCCGCCTTGCCTTTATTGCGTTCGGTGAGGTGTCGATACTGTTCAAGGAGTCGTTGTTCGTCCTCGTCCAGTTCAACGCCTGTATTGATTTTCCGCACATTTACCCGCCCTGCCAGATAATCCAAACTGACTTGGTAATAATCTGCCAGTTCAATGGCTCGTGAAAAGGGCAGTTCCCGTTCTCCCTTTTCATACTTTCCATAGTACTGGGCAGTCGTACCGAGATAGTCGGCTAC
>CACZZU010000150.1:0-736 GCA_902785765.1 uncultured Ruminococcus sp.
ATGCGTAGGTCGTGCCGATAAGCATACTGCCGCAAATCAACAGCGACAGCAGACTTGCTGCGATGGCTCGTTTGGTCACATGTTTCTTTTGTGCCTGTTGTGACATTGTTGTTGACTCCTTTCGTCAGAAAGATTTATTAACAGGCGGCTATCCTCACACACCGCCGATTAACCGTAGATGCACCTGCCAACCGAAAAAACGCACGTCCGCGGGACATACTTATCCCGCGAACGTGCGTTTGTATATGATATTCACTTGCCAAAAGGGTACAACTATCCTGTCTGTCTGATTATAGGCGAACAGCATAGTTTTTTCAACCCCTTTGGAAAAATTTTATAGAAAATACCACACATTCAGTATAGCACGCCAAAAAATCCCCGTCAAGGAATTTTTTCGTCACAAGACCAACACCATCAGAATGGTTATCGGGTTCGCTAGTACGACTATCTTCACACTATGCGGACAGCCCCATTGGAGAAAGTGAGAGTGAAACTTTCCCACTGCTAAAAAAATACACCTCACAGGAGGAAACATCCCCTGTGAGGTGCCAGCACATCAACGGCTGCGTGATGACTGCGAAGGTATACGGTTGTCAGGATCAGGAATTGTGATCGACTTGATGGAACTGCTTGAGGTTGCCGGTCTTTTGGCTGCGTTTCGCTAACTCGGCCATCACATCATCTACCGAAATGCCCTGCTGTACCATCATCACCCAAAGATGATAGATCAGGTCGG
>CACZZU010000150.1:769-6700 GCA_902785765.1 uncultured Ruminococcus sp.
TTTCGGTGCACTCTTCGCCTACCTTTTTCAGTATCTTATCAAGCCCCTTGTCGAACAGGTAGCAGGTATAGGAACCCTCTTGGCGGTTCTTTTGGCGGTCAATGATCGTATCGTAAAGGTCGTATAACTCATTGTGATTGTCTGACATGGTGAATGTTCCTTTCTGATAGGTATTTATTCGTGCCACAAGTCACGGAAAAAGCAGGAATGGCTGCCGGTATGGCAGGCGGGACCAGTCTGTTCCACGATGACCAGCAAGGTATCTTTGTCACAGTCGCCCTTGATGTCGATGACCCGCTGAAGATGTCCGCTGGTCGCACCCTTGTTCCACAACTCCTGACGGGAACGGCTATAAAACCATGTGTAGCCGGTCTCGAAGGTCTTCCGCATGGATTCACGGTTCATATACGCCAGCATGAGGACTTCATTGGTACCGGCTTCCTGCACGATAGCAGGCAGAAGATCGGCTTTCTGGAAGTATTCCTCAATGAAATCGAAGTGGGATGTCATGGTGTATCCTCCCTTTCAGTCTTGCTTTTGTTCGGCGGCCTTGGCTACGGCGATGGCCTGCTTGAGATCAAGCGAACCGGTATAGATTGCTTTGCCGCTGATGGCACCGTACAAGTGGAGATTGGACAGATCGATGATG
This sequence comes from uncultured Ruminococcus sp., assembly GCA_902785765.1. Taxonomy (GTDB): domain Bacteria; phylum Bacillota; class Clostridia; order Oscillospirales; family Acutalibacteraceae; genus UBA1213. The sequence continues at coordinate 1,419 of CACZZU010000150.1, forward strand.
TCTTTCAGATTGGACACGCCGCCGGAGGCGATGATATGACACGGCACACTGGCAGACAGTTCATCAAGCATGGTCAGGTTGGGACCCGACAACATCCCGTCCTTGGAAATATCTGTGAAGATGAGGTACTGTACACCGATGGACGCCATTTCCTTCGCTAAAGTGATGAAATCGACTTCGTAGGTATCTGTCCAGCCATCCGCCGATACCATGCCGTCACGGGCATCAATGCTGACAGCGATCTTGTCGGCATACTTGGCGACCGCCTCTTTAACAAAATCGGGGTCACGGATGGCCGCCGATCCGAGTATCACACGGTCGATACCGTTCGAGAGGTAGAAATCCACAGACGCCATGTCACGGATGCCGCCGCCGACTTCCATCCGCAGATCACAGTTTTTCCGAACTGACAAGATCAGATCGGCATTGACCCGCAGACCGTCTTTGGCTCCATCGAGATCGACCATGTGCATCCACTCGGCACCCGCCGCTTCAAAACTTTTGGCAGTGTCTACGGCACTTTCGGCCACCTTGTGGGCGGTCGCATAGTCGCCCTTATACAGACGGACACAAGTACCGTCCTTAATATCTATCGCAGGTAAAATGAACATAGGTTCTCATCCTTTCGTAAAACGGGTGACGCTCACTTACAGCACACCTTTTGTAGAAAGAGTGCCTTCAATCGGTCGGACAGCAGCTTTCAGGGCGTGTGCCAATGCCTTGTAAAGGGCTTCGGTCATGTGGTGAGAGTTTCTTCCCGTAATCTTGAGGTGGAGGGTCCATCCGGCATGGAAGGCTAACGCCCGCATGAATTCTTCTGTCATGCAGCTATCGTACCCGCCGATGCGTTCTTCCGGAAAGGCACCTTCAAACACAAGGTATGGCCGTCCGCTGATGTCCAATGCACAGAAGCCCAGGGCTTCGTCCATTGGAATATAAAACGAACCGTAGCGGGCGATGCCGCCTTTGTCACCGAGTGCCTGTGCGAAAGCCTGTCCCAGCACGATGCCGGTATCTTCGACGGTGTGGTGACAATCGACTTCCAAATCCCCTTTGGCACACACGGTCAGCCCAAAGCCGCCATGTACGGACAACGCCGTCAGCATATGGTCAAAAAAACCGATACCTGTGTTGATGTTCGTTTCGCCGCCCTCCAGACAGAGGGAGACTTGAATATCTGTCTCTTTCGTTGTGCGGTGCACACTTGCCTGACGCATGATCATCCACCTCAAATCTGTTATGTTTGCGTGAATAAGGCAGTGCCGTGAAGATGTTCGCGGTACTGCCTTACAGTATACCTCTTTTTGAACAATTTGTAAACAAAAATTCGGGGAGAAATTCCGTCTGACGAACATTTTTGAGCAAAATCGTCAAAATCTTAACGATTTTCGGACAATTCTTCCTCCATAATGTATCGTTCCACCAAGCGAAGCAACTCGTTGTTTTCTTCTTCAGAACCGGCTGTGATACGCAAAGCACCTGCACTGCCGAAATACCGTACCGCTACACCGTTAGCCAACAGATAGCGGAAAATTGCCTCTGCCGATGCGGTTCGCACAAACACAAAATTCGCACACGGCTCGATAATATCAAACGAAAGGTGATAGGCGTCCTTCAACTTCAAGAAGGCTTGATAAAGGAAACGGGTGTTGGCGGTGATGGTTCGGCAGCGTTCCTTCAACAGATCGTGGTGACGATAGATGGCCGCTACACACCGCTGTGTCAGCATATTGACATTATACGGCGATTTCACTGCCCGCAGAGCTTGCGTGATTGTCGGGTTGGCTATTGCAAAGCCGGCACGAAGAGCCGCTGCTCCTACCGCCTTGGAAGCGGTCTTGAGGACGATCAGGTTATCATAGTCGGCGGCCTCCTGCAGGATAGACTGATCCCAGAAATCCATGTAGGCTTCGTCCAACACAACCAACGCCTGTACGGAGCATACCAGACGGCGAGCCTCCTGTGCTGTCAAACCCTGTCCGGTCGGATTGCAGGGATTGGAGAAAATGACCATGTCTGCTTGGTTATCGTTGACCGTGCGGATAAGGTCATCCACGTTGATTTTCAACAGGTCATCTTTCCCATAGGCGATGACACGATTCTCCGACAGGAATGAGTAGAACCGATACATACTGAAATCCGGTTCAGCTACCACAACGGTACTGCCCCTCTTCAACATCGCCGATGCCAACAGATACAGCATCTCATCTGAACCGTTGGTCGCCGTCACATGGTCAGGGCTGATGCCGTAATACGCCGCAAAGGCGGCAACCATCTCGCTGGCCATCGGGTCGGGATAGCGGTTGACAGCAAGGGTGTCGATGATCTGTTTGAACTCGTCCTTCCATTCATCAGGCATACTGTAAAACGACTCGTTCGCATCCAGACGAATACGATAACTGCCCTCGATCGGTTGATATGGCTCCAAGGTACGCACCTTGTCGCACAGTGTATATGACATAAAAACACCTCGGAAATGCCGCCTGCGGCGGTTTTTTCAATCAGCAGCCAAGGAGCCTTCCTCCTTGGCTGCCGCATGGCAGCTCACGAACAACGTCAAAAAGTTACAAGCCGTGCTGCTGGTTGGCAAGATACGGTCAAGGCACGCAGGGGGAGGACGGACTTCCCCTCTCGACAACGACCTTCACGGATGACTTTCTATTTGCCGCGGACACACCATCAGGAGACGAACTTCCCTCTTGACAAGGGAGGAACGGACTCCGTTTTATTCGTAACGGACAATGATAGCGTTTGCATGAGCCGTCAGTCCTTCGGTATTGGCAAAACGTACAATGTCGTCTTTTTCCTCCCGCAAAGCATCATTCGTGTAGTAGATGAAACTGGATTTCTTGATAAAGCTATCCACGGACAGAGGCGAAAAGAAACGGGCGGTACCGCTGGTCGGCAGAACGTGGTTCGGACCCGCGAAGTAATCACCCAGCGGTTCGGGCGAGTAGTTTCCAAGGAAAACCGACCCTGCATTGTCCAGTTTGCCAACATATTCCAGCGGATTCTGACAGCAGACTTCAAGATGTTCGGGAGCAAGGTCATTCGCCATCTGCACCGCTCGCTCCATTGTGTCACATACAATGATGACACCATAGTTACGCAGAGATTCCTCCATGATGTCTTTCCGTTCAAGGGTCGGTACCTGACGATCCAGTTCTTGTACAGTCGCCTGTGCCAACATCTGTGAGGTCGTGACAAGAATGGCGGATGCCATACGGTCGTGTTCTGCCTGCGACATCAAATCAGCCGCCACATACTTCGGATTGGCCGTTTCATCTGCTAAAATCAGTATCTCACTGGGACCGGCGATCATGTCGATGTCCACCGTGCCATACAGCAGTTTTTTGGCAGTGGCGACAAAGATATTGCCGGGACCTACGATCTTATCCACCTTCGGAACACTTTCTGTTCCGTATGCCAAGGCTGCCACCGCCTGTGCACCGCCCATCAGAAAGACGCGGTCGACACCCGCCACCATGGCCGCCGCCATGATAGCAGGGTTGGGCTGGCCATCCTTCTGAGGAGGAGTCACCATGATAAGCTCCTTCACCCCTGCGATTTTGGCGGGAATCGCATTCATCAATACCGAAGACGGATACGCCGCTGTGCCGCCGGGTACATACAAGCCCACTCGTGCCAATCCACGAATACGCTGTCCCAAGATAACGCCGTTGTCTTTGGTATTCAGCCAGCTTTGCTGCTTTTGTCTCTCGTGAAAATCACGGATGTGTGCCGCCGCCTTTTGAAGTGTCTCTACAAAAGCAGGTTCACAACGCTGTACGGCTTCTTCGATGACCTCTTTCGGCACTTCAAAACATTCCGGTGCCTTGCCATCGAATCTAATGGTATATTCACGGACGGCTGAATCGCCATTGACACGCACATTGTCAATAATCTCCTTCACGACTGTCGTTACCTGATCGTTGGTGCTGCGGTTGCGTTCCTCTACCTTCTGAAGGAAGGTCTTTTCCGTCACGCCGTCTGCTTGTATCACACGAATGATCTCACTCATTGTATCTTCTTCCTTTCCTGTTCCATCTTATCTGCCAATGCTTCTATCTCACGTTTCCGCAGTTTCAGGCTGGCGGTATTCACGATCAGACGGGCAGAAATCGCCGCTACGTTGTCTTCGATGATGACCAGCCCATTTTCTTTGAGGGTCGAACCCGTTTCGACAATATCAACGATCGCATCGGACAGCCCCAGCAAGGGAGCCAGCTCCACCGATCCTTCGATCTTGATGATACGAATATCCATCCCCTTCCCTTCAAAGAATCCACGGGTCACGTTCGGGTACTTGGTAGCGATGGTTTTTTCGTTATAGCCTGCGTAGAAATCGCAGCCCTTTTTGCCGGCCAACGCAAAAAGTATCTCATAGAAGCTGCGTCCGTTCTCCATGATGGTATCCTTTCCCACCACGCCCAAGTCACACACACCGTTTTCCACATAGGTAATGACATCGGCCGCCTTCGCCAATACGACCTCGATCTCTCCGCCGCCGATAGGCAGGATCAGCCGTCTGCCCTTTTCACGCACAGCAGTACAGTCATAACCGGCCTGTTCCAACAGACCGATGGTATCCTTTTCCAGTCTGCCCTTCGTGAGGGCAATTCTTAATGGTTTCATCGTATCTCACACCCCCGTTGCCATGGTCTTGATTTCGTCCGACACGACCGTCAGTCGGGAGATGCCCCTTGTTTTCGCATACTGCAGGGCCTCTTCCTCTGACTCGCACACGCTGTTTTCCGCCTTGATGTTTGCCTCCAACAGCGTCTGTGTATAGCGGATTGCTTCGATCTCGTGACCGGGAGCCGCATGTACTAACACCATAGTGGGCTGCTTCTGCGGCAGACTGTCTCTCTTCAGCATGACCTTCGCCAGGGCATCCACATTGATACCGAATCCAATTGCCGGTGCCGAGGCTTCAAAACTATCCAGCAGGTTATCATAACGTCCGCCGATGAGTACCGGTTCACCGGAACCCATCACATAACCGCTGAATACGATACTGCTGTAGTAGTCGTTCCGCTGTACCAGACCGAGGTCGATCATCAGCCGTTCACCCAATCCATAGCGGGACAGGTGCTGGTATATTTCCCGTACATAGTCCAATGTCTGGAGGGCTTCCTGATCGTCACACAATTGACACGCCTCTTCCAGTACCTCTATGCCGCCAAACAAACGCGGCAACTGGCGGATGATGTTGACATAGGGGGTCTGTTCCAGTTTATCCAGCGTGAAATTCAAGGCGGAGTAGTTTTTGCTTTCGATGA
>CACZZU010000151.1 GCA_902785765.1 uncultured Ruminococcus sp.
TGTGTCCTTGACAGAAGGTGTTTTGTTCGTTGTAACTTCAACAGGTGTGTCCTTGACCGAGGATGTCTCGTTCTGTGTGACTTCAACAGGGGTATCCTTGACCGAAGGTGTTCTGTCCGTTGTGACTTCATCCGAGTCCACTTTGACAGATGTATCCGCAACGACTTTTTCATCTGTGTTCGTTTGGACAGATTCAGCAGTATCAGTGGTATTAGACATACGGGATGCTGAAACAGAGGAAACCGCCCTCCGTTTCGATACAGCCGGAAGACTTTTCTCGTTGCGATAGGGCAAATGCCGCTTGAATGTCTGGTACCATTTAACGGCGAAGATTTCGCCGTATTCTTGAGCAATCTTACGGCGGAAGACCACCTTATCGGTACAACTCATGGCAATCCGCAGGACACGGTCGGACTTGTTTTTCTCCTTGAAGCTGTTGTGAAGATAGTTGTACAAGGGAACGAACTCGGCGGGCACCTCGTCACGGGACAAACCCGTTGGTTCATCCTTGGCAGCTGCCATCACGTTCAATGGCGGCTGCGGTTGTGTAGTGGGCGGTGCCGCTGTTTCCGGTTCTTGTGTAGGGGTGTCTGTTGATGACGGGACTTGTTCAGAAACGGGTTTCTCTGAGTATATCGGTGTCTGTGGTGGTGCGGATGCCTGCGGCTGTGCCTTGGATGGTGCGGCACTGCTGGCGGACACCAGCAAACGCGGACGCAGTTGAATGTCTACTCCAAGTGAATGCCACAATTCTACTGCACTGCTGAAACCGGCATCTTTGGTGACGACGTAGTAACTTGTCTTGATGTTGAGGGATTGGTGTTTGGCGATGAGATAGCCGAGAAATGACACCAACTGGAAGTCAAGGGCATTTCTGCGGCCGACCGTGACTTTGAAAAACAGTACGGTAATGTCCTTGTCCTCCAATTGCCGAATGACTTCCAGCGGGATAGTGTCCGCTTGAGGACTGTAAAAAAGACACACAACGGATTTTTTTGGCAGGAGATGGAGTCCCTTTACGCCCTGATGATGTACGTTTTCGTAGTCCACGAGATAGCACCCATCCATCTTCTTGAAGAGTGCTTTGAGGTGGCGATGTTCAAAAGTTTGTGATAAAAAACGGCTGATGTCCTTTGCTTTTTCCATAGAGATGGCCTCCTGATGATATACATACTGCACGCGATACGTCCTTGTCCTCTATTCTATCACATCTTGTCGAAGAAAGGAATAGTCTGTCGACAAATAAAATCTTTCCATGAGGGAAAATCATGGGGAGAATGTTCCTTCATCATGTTTTGGACGGTACTTTTCTATGGTACAGCGGAAAAACCGACGTCAGAAAATAGAGGACACCGCACCAATGGTTGGTGACAGAGACGGGAGGGCTGTCCGAGGGGATGAATTGTTTGTGAAATGACGGGCGAACAGATTGGCACCATACAAAAAAAACGTCGGTATCACAACGTGATACCGACGGTACAGGAAAAAACGTCGATCAGGCGAGAGCTTTAGCCAGACGGACATTAATCTCGGAGAGGAACGTTTCGGTGTCGACCTTTGTCTTGTTTTCAAGAGTAGACAGAGCGGCGAGATCACCGGTCATAATGCCGTCTTCGATGGTAGCGATGGTAGCCTGCTCCAGTTTGTCGGCAAAATCAGCCAAAGCGGCGTTGCCGTCCAACTGACCACGCTTACGGAGGGCACCTGTCCACGCAAAGAGCGTGGCAACAGAGTTGGTCGAAGTGGTTTCGCCCTTGAGGTACTTGTAGTAGTGACGCTGTACCGTACCGTGAGCCGCTTCGTACTCATAGATGCCGTCCGGCGATACCAGTACAGAGGTCATCATGGCTAGTGAGCCGAAGGCTGTGGCTACCATGTCAGACATGACGTCACCGTCATAGTTCTTGCACGCCCAGATGTAGCCGCCTTCGCTGCGAACCACTCTGGCGACTGCATCGTCAATGAGGGTGTAGAAGTAGGTGATGCCAGCCTGATCGAACTTCTCCTTGTACTCGTTCTCAAAGATTTCGTTGAAGATGTCTTTGAAGCGGTGGTCGTACTTTTTGGAGATGGTGTCTTTGGTGGCAAACCAGATGTCCTGTTTTTTGTCCAAAGCGAAGTTGAAGCAGGCACGGGCGAAGCTACTGATGCTTTTGTCGATGTTGTGCAAGCCCTGAATGATACCGTTGGAGCCGCTGAACGTGTGAATGAGCTGACGAGTCTCGTGACCGTCCTTGTCGGTCACGACCAGTTCGGCTTTACTGCCGTCTGCCACCACCATCTCGGTGTTTTTGTACACGTCACCATAGGCGTGACGGGCGATGGTAATGGGCTTTGTCCAAGTTGGGATATAGGGGGTGATACCCTTGACCACGATTGGTGTACGGAAGACCGTACCGTCCAGAATGGCACGAATGGTGCCGTTCGGGGATTTCCACATCTGGGTCAGGTTGTACTCTTTGACACGCTCGGCATTGGGCGTGATGGTCGCACACTTCACGGCAACGCCGTACTTTTTGGTGGCTTCGGCGGAGTCGATCGTTACCTGATCTTGTGTCTTCTCACGATTTTCCAGACCGAGGTCATAATACTCTGTCTTGAGGTCGACATACGGCAGAATCAGCTTGTCCTTAATCATCTTCCAGATGATGCGGGTCATTTCGTCGCCATCCATCTCGACCAACGGGGTCGTCATTTTGATCTTTTCCAATTTCAATTCCCTCTTTCGTTTGGTTTATGTGGTACAGGGCGGCACATGGTGCGGGATTTCTTTGCCTCTTTCAAAGAAATGAAGGATGTGCCGCCGCTTGTGGCAATTCCTTACGCAGAGCGGCTCGTTCAGCCGTTTTGCTTGGTGTAGTCCAGCAGACCGCCGGCGAGGATAATATCTTTGGTGCGTCCGGACAGTTCACAGAGGACAGGGATTTCCTTGCCCTGCGTTTTGTTGATGAGCAGGAGCTGTACCTTACCGTCCTCAATACGCTGACGGACGTTCGGCAGGGACAATTCATCTCCTTCGTTAATATTGTCGTAGTCAGCCTCGTTGACGAAGGTCAGCGGCAGGATACCGGCATTGATGAGGTTCGCACGATGGATACGGGCGAAGGACTTCACAACAACTGCCTTAATGCCCAGATACAGCGGTGCCAGTGCGGCGTGTTCACGGGACGAACCCTGTCCGTAGTTCACACCGCCTACGATGATGCTCTCACCCAGTCTCTTGGCACGGGACGGGAAGTCCTTATCACATACGGTGAAACAATGCTCGGAGATAGCCGGAATATTGGAACGAAGGGGCAGGATCTTCGCACCGGCGGGCATGATATGGTCGGTAGTGATATTGTCGCCGACCTTCAGTGAACAGGGAACATTGATGTGTTCGGCCAGCGGAGCGGTCTCTGGATACGGTTTGATGTTGGGACCACGAAGGACTTCTACGCTGTCCATCTCCTCCACCGGAGCAGGAGCCACAACCATGTTGTCGTTGTAGTCGAACTTTTCCGGCAGCGGAATGTCAACGGCATCACCGAGGGTTCTGGGATCGGTGAAGACACCGGTCAAAGCGGAAGCGGCAGCGGTTTCGGGGCTGACGAGGTAAATTTGACCATCACGGGTACCGCTGCGTCCCTCAAAATTACGGTTGAAGGTACGCAGAGAGATTCCCTTGCTGTTCGGGGACTGTCCCATACCGATACACGGACCGCAGGCACACTCCAGAATACGGGCACCCGCCTCGATAATATCCGCCAACGCACCGTTTTTCGCCAGCATATTATATACCTGCTTGGAGCCGGGAGCAATCGCCAGACTAACATCCGGATGTACGGTCTTGCCTTTGAGGATCGCAGCTACCCGCATGAGGTCAAGATACGAAGAGTTGGTGCAGGAGCCGATACATACCTGGTCGATCTTCTGCGGACCGATCGCTTCGATGGTCTTAACGTTATCGGGGCTGTGCGGACAGGCGGCCATTGGAACCAGTGTGGACAGGTCGATGTGGATCACCTCATCATACACAGCATCTTCATCGGCGGACAGTTCTGTCCAGTCTTCTTCTCGACCCTGTGCTTTCATAAAGGACTTGGTAATTTCATCGGACGGAAACACGGAAGTGGTGGCTCCCAGCTCCGCACCCATGTTGGTGATGGTTGCTCTCTCCGGCACGGTCAGGGTTTTGACACCTTCGCCGCCGTATTCAATGATCTTGCCCACGCCGCCCTTGACGGACATGATACGCAGTACCTCGAGGATAATATCCTTTGCGGAGACCCACGGCTGGAGTTTTCCGGTGAGGTTGATGCGAACCATCTTCGGCATCTGGATATAATAGGCACCGCCGCCCATGGCGACAGCTACATCCAAACCGCCGGCACCGATGGCCAGCATACCGATACCGCCGCCGGTGGGTGTATGGCTGTCCGAACCGATCAGGGTCTTGCCCGGCTTGCCGAAGCGTTCCAGATGTACCTGATGGCAGATACCGTTGCCGGGACGGGAAAAGTAAATGCCGTGTTTTTTGCACACGGATTGAATAAAGCGATGGTCATCGGCGTTTTCAAAGCCGGTTTGCAGGGTGTTATGGTCGATATAGGCGACACTTTTTTCGGTCTTGACTCGCGGTACACCGATCGCCTCAAATTCCAGATACGCCATTGTACCGGTAGCGTCTTGTGTCAGTGTTTGGTCAATTTTCAGACCGACTTCACTGCCGACAGTCATTTCTCCGCTGAGAAGATGTGCCTTGATGATTTTTTGAGCAATCGTATAGCCCATTTCAAATCCCTCTCTCTCTGATTTCTTGATGATCGTACTCAACCTGACGTGTCATACACCCCTATTATCCTTCAAAACCGCCGTTTTGTCAAGAAAAACAACGGTCGGGGATCGTGTCAAGTAGTTCTGGGAAAAATCAAACAGCCCTCAGCTTGGCACAGGCTCTTAAAAGGATGGTAGTGCCTGTCAACTTTCCATATGAAAA
>CACZZU010000152.1 GCA_902785765.1 uncultured Ruminococcus sp.
GTTGAAGTCGTTGGTTTTTTTTTCGATCTCTTTCGAGAAACGACCCGCCCAAAGTTTCATGGTTCGTCACCTCATCACTAGTAGTCAATCATGGTTGCTTCCCATCGTGGAAGAATGCCAAAAAACGGACGTGCCTGCATGGAAAGCAGGTTATCCGCTGCCTGCACAGACGTGTCCAGTATCTTACACCGATACGTTCCGGCATCGCTCACGGATAGGACTATAAACAACAGAGGGGCGGACAATGTTTGACCACTGTTCGCCCTAAAGTATTGGTTAGATAAGTAAGGAAATCAACCCTTGATAAGGTTTTTCTTCGCCTGTACCTTGATCGGCAAACCAAACAGGTTGATGAAACCAGCACTATCCTTCTGGTTGTAAACCTCATCCTCATCGAAGGTAGCAATATCCTCGTCATACAGAGAATATGGTGAGGTCACACCGGCATCAATGATGTTGCCTTTGTACAGTTTCAGCTTCACGTCACCGGTAACCGTCTCCTGTGTCGAATCCACGAAAGCAGAGAGAGCTGTTCTCAACGGGGTGAACCACTGACCGAAGTATACCAGCTCTGCAAAACGCAAAGCCACTTGCTGTTTGAAGTGATAGGTATCTCTGTCGAGGGTCAGTTCCTCCAGCTTGTTGTGAGCATGATAGAGGATCGTACCACCGGGTGTTTCATAAACGCCGCGGGACTTCATGCCGACCAGCCGGTTCTCAACCAGATCGACAATACCGATGCCGTTTTCGCCGCCCAGTTGGTTCAGCTTCTTGACCAAGGACACAGCATCCATCTTCTCACCGTCAATAGCGGTGGGAACACCCTTTTCAAAGGAGATGGTCACATAGGTTGCCTTGTCGGGTGCCTGTTCGGGCGATACACCCAACTCAAGGAAGCCCTCTTTGTTATACATCGGCTCGTTGGCAGGATTCTCCAAATCGAGTCCCTCGTGAGAGATGTGCCAGATATTCTTATCTTTCGAGTAGTTAGTTTCTCTTGTGATCTTCAAGGGAATGTTGTGGGCTTCAGCATATTCAATTTCTTCGTCACGGGACTTGATGGACCACTCTCTCCACGGAGCAATAATTTTCATATCCGGTGCGAAAGCCTTGATGGCCAGTTCAAAACGTACCTGATCGTTGCCCTTGCCGGTGCAGCCATGACAAATCGCATCAGCACCTTCTTTCAAGGCGATTTCTACGATACGCTTCGCAATAATCGGTCGGGCAAAGGAGGTACCCAACAAGTATTTGCTTTCGTAAACGGCACCCGCCTTGATGGTCGGGAACACATAGTCTTCAATGAACTCCTTGTTCAGGTCTTCGATATACAGTTTGGACGCACCGGTCTTGAGTGCCTTTTCTTCCAGACCCTCCAGCTCACTGTCCTGTCCTACATCGCCCGATACGGCAATCACTTCGCAGTTGTCATAGTTCTCCTTCAGCCAAGGGATGATAATAGACGTATCCAAACCGCCTGAATACGCCAGCACTACCTTTTTGATGTCTCCCATAACAATACCTCCGTTTATTTGTTCGCATCCCCAAGGGGCTGCGTTGATTACAGATATCATTATACCACGTTCCTGCATAAAATCAAGCTGTTTTTGAATATTTATTCAGTCCCGCCCATTTTCTCACAATCGGTGATAACATTTCCAAAAAGTGGAATACTTTTAGGCTGTCTGAACACAGTTTTCAACATTTTCCCACAAGTTTTCAACATCCGAAAGGCGTTTTCTGTAAAAGCACATCCCATACACCCCCGCAGCATATACATTTATACACAAAAAAATGTATAATATACATTCTTCGCATGATGTTTTTCCAGATGCTGTGCTATAATGACAGTGAACCCTATTTCATGATGGAGGTACTTGTTATGAGTCAGTTTCAGTCTATCGCACCCGAAAGCCTGCAAGACAATTTCTTCTCCCGTATCGGGAAGGAATGGTCGTTAGTCACCGCCGGAACGGCCGACCGTTTCAATACCATGACCGCCAGTTGGGGCGGTGTCGGTGTACTGTGGAACAAAAATGTCGCCTTCACATTCATTCGCCAAAGCCGCTATACCCTGTCGTTCGTCAACGACCACGACTACTACACGCTGACATTCTTCGGTGACGAACAAAAGAAGGCATTGGCCTATTGCGGTTCCCATTCGGGACGTGATGTGGACAAGATCAAAGAAACCGGTCTGACACCGGTTTTCGACAAACAGGCTCCCTACTTTGCCGAAGCAGATATGGTGCTGGTATGCCGCAAGCTGTACCGCCAGACCATGACTGCGGACAGTTTTCTCGACCCGGCCGCCGTCGATCGTTGGTACGGCGATAACGATTGGCACGAAGTCTTTGTCGGTGAGATCGTTGAGGTGCTAAAGAAAGCATGAGAAGTGTCCTGATTACCGGAGCGTCCCGTGGTATCGGTGCCGCTGTCGCCCGTGTGTTTGCCGAAAAAGGGGAACGTGTCTACCTGAACTATCACCACTCTCACGAGGCGGTTCAGCGGCTTTGCCGTGAACTAACCGAAAAGGGATGCAGTGTCTTTCCCATACAATGTGACGTGTCCGACCCTCACGCCGTTCAAGCGATGTTCGGCACTCTGCCGCCCATAGACGTGTTAGTGAACAATGCGGGCATCGCACAAACCAAACTCTTCACCGATTTGACGGACGAGGACTGGCACACAATGTTGAGCACAAATCTGGGCAGTGTGTTCTACTGCTGTCGGGCAGCACTGCCCGCCATGATACGTCAGCACAGTGGACGCATTGTAAATATCACATCTGTCTGGGGGCAGATCGGCGGTTCCTGTGAGGTGCATTATTCAGCCGCCAAAGCCGGTATCATCGGTCTGACAAAAGCCCTCGCCAAAGAAGAAGGACTCAGCGGCATTACTGTAAATGCTGTTGCCCCCGGTGTTATACAAACGGATATGCTCTCGCCCTACACCGCCGAAGATTTGCAGGCTTTGCGGGATGAGACACCCACGGGTACCCTCGGTACACCAATGGATGTAGCCCGTGCGGTTTGGTTTTTGGCATCCCCTGACGCTTCCTTTATTACCGGACAGGTATTAGGCGTTAACGGCGGACTGTGCTGATGTGCCTCAAACAGACCGTATCCCGTTTTCTCCGCCACCATTCCCATGACATCACAATACACATGGACTACTCATGCGTTCCAGGTACAGCACAAGCAACGGACGGCACCCTCACGGGATGCCGTCCGTTTTCCGTTTATTGTTTGTTGTCACGAAGAAGGAAACCGCCTTATGATAACTTCATCACCGCCAAAGACTGCGGATGCATCGTGAGTTTCTTGCCTTTGGCACAGGCTTCGCCAATAGCAAAGACACTCGTCGCAGTGAAATCAAACGGAGCGGTCTGTTCTTTATCGGTGGGATTAACGGCAATCAGGAACTGTCCCCGCTTGAAGATAAAGGGGTAGGCCGCCTTCTCGGCATAGACAACTTCAAAATCGCCGTCAGCTTGTAAGTCTTCATGGCTGTGACGCAGGTCAATCACCTTTCGCAGCGTATTCAGGATCGAGTCGGGATCATGCTCACACTTCGCAACCGTCACTGCTTCCTCGCTCGTATCCACCGGCAGATACAATTCCTCCGCAGGTGCCGCCGAAAAGCCACAATTCGGACTGCTGTCCCACTGCATCGGTGTACGAGTACCCGTACGGCTGTAACCGCCCTCTTTGCTGTTGAGTCCCTCACGGTACGGCATACCAATCTCATCGCCGTAATACAGGAACGGGACACCCGGCATCAGGAATACAAACGTATAAGCCAGCTTGGCTTCTTCCGGAGTGAACAGTCTTGTCATGCGGGGCGTGTCATGGTTACAGGTGATGAAGCTGATGTAGCCTTTGCCCTGTGTTCCCTTGAGGTCATCCAGATATTCCTCCAGGAATTTTGTGATGTCGCCCTTACCATTCTTACCAAAAATCGCCTTGCATTCGCCGGTCTTGTTATCCTTATCACGGAACAGGAAACGATAGCCGTTATTATCATGGTCAAGATAGAAATCACTATGGAAGCCCGCCCCGATAGATACCTTCGGGTTACACCACTCGGAAATGATTGCCGCATCAGGAAACTCCTGATCTAACATCTCACGGACGTTCCGCCAAATCTTACATGTCTCCGGCTTTTCACCGTCTTCTCCCTTGACGAGTGAATCCGCCATATCCACACGGAAACCGTCACAGCCCATCTTCAGCCAGAAACGCATAATATCTTTCAAAGCTTCACGGGTAGCGATACAATCCGGATCAGAAGGCTTCTTCTGCCACGCCGGATGGGTAATATTGTTGAAGCCATAGTTCAATGCCGGCTGGGAACTGAAATAGTTCACCATGTAGTTGCCGTCACGGGGCGTGATGCCGCACATCAAACGGTACTGCGGCGGTGCCTCCCACACACAGTCCGTCCAGACATAACGACCGCTGTACTCGTTTTTCTCCGCCTGCTTACTTTGGAGGAACCACTCGTTCTGGTCGGATGTATGACCCGGCACAAGGTCAAGCAGGATACGGATACCCTTTTCGTGGGCAACCGCAAACAAATGCTTCAAGTCCTCATTCGTGCCATAGCGTTCCGCCACCTTATAGTAGTTGCGAACGTCATAACCGGCATCCATGAACGGTGAGTCATATACCGGATTCAGCCAGATGGCATTACAGCCCAGGCTTTTCACATAGTCCAGCTTCGAGATGATACCGTTGATGTCTCCGATACCATCTCCGTTACTATCGCAGAAGGTCTGCGGGTAGATTTCATAGAACACCGCGTCTTTTAACCATTTTGGCATAACAAAAACCTCCGATACGGGTTATTTTTAGCTATTATACCATAGTTCAGCACGGTTGGCAAGAGATTCTGTAAGGAACTTGCCAGAAATCACCTCCGCTGTTACCAGCCACAAAAAATCGTCCCGCACAAGGACACGCAAGGTATCCTGTGCAGGGCTGACCATAGTCAGTCAAACACTTACCATTCTTCATCAGAGGCATACTAACAAATGAATTGATTTTTAATAACTTTTGTGTTACTATTTCAATAAAGCAGGACTAGTGAATCACAAATCAATATATCAACAGGAGGTAAAAGTATGGGACTTATGGATGTATTCAAATCCAATGAAAACAAGCAATTAAAAGAACGCATTGCACAATTAGAAGCAATGATGACACCTGAACAGCGAGAGATAGAATATCTGACAGCACAAATCGCTGGATTACGACAAACAATGCAAGAGAACCTGCAACATATTTCTCAATTGCAAGCCCAATCCACTCAATTATCCGAGGAAATAGAAAGAAAAAGAGAGGCATCCATAGAATGTGTGGGTAAGTAATTTGCGTTTATGCCGCGAAAGCTATTGACAATGAGCAGTATATGGTAGGCTGGAAGCCGGGCAGCGGCCCTTGGGCGGCTTGCCCGTGCTGCAAGAATACCATATACGGGAGGCTCGTTGTCAATAGATCGTGGAATAAATGCAAATTACCATTTTGACTGATATCATCTGTAGTTTCATGGTTTTTTACCCACACTTTCTAGGGAAGAGCCGAAAAAGAGCAGAAGTTGTCTCCCTTGATGATTTGGTCTTGTTGGAGTCTTTTGGCTTATATACACCTCACTACGTCTTCACGACAGCTGCACAATATAAAGAGCGTCTGGAAGCCATCAGAGTAAAGCAGAAAGACGCTATTAAATCCGGCGTTGCAATATCAGGAAATCCACAATGGACATTCAAGGGAAGTATTGAGCAAGGGAAGAAAATGATTCACGACATACAAAAACTGTTACTACGCTCCTTCAATGCAGAATGTGATGCAGTGGTTGACAAGGTCAAGTACAGCAACTACCAAACATCTCTCAAACGTATCGTATCTTCTGCCGATGCTATCAACAGATTGGGTTCCATGCTTGGCATTGCAATTTCAGGTATTTACAGATCATTGAAAATCGAAGAACTGACCCTAGCGTTTGAAAAAAAAAAAAAAAAGCAGGAAGAAAAGGAACAAGAAAGGGAAGCTCGTGCACAATTACGTGAAGAAGCAAAACTGCAAAGAGAAATAGAAGAAGCTCGCAAAAAGCTAGAAAAAGAGCACACGCATTATACGAACGCTCTTGCTACCCTACAAAAACAACTAGACAAAAATCCTCACTCTCCCGAATTGTTAGAAAGAAAGCACAAACTCGAAGCACACCTCGCCGACACAAACAAAGCAATTGAAGATGTGGACTATCGTGAAGCCAATAAAAAGGCAGGCTATGTGTACGTCATTTCCAATATTGGTGCTTTTGGTGAAAACGTTTATAAAATCGGTATGACACGCCGTCTAAATCCCCAAGACAGAGTAGACGAACTGGGTGACGCTTCCGTACCATTTATTTTTGATGTTCATG